>JBKGHI010000016.1:0-66784 GCA_046520405.1 Myxococcus sp. 1LA
CCACGCCGCTGGCCACCGCGTGCACGAGCACCGTCTCACCGGGCTGGAGCTCGCCCTGGAGCACCAGCGCGTCGAACGCGGTGAGGTACGCCTCCGGGATGGCCGCCGCGTCCGTGAAGTCCATGCCGTCAGGGACGGGCATCGCCTCGCGCTCGTGGGTGACGAGCAGCTCCGACCACGCGCCTCCGCCCACCAGCCCCATGACGCGGTCGCCGGGCTGGAAGCGCCGGGCGCGCGGGCCCACGGCCACCACCTCGCCCGCGTACTCCAGGCCCGGGACGTCCGGCGCCACGTCCGGCGGGGCAGGGTAGTGACCACGAAGCTGCAGAAGGTCCGCGCGGTTGAGCGCGGAGGCCCGCACCCGGACCCGGATTTCACCCGGGCCTGGAACGGGGTCGGGACGTTCTTCCTCGGCGAGGACCTCGGGCCCTCCCGGGCGGGTGATGCGCAGGACCTTCATGGCGGGGACCTCCAGCGGAATGGCGGGCACGAAACATCCTGGCTCGCGAGAGCGTCAACGCTTATCTAGAACACCGACCATCATGAGCTCCCTGACGTGTGCCATCTGCCAGAAGCCCGTTCCTCCGCGCACGGAGAACGCTGCTTTTCCCTTCTGCTCCAAGCGCTGCCGCGCCGTGGACCTCGGCCGGTGGCTGGGGGAGGAGTACCGCGTGCCCGACCGGCAAGCGGATGAGCAGGAGGACGAACTGCCCACCGACAGCCACCCGGATCGCCAGCGCGGCGACGCATGAGCGGCTTCGTCGACCTGCACTGTCACCTGCTGCCCGGTGTGGATGATGGGGCACGCACCCTGGAGGACGCGCTGGAGATGGCGCGCGCGCTGGTCGACCTTGGCTTCTCCACCGTCGCGCCCAGTCCCCATGCGCGCCCTGAATATGCCCCCGTGGAGGTGGTGGACGCGCGCCGCGCGGAGCTGGCGGAGGCCCTGGCGCGCGAGCGCATCCCCCTGACGCTGGGCCGCAACGCGGAGAACGTGCTGGACGATGCCTTCCTGCGCGGGATTGGCACGCCCCAGGCGCGCAAGCTGGGACCGGGCCGCTACGTGCTCGTCGAGCTGCCCTACACCGCGCCGGTCCCCGCGCTGCCGGACATCCTCTTCCGCCTCCGCACCAAGGGCGTGGTGCCGCTGCTGGCGCACCCCGAGCGCTGCCTGGAGTTCGAGCGCAAGGGCCGCGCCGCGGAGGCCGTGCGAGCTGGGGCACTGTTGCAACTGGATATCGGAGCGCTCATCGGGCGCTATGGCGGCACGGCGAAGAAGCTGTCCCGCGCCTTCCTGGACGACGGGCTCTACGCCGTGGGGGCCACGGACCTGCATGGCCCGGTGGGGGCCCGGGACTGGGTGGGTCGCTCGCTGGCGGAGCTGCGGAGCAGGGCAGGGGACGCGGCCTATGTCCGTCTCATGAGGGACAACCCCGCGAGCCTGTTGGCCGGTGAGTCGCTGGAGTCCGACCCGGACTGACGGTATACCCGGCCGCCGTGAAACGTGCCGTCAAACTCCTGGCCAGCCTCCTGGTCACCTTCCTCTTCATGTGGTGGGCCTTCCGGGACACGGATTGGGCCACGCAGCTGGCCAGCCTGAAGTCGGCCAACTACGTGTGGCTGATTCCGTACTTGGGCTGCTTGCTGGCCATCCACCTGTTCCGCACCCTGCGCTGGGGGTGCTTGCTGTCGGGGCTGGAGCAGGTCCCTTTCCGCAAGCTGAACGAGGCGTCGGGCATCGGCTTCATGATGCTGCTGGTGCTGCCCTTCCGTCTGGGAGAGTTCGCGCGGCCCTTCCTCATCGCGCAGCGCAGTGGCATCCGCCGCAGCGCGGCCATGACGTCGGTGGTGCTGGAGCGCATCGTGGACGGCCTCTTCGTGGCGTTGATGCTGCGGGTGCTGCTCTTCTTCGTCCCCACCGAGACGCCGGAGATTCGGTACGTCAAGCTGGGCTCGTGGCTGATGTTCGCGGTGTTCGGCGGCGGCCTGGCGTTCCTCCTCTTCGGCCTGTGGCAGCAGCAGCGCACGGTGAACCTGGTCCGCGCCACGGTGGGCCGGCTGGCGCCGCAGGTGGCGGACAAGGTGGCGGACATCGTCGACACCTTCGTGGGCGCCATGCGGCAGCTCCCGAAGGGGCGGCAGGTCGCGCTCTTCTTCCTCTACACGGCGCTGTACTGGGGCGTGAATGGCGCGGGCATGTCCATGCTGGCCAACGCCTTTGACTGCTCGGGCGCGGCGCCGGGCACCGTCTGCGAGCCCATGGACCTGACGCTCTTCCAGGCCTACGTGGTGCTGGGCGTGCTGGTGGTGGGGCTGATGATTCCCGCGGCGCCCGGCATGATGGGCACCTTCCAGGCGGCGACGAAGGTGGGCCTGAGCCTCTTCCTGCCGGCCGCGGCGGTGAACGCCAGCGGGCTGGCCTACGCCAACGTGATGTGGCTATGCCAGACGGTGCAGCAGGTGGGCTTGGGCCTCATCCTGCTGTCCATGGGGCACCTGTCGTTCAAGGACATCGCCGGCAAGCTGGACGACAAGGAAGGCGAGGCCACCGCGCCGTCTGCCTGAGTCAGGGGCGCGGGGCCGCGTGCGCCGGGCCCGGCAGCCGTGACGATCAATACGGGTCCAGGTTGGCCTCCTCCGTCTCGGAGGGTGCGCCTTCCGTCTTCGCGGCGGGGGCGGGGTCGCTGCTCTTGCCCGTCACCACGCTCTTCACCTTCTCCACGGCGGCCTTCGGGTCGATGTTGCCCTTGAGGCTGCCGAAGGGGGTGTCGATGGTCTGCTCCCGCTTCTCCGCGGAGGCGTGTCCTTCGGGCGCGCAGAGCGCCTTCGAGGTGTCGCGCACGGAGACGACGGGCGTGTTGATGGTGGCGTTGTCCTCGGACGTGGCCTTGGCGACGACCTTGTCCTCGCGCATCAGCACGCAGCGGTCGTCGCCGTAGTACCAGGCGGTGGAGCTGTCTGGGAATTCCTGCGCGCGCGTGGGGCCGGAGCCCATGGCTTCGACGACCTGGTGGGACGACATGCCCGGGTAGAGCTTGTCGAAGCCGGAGGTGGCGCAGCCGGCGGCGGCGAGCGCAAGTGCGGCGCTGACAATGGGGAGACGCATGGGGTGTGGGGCTCCTGGTGAAAGGATTTGCGGAGCCTACCCCGGCATCACGTCCGGCCTCCAAGTGGGGGCCGGACGCGGTGTGTCAGAGTTCGTGGTCCAGCCAACGGATGATGGCTTCACGAATGGAGGCCGGCCGCTCGGCGGCCAGGCGGGTGCGAGGCGTGCGGACCGCGTCGGCGTCGCGCAGCATCGCGGCGGGCATCAGCTCGAGCGTGCGAGGAAGGAGCGACACGCGAGGCGCGACAGCGGCTCCCCTCATGACTGGCCTTCCTCCTTGGGCGTGCCCCGGCCGTACTTGCCGAGCAGGTCATCCACGGCCTCGCGCAGGTACTCGCTCTGGTGGATGCGGGTCCGCCGCGCCAGCTCGCGCAGCTTCTGGACCTGCTCCTCGGGGACCAGGACGTGGGTGGAGACAATGTCGGCGTCCGGGCCACGGACATCGACAGACACTTCCGTGGCCGCCGGGGACGACGGAGCCTCGGGGCTCAGGGGACTGGCGCTTCCATCCTGCATCGGACTTCCTCCGGGCGTAGCTGCTACAGGCCGCTACCTGCCTGTCCGCGGCATTAGGCGGGCGGACAGGCACGCCGTCAAAAAATGCGCCGGTGGCCGGGCACGCGAGCCGCGCCGCACCTCGCGTTGACAGGGTGACAGCTCGCTGCTACTTCGCGGCTTGCCTTAGGGGAGTAGTTCACGCCAGCGGTGCTGGCGGCGGGAAGCTCGACACACTGGCCGGAAACGGCCCGGGCCCCCACCTCGTGATGTTCGCGAGACGAACGAGACCTTCGGACAGGGATTGTCGATTCTTCCTGGCCGAGGTCCGTCGTGCGCGCGTGCTGCCCTGGCGTCTCCCACGAGTCTGAACCCCGGCCCTGATGTTGCGAGGGGTGGTCATGCTGGAAGCGCTCGTGGGTTCGTTCGTGTTGGTGGCCGCCAGTGAGATGGGGGACAAGACGCAGTTGCTCGCGTTCTCCCTGGCCACGCGGTTTCGCAAGCCGTGGCACGTGTTGGCGGGCATCTTCGTCGCCACCATCGCCAACCATGCGCTGGCCTCCAGCGTGGGGAGCTGGGTGTCCACGCACGTCCCGGCGAAGTGGATGGCACTGCTGCTGGCGGTGCTCTTCATCGGCTTCGGCCTGTGGACGCTCAAGCCGGACACGCTGGACGAGGAGGGGGCCAAGCCGCCGCGCTTTGGGGCCTTCCTCACCACCGTCGTCCTCTTCTTCCTCGCGGAGATGGGAGACAAGACGCAGTTCGCCACCATGGCCGTGGCCGCGCGCTACCAGGCGCCGGTGATTGTGACGCTGGGCACCACCGCCGGAATGATGCTGTCCGACGGGCTCGCGGTGTTTCTGGGCGACCGGCTCGCGGGACGCGTGCAGATGGCCTGGGTGCGCTGGGCCGCCGCCAGCCTCTTCTTCATCTTCGGCGCGCTGTCGCTGTGGACGGCGCTGCGGATGCCGTGAGCGCTGGGACTCAGCGTGTGGATGGGGGGATGTGACGGAGAAGTGCATTGCGCTCCATCTCGGGAAAAGCTCCTATGTGCGAGGTCCGGGATGACCCGGACCTTTCTTCAGGAGCTGCAATGCGTTCCCCCATTCGATTCTCCGCGATGATTCTGATGAGCGCTCTCCTGGGCGCGGGCTGCAACGGCGAGCAGCAGCAGGACCCGACGGCCGGCGCCGAAGTGGTGGGCGACTCGGTTGAGGTGAAGCAGGGCGTCGTGGGCGACCTGGTGCTGCGCTGTGACGAGTTCCAGGGCGGCTCGTACCTGGAAGTCGTCCAGACGGAGACTGGCTTCGAGGCCACGTATACGTACGAGGACCGGAACTCCGAGTCCCCCGACGGCATGACGCGCCTCGTACTGGGGCAGTACGAGCAGTGCCGCCGGTCCACGGTGGACGCGCGCATCCTGAACTGCTTCAGCGTGCGGCCGGGCAACTACCTGGGCAAGGTGATCCTGTCGACCACGCGCGTGCAGCGGACGCAGATGGTCCTCGGCAGCAGCACGACGGTGAACTACAGCGACCTGAGCGTCGCGGCCATCAACCAGGAGCCGGGCCAGACGCCGCGCCGCGACTACAACTTCCCGCTGAACGACTGCCAGTAGGCCGTACCCGGCCGGGGGCTGTAGAACCCCGGCCCGTTTTCGTGTGGGCCGGCGATGATTCCGGGCGCTCAAGGGCGTCTACGCCCAGGAAACCCATTTCCTGGAGGTCATCGTGGCTTCGCAAGCTTCTCCGCAGGACCTGGCACCGCGCGGTCCCCATGTCGTCGTGAGTCTGCCGACGCGGGACCTGGCGCGGGCCTTTCGCTTCTACCGGGAGGGGCTCGGCTTCCGCCTCGTCGCGGAGACGGCGGATGGCTCCATGCCGGAGCCGGTGCACTTCGCGCTCAACGCGGGCGTCAGCCTGATGCTCATCCCCACCGGGGGCTTCGGCTGGGTGGCGGGGGGCAACACGGTCGCGGAGCAGGGTGTCTCGGAGTGCATCCTGAGCCTGTCCCTGGAGACGGAGGCTCAGGTGGACGCGTTCGTCGCCAAGGCCCGGGCGGCGGGCGCCGACATCCCGTCCGAGCCGGGCCAGAAGCCCTGGGGCTACTCGGGGACATTCAAGGACCCCGACGGCCACGTGTGGATGCTGGAGTCGACGGGCTGAAAAGAAAAACCCCGGTGTCACCGTGAGGTGACGCCGGGGTAGTGGCCAGGGTCAGACTTGAACTGACTACCTGCGGATTATGAGACCGCCGCTCTAACCAGGTGAGCTACCTGGCCGTAAGTAGGATGCAACCTACGGCTTTTACTGCGGAGCTTCCACTGCTTTCCTACCTGCTCGCCCGGTGTCCGTGCAACAGCTTTGACAACGGGACGGGTACGTCGCGCTTCGGGGCGGCTCTATACCACATGGCCGCCGGAGGGCAACGGGAACGATGTGGAAGGGGCTGACGGTGTTCAGGAGCGGGCCTGACGTCTGCGCCATTCGGGCCTGGACGCGTGCGAGCCGCTGTGGAGGGGAGGCCGCCTGTCTCGTCCTGAGCGATGCCGTGCGGGTGAGCCAGCTCCTTGAACACTTCAATCGCCAGGGCCGTACGGAGTGCCACCGGAAGAACGTCCGGAACAACTTGGCGCAGTGGCGGAAGCACCAGTTGCTGTCCTGGAGGAAATGGAGCAGCCGGGCCACGACGGCCTGGTTGTAGGCCATCACATCCCAGGCGCCCTGCATGTCGGCTTCGGAGATCTCCGTGGACCCTTGAGTCGCGGCGAAGAGGAGGGCCAGGCGCATGGCGATGATGGAGGCACGGCTGGTGGCCGCCTCCATGAGGTCGGATTCGTGCTCTTGCGGATGGTCTTCGCGGTCGTGCGCAGCGTGCACCGCGTGAGCGCCAGGGCTCAGGGGTAAGGGCTTCTGCCACACCGCGGCCATGGCCTGGTTTAGCTCGGCCAGCAAGGCCATGTGCTCCTGTTGATTGATGGGAGCCTGCGGCAGTTGCAGCGGCAGGAAGCATCCGGGGCGGAGTGATGGCTTTCCGAGTTCTGCAGCCCTGGATGGAGGCGAGCTGCTGTCATTGAAATATTGAAACTGCAATGACGAGCCGAGGGTGGCTGACTCACCAGGTCGGAGGATGGTGTTAAGTCATTTCAAGCAGGCTGATTTACTTATCAATGCTGGCGCGGCACACGGCGTAGCAGGTTCAAAATGGCGGGCGAACCTGCCTGACTTACAAGGTTGTGGTTGCGGTGCCGCACAACACAGGGTAGCCACGAGACTTGCAACAACGACCCAGGAGAGCCCTGGCATATTCGGTTCAGGCTCATGAGAGGTTCTGGAACAACCTGGCACGTATGGGCACCTGCAAGAGCAAGGCGTTGCCAGAAATAAGAAGAGGGGCTGATGGAGAAATTCCCATCAACCCCCCTCTGAAAATCGGAAATGAGGAACGACCCGCCGCGACAGCCGGCGTCAAAAACAACGAACTACTAGCGCGCCTTCGGGCCGCCGCGAACGTGGATCTTGATCTTCATGTGGTGCCTCCTTTCAAGTTGAACGCTACGTGTACTCAAAACCGAATGTCAAATCGAACCAGGGAAAAATGTGCAACGCATTGCGGCGATGCGGATGAAGTCCTGCGTCACATCGAAACGCTCGTATTCAGACGATGGGAGCGTGAATCGCAAAGCCGTGGCCGAGGTGTTGACAGGGCGCGACCATTAAGGCGACTTTTGTTCACGGACCATGGCCTATCCCTTTGAGCGGACCCTTCGTTCCCTGAACTACGAGTCGGACACGCGCCTCGTGTTCGTCGCTCTGATGGTGTTGTGCGCCGGCGGGCTCATCGCCTGGTCGCTGTTCGCCAAGGTCCCGCTCGTCAAAGCCAGCTCACAGGCCCGGATCGAACCACACAACGCCGTTCATCGCATCGAGCCGCCCAGCGCGGGCAGGGTCGTGCTCTCGCAGCTCAAACTCGACCACGAGGTCAAGGAAGGCGACCTTCTCATCGAGTTCGACGCACGGGCCGAGCGCCTCGATCTCGAGCGGAGCAAGGCGACGCTCGCCGCGACCGAGAAGGAACTCGCCATCATCCGCCAGCAGATCACCAACAAGCACGAAGAGGCGGCTTTGACGGCACGGGTGGACGAGGTCGCGGTCAAGGAGGCGCTGGAGAGGGAGCAGGAACTCGCGCCCAGGCACCGGCTCGCGGTGGAACGCGAGCAGCTGGCCCGCAATAGCCCGACGGGCGCGGTCTCGGAGATGGAGAAGCTCGAGCGCACGACCGATGTCGACGCGCTCCGCTTCGCGCAGACGGCGCAGGGCCTGGCGCTCATCCGATTGCGGCGCGAGCAGAACGTGCGCCGTCAAGCCCTCGCCGCGCAGTTGCTGGCACTCGAGCGCGAGGCGCTGGGCGCCGAGGGGCGGATCCGGGAACTCCAGGGCACCATCGACCGCCTCGAGTACCAGATCGAGCGGAAGCTGTATCGGGCGCCGGCCACGGGCCACCTGGTCGACGTGGCGGAGCTCGGCTCGGGAGCGTTCATCGCCGACGGGCAGCGGGTCGGCACCATCGTCGCGAGCAATGCCGAGGTGCGGGTGCGCGCCCGCTTCCCGAAGGAGGTCGTCGGATTGATCCAGCCCGGTCAAACGGCGCGTCTCAAGCTCGACGGCTACCCGATGACCATCTACGGGACGGTCCCCGCCAGGGTGACGGCCGTCGGGACCGAGCCCGGCCAGACCGCCACGCCCGAGGCCATCCCCGGTACGGTGCGCGTCGAGCTCAAGTTCGCACCGCCGGACGATCCGCGCATCCAGCTGCGCCACGGCATGACCCTGGTGGTGGAGGTCGAGGTCGCGCGCGCGTCGCCTGTCGCGCTGCTGATGCGGGCGGTCGGCGAATGGAATCCGCAGCCTGAAGCACCGCCTACGAGCGTGTTTCGGCCCGAAGCCGAGGCCCGCTGACCATGACTTCTCCCAGGCGCCGGCGCTCAATCATTCCCGAGGTGATCCAGATCTCGGCGACGGATTGCGGCCCCGCTTCACTCAAGAGCCTGTTCGCGGGGATGGGCGCCGAGCTCAACTATCGCGTCCTTCGCGAGGTGTGTCAGACGGACGTCGATGGCACCTCGATCGTCACCTTGGATGAAGTCGCGAACCAGCTCGGGCTCGACTCCGAGCAGGTGATGCTTCCGCTCGATCACGTAGTGGTCCCCGAAGCCAAGGCGCTTCCCGCCATCATCGTCACGCTCAGCGCGGGAGGACGGCCGCACTTCGTGGTGTTGTGGAATCGCGTCGGCCCGTTCATCCAGGTCATGGACCCGGCGGCGGGCCGTCACTGGACCCGGATTTCGACGCTGCTGAGCCACCTGTATCAGCACACCACGTCCGTTCCGGCGGAGGGCTGGCGCGAATGGGCCGGGTCCGAGGAGGCGGTCGCGACGTTCGAGCGCCGCCTGCTGAACCTGGGTGCGACGCAGGCGCGGGCGCTGGTTGCCCGGGCGCTCGAGGACCCCGGGTATCTGTCGATCGCCAGGCTCGACGCCGCGTGCCGGGCGTCCGAAGCGATGATCCGCGCGGGCGCGTCCGGAGAGGCCGGACGGCGGCGGGTCTGCTGCAATCCATGATGGCGAAGGACGAATGCGGCGAAGTGCCCATTCCCGCTGCCTATTGGTCCGTTCGCCCCAACCCCGAGCTGGAGGGCGAGGTGTCGATGTCCGGCGCGGTGCTGATGCGGGTTCGCGGTTGGCGCGAAGCGCCGCGCGAAGGCGAAGACGCGCCGAGAGCCGTGCTCGCGAGCGACCTGGCGACGGAGCTCGTCGCCAAGCAGGTGAGCCCGGCGCGAACGCTGCTCCGCCTGCGAGGCGAAGATTCGTGGGTGGTGCCGGGCCTGATTGTGGTGGGACTGGTGTTCGCCACCTTCGGGCGGATCCTGCAAGCGCTGATGCTCCGTGGCGTGCTCGATCTGGGGCGCGACCTCGGCACGTTCGCGCAGCGTGCGACGGGCATGGCCGTTCTCGCGGGCGTCGCGCTCTGCTTCATGCTCATCCAAATCCCCATTTCATTGGGATTGCTCGGCATCGGCCGCCGGCTCGAGGTGCGGCTGCGGAAGGCGTATTTCGAGAAGCTCCCCGAGATGGAGGACCGCTATTTCCAGAGCCGGCTCGCCTCCGACATGGCGTCTCGCACGCACAACATCCAGGCGATGCGCTCGTTGCCGCCCCTGCTCGCGCAGGCCTTGGTCCTGTCGCTCGAAGTCGCGAGCATCACCGCCGCGCTCATCTGGGCCGCACCGCACGCCTGGCGCATCGTGCTCGCGCTCGCGGCGGTCACGCTGCTCGTGCCCCTGGTCGCGCAGAAGCTGCTCTTCGAGCCCGACCTGCGCGTGCAGATGCACGCAGGCGCGCTCAGCGGATTCACCCTGAACGCGCTCGTCGGGCTCACGCCGATCCGGATCCACGGCGCCGAGCGGTCGCTGCGCCGCGCGCAGGAGACCTTGCTCGTCAGCTGGAGCAAGGCGCGCTATTGGCTCCAGACGCTGTCGGTCGGGTTCGAAGGCGGGCTGATGCTGGGGAGCTACGGCCTCGTCATGCTGCTCGTCTATTCGTACCTCTCGGGCACCGATCGGGCTTCGCTGGTGTTGTTGGTGGTCTATTGGGCGCTGCGGTTCCCCATCCTCGGCCAGCGGCTGATGATGCTGAGCCGCGCGTTCCCAAACGCGATGAACCGGGTTCGCCGGCTCCTCGACGTCATCGGCGACATCAAGGAACCTCTGGCCCGGCCCGAGGCGCCAATGCAGGCGCCTGTCGCGCCGCGGCGCCGCGAGCGGCGTTTCGATCGTGATGGAGAAGGTCCGCGTGAAAGGCGGCGGTCACACCATCCTCGACAAGGTTTCCTTGAACATCGCCCCCGGCGAGCACGTGGCCGTGGTTGGTGTCTCCGGAGCAGGCAAGTCGACGCTGGTCGGCCTTCTGCTCGGCTGGCTCCGGCCGGCGCGCGGCGAGATCAAGGTCGACGGGCAGGTGCTCGATCAGGCCGCTGTCGAGCGGCTGCGGCGCACCACGGCCTGGGTGGATCCGGCGATCAGCCTCTGGAACCAGAGCCTCATCGACAACCTCCGGTATGGCAACGACGGCGCGCACGGCTGGTCACTGTCGGGGGCGCTCAAGGGCGCCGAGATGCTCGACATCCTCGAGGCGCTTCCAGACGGGCTGCAGACGTCGTTGGGCGAAGGCGGAGGGCTGGTCTCGGGCGGTCAAGGTCAGCGCGTGCGTCTGGCGCGCGCGATGCTTCGCTCCGGCGTGCGCCTGGCCATCCTCGATGAGCCCTTTCGCGGTCTCGATCGCGACCGGCGCGCGCGGCTCCTCGCCGAGTCCCGGCGGCTCTGGGCAGACATCACGCTCCTCTGTGTCACCCACGACGTCGAGCACACCCAGGAGTTCGATCGCGTGCTCGTGATCGAGAACGGTCGGATCCTCGAGAACGGGCCGCCGAAGGAGCTGCTCGCGAACAAAGAGTCGCGGTACGCCGTGCTCCTTCGCGCCGACCAGGAGAATCGCACGCTGCTCTGGGGCGGTGGGCGCTGGCGCCATTGGTGGCTGTCGGACGGCCAGCTGGTGGAGAGGCCGGCGCCGAAGCCGGTGGAGGCGCCGGTCGCGGAGCCCGTCGCAGGCAAGTTGGAGCTGGCGGGATGACGCACTCGCACTCCGACCTGTTGTGGCCGGTCGAGCGACTGCCCGACGCGCTGGAGCAACTGGCGCAGAGGCAAGGCTATGGCAGGGCCGCGGGCGAGATCGCTCCGCCCGCGGCGGCCGTCGAGCCGAGCCGGGTCTGGATGTTCGCGCTCGGAGATCGACTCGGCGTGGAGCTCGAGCCGATCACGCCGCTCTACCACGAGCTGCCCGACGTCCTCGCACGCGCCGCGCCCTGCATCCTCCAGGTCCGGCGAGACGGCGTCCCGTCCTATCTGGTGCTGCTGGGGACGCGGCGCGGCAAGCTGCGCCTGCTCGCGCGCGACGCCACGGCGGTTTCGGTCCCGACGAAGATCGCGCTCGGGCTCCTGCGCGAAGAGCAGGAAGCCACCGTCGCCGAGGTGGACCAGCTGCTCGACGGCGTGGAGATGTCGCCCCGTGCGCGCGAGCACGCCCGCTCACAGATGCTGCTGCAGCGGCTCGGCCAGGCGCAGCTGCGCACTGGCTGGATCATGCGCCCCAGGCGCACCGCGAGCCGGCGGACGCTGCTCGGCGACATCCCGTCGCTCGTCACCGGCATCCTCGTGAGCCACACGCTCCTCTCGCTGGTGCTGGCGGGCTCGTTCTGGCTGCTCGGTCGCGCCGCGCTCCAGGCCCACCTCGAGACCGGCTGGTTCCTGGGGTGGATCGCCGTCATAGCGTGCGCGATTCCGCTCCGCATGCTCGAGGTGTGGTGGCAGGGCGTGTTCTCGATCCGGATCGGAACGCTGCTGAAGCAGCAGCTCCTGACGGGGACCCTCAAGCTGACCCCCGACGAGGTGCGGCTCGACGGCATCGGCCGCCATTTCGGCCGCGTCGCCGAGGCCGAGGTCGTCGAGCAACTCGCGGTCGGCGGCGCCCTGCTCGCGGTGTTGTCGCTCGTCGACTTGATCCTGGCGGGCGTCATCCTCGTGCTCGGGGCGGGAGGGTGGCTCCAGGCGCTGGTGCTCGTCCTGTGGGTCGTGGTCGCGTTCGTCCTCGCGCGCCGCCACTACGGCGTCCAGCGGGCGTGGTCGAGCGCGCGCGTCGAGATCACCCACGACCTGCTCGAGCGCATGCTCGGCCATCGAACGCGGCTGGCGCAGCTTCCACTCGAGCGCTGGCATGATGGCGAAGACGTCCGCTTGAGTTCCTACTCCGAGATTTCGAAGGTCATGGACCGCCGGACCATGCAGCTGACCGCGCTCCTGCGCGACGGCTGGTTGGTGCTCGCCCTGCTGACCTTGCTGCCGGCGTTCAGCAGCGGTACGGCCAATGCCAGCCTGCTGGCGGTGTCCGTGGGCGGCATCTTGCTCGCGCTGCGAGCCTTCGACGAGGTCGCCGTCTACTTCCAGCAGGTCTCCCAGGCGGCGGTGTCGTTCGAGCAGATCCGCGACTTGTTGCTCGCGGTGGGCCGCCCCGAGCTCGAATCGAAAGTCCCTCTCGAAATGGAGGGAGGCAAGCCCACCGACGCCGCCGACGGAACCCTCATCGAGGCGCGGGGTGTGACTTTCCGGCACGACGCGCGCACCCGGCCGGTGCTCGAGAACTGCTCGTTCCAGATTGTGCAGGGCGACCGCATCCTGCTGGAGGGCCCATCGGGCGGTGGCAAGTCGACGCTGGTGTCGCTGTTGACGGGCCTGAGGACGCCGCAGGGCGGTGTGATGCTGCTGCACGCGTTGGACCGCGCGACGTTCGGCGCCTCGGGCTGGCGCAAGCGCATCACCGCCGCGCCGCAGTTCCACGAGAACCACGTCCTGTCCGGCAGCTTCGCGTACAATCTCCTGCTCGGGCGCGAGTGGCCGACCTCGCCCGAGCTGCGGACCAAGGCCGCCGCGCTGTGCAAGGAACTCGGGCTGGACGAGCTGGTCGCCAAGATGCCCGCCGGCCTCGAGGAGATGATCGGCGAGACCGGCTGGCAGCTCTCGCACGGCGAGAAGAGCCGGCTCTACATCGCGCGCACGCTGCTGCAGGGGGTCGAGCTGGTCATCCTCGACGAGAGCTTCGCCTCCCTCGATCCCGAGACCATGCGGGTCGCGCAGCGCTGCGTCCTCAACCACGCGAAAGCCCTCGTGGTCGTCAGCCACCCATGAGACTTCGACTTACGCTCGCCCTCCTCACGATGACCTGCTCCGGTTGCGAGCTGATTCGTCCCGTCGTGGTCAAGCCGCCTCCGACGCCGAGCAGCTACTCGACCGCCAGCGAACTGAGCACCGAGCTGCCCCAGCCGTCCAGCGCACCCGAGGGCGGGGTTCCAAGCCCGCGGCCGTCGAAGGAGGGCGTGCCCGCGCAGCCAGTCGAGCGCGTCACCCAGGACGCAGTCTGGTGGACGGCGTTCGCCGATCCGGCGCTCGACACGGCCATCCAGGAGTGCTTCGGCGACAACCTGGTCCTGCGCGAAGTGCGGGAGCTGATCTACGAGAACCAGCTCGACCCCAACGTGCCGCAAGGTTGGTGGTACCCGCTCCAGGTCGGCATCCTGAACCCGGCGGGGCTGAGTCATGTCGTTGCCAACGCCAACCTTCCGCCCGCGCCGCCAACCCGGGCCGAGTACAACCTCGCCAACGTCGGTTTCGGCCTGACCTACCAGGTGGACCTGTTTGGAGCTCTCGGTGCGCAGCGGCGCGCGGGATTGAACTTCGCCGAGCAGCAGCGGCAGCTCACCGAGGGCCGCATCCAGGACCTCGCGGTGCGGATCACCCAGGTCTGGTTCGACATCCTCGAGGCCCGCGCGCTCCGGGACCTCACGCTGCGGCAGATCGACTACAACAAGGAACTGCTCCGGCTGATTCGAGCGCGGTTCGAGCAGCACCTCACGCCCCGGCTCGTGGTGCTGCAGCAGGAGCAGTTGCTGGTGAACCTCGAATCGCAGGTGCCGCTGATCGCCACCCGGAACGCGCTCTTGAATTCGGAGCTGAAGGCGCTGCTGGGCCGGGTACCCACCCCCGCCGACGACGTCATTCCACTCGATCGACAGCTTCCCGATCTCCCGCCCCCACCGAAACTCGGAACGCCGGGCGACCTGAACGTGAACACGCCCGAGATGCGGCTCGCGGAGCTTCGCGTCGCCGAGGTCGAGCACCGCATCAACGCGAACCTGGCGAGCTGGCTTCCGACGATTCAACTGGTGGGCAACGTGGGCGCTTTGAAGGTCGGCCTCTCGGAGCCGGCCCTGGCCGAGTCCGTCGTCGGGGTGAACCTGACCTGGGCCCTGTTCGATGGAAGGCGCGTCACCGAGTACATGCGACTGCCGATCCAGCTCCAGCGTCGCGAAATCCAATACCAGCTCGCGCTGCACACCGCGATCGGACGGGTGCAGGATGCCGTGGTTCGGGAGGAGAACGAGGCGACGAGCCTGCGCAGCCTGCGTGCGCAGGTCCAGCTCGGGCAGCAGCTCCTGGACGAGGCGAGGCGGCTCTTCGAGCAGGGGCATTCGGACTATCTGACGGTGCTCACCGCCCTGACGAATCTGGTCGGGCTCGAGCGCGCGAGTCTGCAAGCGCAACGGCTGCTGCTCAACCATCGCGTCGAGGTCTATCGCTCGCTCGGCGGCACCTGGTCGCGCGACGTCACACTGAAGCGGGAGTGAGAAGCCATGGCACAGCTGCAAGCGGATGAGATGCTCTACATTCCCAATCGAAGGCGGCTCACGCACGACCGGCTCGACGCGGGCAATGGCCAGCTGGTCCTGCACCTCTTCTATGGCGAGGTGGAGCTCATCTTCGACGAGCCGGACATCGCGCCCTTGGGCGAGAAGCTGCTCCAGGTCGAGCAATTTCAAGCCTCCGACGCCATGGCGTGGTCGGACGGCGCGCCCCATTCCTGGGACAAGACCCGGGACCTGCTCGAAACATTGATTGAACAGCGGGTGTTGAGGCGGGTCTCGGACGCGCCCACGGGCCGCACCGCGGTGTCCTTCCCTGAGCGGTTGGGGGAGGTGCCAGCGGGGCGTGAGCCGCTCACGTTCAGCGCCCGCGACAACCGTTGCCCCATGCTGACCGAACAGGCGTTCGGACGGGCTTTCGAGATCTCGAACCTCGAGGTGGTCGTGCCGGTCTACCGCGTGGCGCATCCGGCGCTCGACGGTGACGGCCGGCAAGTGGGCGAGAACAACGTCGCACCGCGCACCTTGTTCCTGGACCTCCCCACCGTGCGCAAGCAGTGCCACTACGCGGGGAGCCGGTACCAGAGCGAACTGCCGATGAACGTGACCGCGATGAAGGCCATGGCGCGTCAGTGGCCGGACCTGCTGTCGCTGACCGAGCAGTTCCGCAAGGCCTTCCTCGCGCGCATGCCGCCCCGGACCCCGGGCGTGCTCACCGCGGGCGAGCTTCACATGATGGTCGTCTGCACGCTCGCGTCGGTGGGGTACGTGCTGGTGCGGGGCAACCAGCCGGTGCTGAACGGAGAGCTCGACAGCGGGCTCGCGGCCATGTTCCGGCTGATCGACGGAGTTCGCCTGGTCACCAACGACCTGGTGCGCGAGGCCCCCGAGCAGCCCGTCACCGCGCAAACGATTGTGGACTATGCCGAGCGTCACGCGGTCTTCCATGGTCCGCACGGCGTGTGCGCCGGGCCGCCGGCGCTGATCAACGAATACATGCAGGTGTTGACCGGCGCGGCCCCGGCACCCATCGAGGCCCAGCCCGACATCGCAGCGCGCCTCGGCGATCTCGACGCCGCGCTCGATTACGGCCTGCTCGGGCAGCGCGTCGAATCGGTGGTCCGCTTCCTCGGCGCGACCCAGGGGCTGCTCCACGAACGGCTTCGGGCGGCGTTCGCCGGACACCTCCCGCGCACCGCGCTGCAAGAGTGCGTGGAGGCGCCCATCGATGTCGCGCGCTACCCGTTGCTCCGGGACGATTTCCCACTCGCCGAGACATACCAGCGCGAGATCAAGCTCAGCCGCTGGTTGTTCGCGCGCATCGGCGAGGCGTTCCCCGGCACGCCACAGGGCACCTCGCTGGACGCGCTGGCGAAGCTGGACCCCGCCGAGCAGGCCACGAGCCAGCGGCGACTGGCCGAGCTCTTCGCGCATGGGCTACCGGGGGACAAGGTCGTGGCGGAGCCCCTCTGCGGTGAGCTCGCTGGCGTCGCCGCCAGCGCGTTCGCCATCGAGCGCCGGTGCCTGCGCGTCGTCGAGCGCGAGCAAGCGATGCTGAACCAGCGGCTCCAGCGCCCGGATCACCCGCTGACCGGCATGGACCTGGCTGTGTTCACGCGGCCGCGCAATGGCCCCCCGTTGGCGGAGACCCTCGCGCGTGGCCTGGGCGTCTCGGTCACCAGCGACTCTGCCTCGACCGTGCTGGGCTACGGTGAGAGCAGCCTCACGTTGAAGGACTAGAGGGTTCAATGCATCCAGAGCTCGTCCGCCGCTTCCACGAACCGATTCGCGATGAGGCTGCGCGCCGGTATGGCCTGTCGCCCGAGCAGCTCACCGAGCTCGCGGCCTTCGAGAACTTCGTCTACGAGGCGGAGAACGACGACGGCGAGGGCCTGATTCTGCGCATCTCGCACAGTACGCGACGAACGATCGACTACACGCTGGGTGAGGTCGAGTTCGTTCGCTATCTGGCCGCCGCGCGCATTCCCATCGCCTCGCCGGTCCTCTCCGAATCGGGGCAGTTCGTGGAGCGGATCGAAGACCGCGAGCCCGGCGGCTACTTCGTCGCCACCGCGTTCGAGCGCGCGCCGGGCATCGTCTTCGACGACGCGCCTCCGCTCAAGGAGCGCTACTGGAAGCCCCCCCTGTTCCGCGACCTGGGCCGGCTGTTCGCGCGGCTCCACAACCGCGCCCAGACCTACGCGCCTTCGAGCCCCAGGCTCAAGCGCCAGGAATGGCATGAGTACGACGTGGTCGACATCGACCGGTTCGCGCCTCCCGAGGAGAAGCTCGTTCGCGAGCGCACCGCGGCGATCATCGCGCGATTGAACCAGCTACCGCGGACACCGGAGAGCTACGGGCTGATCCACGCCGATCTCCACATGCACAACTTCTGCTTCGCCGAAGGGAAGATCACCGCGTTCGACTTCGACAACTGCGAGTACGCGTGGTTCGTCAAGGACATCGCGGTACTCCTCTTCTACATCGCGCGAGGCGAGGCTCGAGAGGCGCGCGACGAAGCGGTCGCTGCGTTCCTGGGGCCGTTCCTCGAAGGGTATCGGGAGCTCCGACCGATGGAGCGCGAGTGGCTCGCCGCCGTGCCGGACCTGCTCGCGCTCCAGCGCTCGATGAATTACGCGCTGTTCCACCAGTATCGCGACCCGGCCGTGCTCGACGAGAGCACGCTCGACCGGTGGGGGCGGTTCCGGCGCGACATCGAAGCGGACACACCCGTCCTGCAGATTGATTTCACGAGCTTCTAGCGCATCAGAGGGATGGGGGCCCTGTTTCGGGAGGGGGCTGGGCGTGAACGGGGCACGGGTCCTGGTGTTGGTCCTCACGGTGGGGCTCACGGGACGCGATGTGCTGGCCGCGCGAGGCCCCAGGTTGCCTGTACGACCGAGGGCACCCAGGTGTCGAAGTCTGGCGAGACGTGGGCCGAACTGTGCGAGGAGGTCTTCGCGCGGGCGGGGATGAGCCTGGAGGACGTGGCCAACAAGGTGCGCCTCACGGGGCGCGGAGCCTCGCCTTCCGAGCCGTACCATTCGCGGGTGGTGCCTCGCCCGCGGAGGGCCGGGGTGTCCCTCAGGTGACGGTGGAATCGTCCGACAAGGCAACCATTCCCCAGGCTCCGGGACGCAGCGCCTCACGTGTTCATTGCGGACCGCGGCACCAAAGCGATAGTGGTGTGCGACTTCCACCCTCTACCTGCAGGGAACCTTCCATGCCCACGGTCAATTTGACGACGAACTTCGGCGACATCACCATCGAGTTGGACGAGGCCAAGGCGCCCAAGTCCGTCAGCAACTTCCTCGAGCTCGTCGGGAAGGGCCACTACGACGGCACCGTCTTCCACCGCGTCATCCGCGACTTCATGATTCAGGGTGGTGGGTTCGAGCCGGGCATGCACCAGCGCAAGGTCCCGACGGGGACCATCCAGAACGAGGCCAACAACGGCCTGAAGAACGCGCAGTACACCGTCGCGATGGCCCGCACCAACGACCCGCACTCCGCCTCCGCGCAGTTCTTCATCAACACGGTCGACAACCCGTTCCTGAACCACACCGCGCAGACGGTGCAGGGCTGGGGCTATGCCGTGTTCGGCAAGGTCGTGAAGGGCCAGGACGTCGTGGACAAGATCAAGGCGGTGCGCACCGGCACCAAAAGCGGTCACAGCGACGTGCCCCTCGAGGACGTCGTCATCCAGAGCGCCAAGGTCGTCTGACGCGGAGGCGTCGTCCGCGCCGTGACACGTCCCGGTCCTCCCGGGCCGGGAGTGTGTTGTGCCGGTCCGCGTCTCCTGCTTCCGTGCGTGACTCGATGCACTTGAATCAGCGAGCGTGGATGTCGGCCATCTGAGTGCTGGGGCTGGGCATGGGCTGTAGCTGTGGACCTGTCCATCGTCGACCGACGGAGGGCGGCCCCACGCGGAAGGTGGCCCGCATCGTCCAGGAGTACCCGCACTCGACCGAGAATCGGCACGGACTGCTCGTCGACTTGCGCCTGCTGGAAACCACGGGCACCGCCGAGCGCGACGCGGCTATTGGCATGCTGCACGAGGCAGTACCAGGCACGCGACGCGTCACCGTGGGCGTCGACAAGGGCCACGACACGAAAGACTTCGTGGCCGACTGCCGGCATCTGGTCGTCGCGCAGAACGCCAGCCCCCGGTCGGAGCTGCCTACAACCTCTTGCGGATGGCGCGGCTGGCGGACGCGTAGGGTGCGAGGACCGCCCGCCACCGCAGGCGGCCCCTGAGGGCGTCACGAGCGCTAATGTTGGGTACCTCCCAGGCCTTGTCACGGGAAGTGGACTTGCGGCTGCTGCTGGAGCGGTACTGCGCGAGGCATGGCGCAGTCCGTGGTGTGGTACGTGGCGTGCGCGCAGACATCTTCGAGCCCTTCTTCACGACGAAGCCAGCGGGGGAGGGGACAGGACTGGGACTCTTCATCTGCTACGACATCAGCGTCGCAGGACGGCGAGTCCACCGTGCTCATCGCTTGCCTGCCTCGACGTGCTTAGGCACGGGCGGAGGCGCAGGGCCCCGCGCCAGTGAGCCGCTGGCGCTAGACTTTCAAGCGCTCCTCGGCATAGCGCTCGAAGGAACGGGGGGCGTGGCCGGTCAGCGCCTGGATGGCATCCGTGGTCGGCGCGGTCCACTGTTCCCGCACGGCGGCGAAGAGCTCTGCGAGCATCGCGGCATAGGCGGCGTCGAAGCCGGCCGACTGCATGCCCTGCACGAAGGCAGCTTCCGTCATCGGCACGTATTCGAGCGGCTGGCCCCTTGCACGTGAGATGACGGCCGCCGCCGTGCCGAAGCTGAGCGCCTGGGGGCCGGTGAGCGTGAAGGCCTGTCCATCGAACTTGCGGGTGGTGAGCGCCGCTGCGGCGGCCTCCGCGATGTCTCTCGCGTCGATGAAGCTCGTCTCACCGTTGCCGGCCGGGAGCATGAGCCGGCCTGCGCGGACGTCGTGGCTCCACATGACGTGGAAGTTGTCGGAGAACCAGTTGGGCCGGAGGATGACGTAGGGCGTGCCTGAGCGCTCCAGTTGGAGCTCGGCCTGCCGGTACGGGTCCGCCTCGTTCGC
The DNA here is from genome assembly GCA_046520405.1 of Myxococcus sp. 1LA. Taxonomy (GTDB): domain Bacteria; phylum Myxococcota; class Myxococcia; order Myxococcales; family Myxococcaceae; genus Myxococcus. The sequence continues at coordinate 19,995 of JBKGHI010000016.1, forward strand.
CTCCACGCCCATGACGGACTGGAACACCACCTTCACGCCGCGTGCTGCCGCTTCGCGGATGACAGGACTGAGATAGCCAAGGACATTCAGATTGTCCGCGGGCATGAGGACATAGGCCGCGTTGATGCCATCCAGCACGGCGCCGAGCATCTCGGGCTGGCTGAAGTCGAAGCGCACGGCCTGCGCGCCGGGGAGCGCAGTGGCCTTGCGGGACAGTGCCCGGACCGTGTGCCCCTGCTTCACGAGGATATCGACCAGGAGCGAACCCACGGTACCGGTTGCCCCAAACACTGCGATTCGTTGAGGTGTCATTGCCGCCAAGGTACGGAGGTGCGGCGCACCCCGGCAGTGGCTGCCTTCCTGAATCAACTTTAAGCTGCGCTTCAACATGGACGACTTGAAGCGCATGGCGCTCTTCGCGGAGATCGCACGAGCGGGCTCGCTGAGCGCGGCGGCCCGGCACCTTCACATCAGCACCTCAGCCGTGAGCCAACAGCTTCGCATCCTGGAGGAAGCCTTCGGCGTCATCCTGGTGCGGCGCTCCAACCGCAAGCTGTCGCTCACGGATGCCGGCGCGCGGTTCGCCGCCCATTGCCGGGAAATGGTCGAGGTGGCTGAGCGTGCCCGTGAGCAACTCTTGCTCGCGAAGGACACGCCTTCGGGAGAGCTGCGCATCTCCCTGCCACTCGGGCTTGCGCGCTATGTGACTCCCGCGCTGGTGCCGCTGCTCGCGCGGCACCCATCCTTGAAGCTTCGCCTCGAAGCGGATGATGGGCTGGTTGACCTCATCGACGAGCGCATCGACCTGGCGCTTCGCGCGGGCCGGCTGGAGGACTCGTCGTGGGTGGCGCAGCCCTTGTGCCATGTGCTGCTGGGCCTCTGTGCCGCCCCCGGCTACCTGAAGAAGGCGGGAAGGCCTCGGGTTCCCGATGACTTGCGTGCGCATGAGTGGCTCGGCGTCGTTGCCGACGGCCGGTCCATGGCGTTCGACCTCCAGGGGCCTTCGGGTGTGAGTCGCCCCGTCCAGGTGTCGCCGCGAAGCTCCAGCAACAACCAGGTCACCCTCCACGAAATGTGCGCGGCCGGGCTGGGCATCGCGCGCTGCATCCTGCCCGACGTGGAAGACGACCTGCGGCTTGGACGGCTCGAAGTGCTCCTGCCCGAATGGCGCCTGTCACCCCTCCAGCTCTGGGCCGTCACGCCGCGGCGTTCAGGTCAGCCGGCCAAGGTTCGCCATGCCATCGACGCCATCCGCACGCACCTGCGGCATCAGCCCGGCATCTCCGCCTGATTCCGTGGCAGGGCCGTCAGTGGCCTATCGGAACGGGGGCTCGGGCTGCTTCGCGAACCACTGCTTCGCGTTCAGCAGGTGCAGGTCCGGGCCGCCGGGCTTGAACTCGATGCCTCCCGTGAGGGCGCCCAGCGAGGTCAGGAGTGCACCCGTCAGCTCGCCCTGGGCGAGGTCCAGATGGCCTTGCAGGGAGAAGCCATCGCCGTCTGCTTTCAGCTCGCGCACCTGGAGCCCGCCTTCGTCAATCTGCACCCGGCCCGTCACGGTGACGTCCCGGATGTTGAGCAGGGACGACAGGAACCGCGGCAGGTTCTTCGCAGACGTGAGCAGCGCGGCGACGGGCTGCGTGTCCGTGAGCTTGCTGGAGAAGCGCGCTGACAGCACCGTGGGTGACAGGGACAGCCGGGCCTGAGGCAGGGTGAAGACGCCGCTCCAGGCGCGGATGGGCACGGGGCCATTGGTGGACACGTTCGTCAGCCGGAGCGTCGTCCCCGTCAAGGTCAGCGACTTCGTGTCCCATGACAGGTTCCGGGCGTCCACGTCCGCCTCGGCACGCAGCAGGACCTTGACGCTGCCCATCCGTCCGGAGACGAGGTCGGAGTCCACGCTCAGCCGCAGCGCGTCCCGGGCATTCGCGGACCTGGCCCGCTCGCGGCTCTGCACCGTCATGGAGCCGGAGTCGATTTCAATCGTCCGCGCGAGCCAGGGATTGAGCATCCTCAAGTCCAACGGCCGGCTCCTGGCCACGCGGAGGTCCGGCTCCAGCTCCCAATCCGACTGATCCGCGCCGCGACGCGCGAGGACGGTGAGGGTGATTTCGGGGACCTCCGCTCCCGTTCCCTCGGGCCCGGACGCTCGCACAGGGGCGAAGGTGAGTCGGACGTTGCCCTGCCGCTCCTCGGGACTCTTCGATTCCAGCGAGGCTTTGAGTGCCCAGGGCGCGCGCGCCCGGATGGGACCTGCGCGCAGCTTCACCTCCGCCCCTTCGACGTCGAGCCGGCTGCCATCCGCCAGCACACCGTCCTGGAGGCGGAGGTCCAGGTCCAGCTTGCCTTCGCCCCCGCTCAGGGCGATCGCGTTGCTCGACCCCAGGTGCTCGTTGAGCCAGTCCAGTGGGAGCAAGGCCATCTGACTCGTCACCTGCGCGCTGAGCGCTCGTGACAGGTCCCAGCCCTTTTCCTCCGTGAAGGGCACTTCGAGCTCGGCCTTCGCTTCCAGGTGCTCCAGCCGGGTGACGGGTTTCCGGTCGAACTCCATGGCGCCGGAGACCACGCGAATCGAAGGCGTCTCGACGTGGACGCTCTCCCGGCCCTTGATGTCCAGCGAGCCCTGCACGTCCAGGTTCCCCACGAAGCGGACCCGGCCGAAGTCCAGCTCGCGAACCTCGTGGACCGTCACATCCGCCAGTTGGATGACCCAGGGGCGGTAGCCCGGGCCCGGTGGCGGCTCTTTTTCGATGCCGTACGACGGCTCAATCCGGAAGCGCGCACCACGCCCATCGATGCGCTGCACATCGACGCGTTTGCGCAGCAAGGCTGTCAGCGACACGTTGGCTTCCAACGTGTCCATATTCACCTGCCACCACTGGTTTTGATTCTGTTGGGTCAGCGTGAAATCGCGAAGGTGGAGCTGCCCGAAGGGCCAGAGCCAGTATGCGCGCTTCCAGGTCAGCTCGGTCCGGCTGGTGGACCGGCGCATGATGGCCTGGACGGCGCCCATGTTGAGCGCCACGTTGAGGGAGACTTCCAGCACCAGGAGTCCACCCAAGGTCCACGCGGCGGCGCGTGGCCATCGTTTCTTGCGAGCAGGGGCCGTGTCCTGGACGTCTGGTGGCGGGATGAGCGTCATGTCGCGGGGACCCGATGGGATGTCCAGGGAAGCAGCGCGGGTGCTGTCTCCCGCCTCTCTCCGGATGCCTCAGCCGCGGCGCGCAGACAAGGTGTCAGCGGGCAAGCGAGTTCGATTCGTGCTCCGAATGTCCGCGGGTGAGCCGATGCCAGTGGTCCAGGTTCTGGACTGGGAAGGGAAGCGGATTGGTGGAAGGCTCGGCGCCCCACGAGAGGTGACGCAACGTGCAACTGCTGTACGCCTTCGGGCTCTTCGTCCTCACCGCCGTGGCGGAAGTGGTGGGCTGCTATCTGCCCTATCTCTGGCTGCGTGAAGGCAAATCGCCGCTGCTCCTCGTCCCCGCTGCTGGAAGCCTCGCCATCTTCGCGTGGCTGCTGACCCTGCACCCGACGGGCGCGGCCCGCACCTACGCGGCCTACGGAGGGGTGTACATCTCCGTGGCGCTCGTCTGGCTCTGGCTCGTGGAAGGGGAGCGGCCCACGACGTGGGACCTCGTGGGCGCGCTCGTCGCCATCCTGGGGATGGCCATCATCGTGCTGGGCCCTCGCCGGTAGCGAGGGCCTGGCTCTGTGCCGCGGACGGGCTACGCCGGCCAGCGCTGGAGGCTTCCCTCCTGGTACTTCGCCTTGCACGCGCGCCGTTGGACCTTGCCGCTGGACGTCTTGAGGACCTCTCCTTGCTGGAGGAGGACGACCTCGTGGACATCCACGGAGTGCGCGGCGGCCACGGCCTGCCGGATGGTCTTCTGGAGTGCGCTCGCGTCCGCGCCCTGTTCGACCGGCGCGTAGCGGGCGTTGACCTCCACCAGCACTACCAGCTTCTCGCCCTCCGGATGGTCCACGGAGAACGCCACCGAGCAGCCGGGCCGCAGGGCGTCGTGCTGGCTCTCTGCCGTCAACTCGATGTCCTGCGGGTAGTGGTTCCGGCCGTCGACGATGATGAGGTCCTTGATGCGGCCCGTGACGTACAGCTCGCCGTCAATCATGAAGCCCAGGTCACCGGTGCGGAGGAAGGGGCCTTCCTCGCTGCCCTGGATGCGCGCCTGGAAGGTCTCTGCGTTGGTGTCCTCGCGTCCCCAGTAGCCGTGGGTGACATGGGGCCCGGCCGTCCAGATTTCGCCCACCTCGCTCGGGGCGCAGGCCACCAGCGTCTCCGGGTTCACGATGCGGATGAGGCAGTCGTTCCAGCTTCGCCCGGCGCTGACGAAGGTCCGCGCGGACGGTCCCGGCTGCGTCGGCACGACGCGGTTCTGTTCGAGCGCCGCGGTCTCCACCGTGAGGCTGCGGGGCACTTCGGAGGCGAGGCCTCCCGACACGAAGAGCGTCGCCTCTGCGAGGCCATAGCAGGGGTAGAAGGCTTCCCGGCGGAAGCCCGCGGGCGCGAAGGTGTCCGCGAACTGGGAGAGCGTCTCCGCGCGCACGGGCTCCGCGCCGTTGAAGGCCACGCGCCAGGAGCTCAGGTCCAGCGACGCGAGCTGCTCCGGCTTCACCTTCCGTGTGCAGAGCGCATAGGCGAAGTTGGGACCGCCGCTCGTCGTCGCACGGTACTTGGTAATAGCGGACAGCCAGCGGATGGGGCGTTGCAGGAAGGACCAGGGCGACATCACGACGGAGTGGACGCCCATGTACATCGGCTGGAGCACCGTGCCGATGAGGCCCATGTCGTGGTACAGCGGCAGCCAGCCACACACCGTCGTCTGCTCGTCGTGGCTGAAGCCCTGCTGAATCATCGCCTCGTTGGACATCAGGTTCCGGTGCAGCACCATCACGCCCTTGGGCGTCGACGTGGAGCCCGAGGTGTACTGGAGGAAGGCCAGCGAATCGCCGGTGATGGCCGGGCGCTTCCAGCCGTCCTCCAGTCCTTCCTCCAGCGCGTCCGTGGCAATCCAGCGGATGTCGCGCAGCACGGGATAGGCATCCGCCAGCGCATTCACGCTCTCCAGGATTTCGCGCGTGGTGAGCGCGAAGCGCGGCTTCGCGTCCTGGAGGATGGAGAGGATGCGGTTGACGGCCTGGAGCTGCGCGGGCGGGTACGCTGGCACCGCGGCGACGCCCGCGTACAGACTGCCGAAGAACGCCGCGATGTAGTCGAGCCCCGGCGGATAGAGGAGCAGCGCGCGCTCACCGGCGCCCTTGTGCTCCTGGAGCGCCGCGGCGATGGCGCGGGCCTGGCGGTCCAGCTCTTGATAGGTCCAGGAGAGCGCCTGGCCCTCACCGTCCTGGAGATAGGTATAGGCGGCGGCCTCGGACTGGTTCGAGGCGCGCCAGCGCAGCAGGTCGGTCAGGGTCTGCACGGAACGGCTGGGACTCGGCACGGCGGGTCTCCTTGGAGAAGTCGTTGGAAAGGGAGTCAGGGGCTCACCGCGGGTTCAGCGGAAGGCGCGTCCGGAAGGGGCGCCTCCAGCTCACGCAGCGGCCGGTAGAGCGTGGACAACAGGGTCATCAGGAGCGACAGCGCTCCCGCGATGACGAACATCAAGGCGATGCCTCGGCCCGGGCCCTCGCCGAGGAACGCACCCATGACGGGGACGAGCTTTCCTCCCGCCGCCATCGCCGGCTCGAAGACGTAATCCGCCAGCGGTCCGGAAATCGTATACGCCAGCGGCAACATGGCCCCGGTGATGGTGCCGGTGAATGCGAAGACGCGGCCACGCAGCGTCAGGGGCACGATGCGTTGGAGGAGGGCCTGACTGCTTCCGTTGATGATGGGGAGGCCGAAGAAGAACGCGAAGGCGACACCCGCCAGAACGGGGACAGTGGTGGCCAGTCCGACGCAGACGAGCGCGAGCCCACAGGTGAGCTGGAACCCGAGGACGCCATGCACCAGTCGCTTGGGACCGCCCCACGCGCTGATGAGCAGACTGCCCGCCAGCATGCCAACGCCACCGGCCGTGGTGAGCGCGCCCAGCGTCCGCACGTCCGCGAAGGACAGGATGAGCGGTGTGACGAGGACCTCCACCGTGCCGGTCAGGAAGTTGCTGACCGCGAGGAATCCGATGAGCGCCAGCAGCCCCGGTGACGCGCGCAGGTAGGCGCCGCCCGCCCGGATGGACTCCAGCAACGACGGGTGCTCCTCACCGGACGGTGACACGAGGTGTTCCTGGGAGATGCGCGCCAGGAGCAGGGGCAGCGTGCCGAGCACGAGGGTCGTCGCGTCGATGAGCAGGATGCCCTTGAGGCCGATGACCTCCAGCAGCGTGGCGCTCAACATGGGGGCCACCAACTGGGAGAACGCGAGCCCGACCTGCACCAGTCCGTTGGCCCGTCCCAGGTGCTGCTGTGGCACCACCGTGGAGACGAGCACGGCGAAGGCGGGTTGCTGGAACGCGCTCGCCGTGGACACCACGGCGGCCGTGACATAGGCGTGCCAGGGCTGGAGCAGGCCATTGAACAGCAGCAGCGCCAGCGCGAGGCTCGACATGCCCGCGGCCGTGTCGCTGAGCACCATCACCCAGCGGCGGTTCCAGCGGTCCACGAGCGCACCCGCCACCGGCCCGAGCAGGATGGAGGGCAACGTCGCGGAGAGCATGACCAGCGCGTACTGCGTCACGTCCCCCGTCGTCTTGTACGTCCAGACGCCGAGCGCGAAGCTGGTCAGCCCCGAGCCCAGCAGGGACAGGACCTGCCCCAGCCACACGGCGACAGCGGACTTCAGGGGGAAGGACGGTGCCGCCGTCATCGAAGGGCTCCGGCGCGGAGGAGCCCCTGGCGTACGTGCTCCGCCAGCACCTGGACGTGCGGCGCGGCCAGCATCGTCATGTGGTCTCCTGGCACCGTCACAGGCGTGACGGACTCGGAGGCATGGCGGCCCCAGCCCCAGGTTGGGTCATCGGTGAAGGACTCGGGGACGATGCCGTCCTCCTCGTGCCGTTCCTGGGCCCGGAAGAGGGCCACGGGGACGGGGACCGTGTCACGAGGCACGTAGTCAATCTGATACGCGGCCTTGTAGACGTCGATGAAGCCCTGGACCTGCTGGCTGTCAGCGCCCTCGGGAAGGATGCCCGCCTGAACCAACCGGCGCGTCAGGTACTCGCGGCGCGCTTCGGCGGACAGGGGCCGAAGCGTCTCAGCGGAGACGCCCAGGTCCACGCCGTAGAGGCGGCCCGCGGTGCTCGCGACGGAGGCCATCCAGTCCGCGTCGTCGAACGCGGGCGCCTCGCTCGGAGGTGCCTCGTTCACTGGCACCGTGGTGTTGAGGATGCCCAGGAACGCAACCGCCTCGCCCTGCTTCCGGAGCTGCTGTGCCATCTCGAAGGCGACCCAGCTTCCGAAGGAGTGGCCCAGCAGGTGATAGGGGCCCTGGGGCTGTACCTGCCGGAGCGCTTCGACGTAGCACGCCGCCATCTCCTCCACGGAGCGGTGCGGCTCCGCGCGGCCATCCAACCCGCGTGCCTGAAAGGCATGCACGGGCAGGGTGGGGCCCAGCGCCTGAGCCAGCTCGCGGAGGTAGACGGTGTTGCCTCCGGCACCCGGGACGCAGAACAGCGCGGGGCGGTCGGTGCCCTGCTGGAGTGTCACCAGCGGCGACCACGGCCGGGGCGCGGCCTCTTCGTGCAGCGCCTTCGCGAGCTGCTCCAGCGCGGGGTTCTGGAAGAGGACCGACAGCGGCAGGGCGCGGCCGAACTGCTCGCGGATGCGCACCATCAGCCGGACGGCCAGCAAGGAATGGCCACCCTGGTCGAAGAAGTTGTCGTGCACGCCGATGGGGCGCACCGACAGCAGCTCCTCCCAGATGGCCGCGAGCCGAATCTCCACCTCGCCGCGCGGGGCGACGTAGCCGTCCTGGGCGTCTCGGCGGACGCTGACCGGAGCGGGCAGGGCCTTCCGGTCCACCTTACCGTTGGGCGTGAGCGGGAAGGCGTCCAGGATGACGAAGGCCGCGGGCACCATGTACGGCGGCAGGTGCTTCTTGAGGTGCTGCCGCACGTCATCGGCCGTGGCCGCGTCCCGCGCGGTGAGCGTGAGGTAGGCCACGAGCTGCTTGTTGCCCGCGTCCTCGTGGACGAGCAGTTCCACAGCCTGGACCACCGGGTGCTCCAGCAGCTTCGCCTTGATTTCATCCAGCTCGATGCGGTGGCCGCGAATCTTCACCTGCGTGTCGTTGCGGCCGATGAAGGCGAGGGTGCCGTCCGCCGTGTAGCGAGCCAGGTCTCCCGTCCGGTACAGGCGCGCGCCCGGCGTGGTGCTGAACGGGTTGGGCACGAACCGTTCGGCGGTCAGGTTCGCCTGTCCCCAGTAGCCCCGTGCGAGGCCTTCCCCGCCCACGAACAGCTCGCCCGGGATGCCGATGGGCACCGGCTGCATCGCGCTGTCCAGCAGGTACATCTGCGAGTTGGCGAAGGGACGGCCAATGGGAACAAGCTGCTCGCTGGGCGTGGGCTCGGGCTGCTCGAAGTACGTGCTGTCGATGGTGGCTTCGCTCAAACCGTAGGAGCTGACCAGCCGCGTGTCCGGGCCACACAGGCCGCGGAGCTGGTGGTACTCGCGCATGTCCCAGGTGTCCGAGCCGACGATGAGCAGCCGCATGGAGTCCAGCCGAAGGCCGCGCTCCTGGAGGTGTCCCATCAGCAGGCGGACCACGGCGGGGACGAACTCGCCAGCGTCGACCTGCTCGAGCTGCATCAGCGCGTAGAGCTTCTCGGGCTCCAGCAGCCATTCACGCGGGCAGAGCACCAGCGTCTTCCCCGAACCGAGCGCCCGGGCGAGGTCGCCGGAGAACACGTCGAAGGAGAGGCTCGCCATTTGGAGGTGGGCCCGCAGCTCGGGGAGCCGGTAGTCGCGCTCCCAGGCGAGGTAGGCGTTGGCGAAGCTCCGATGCGAAATCATCACGCCCTTGGGGCGGCCCGTGGAGCCGGACGTGTAGACGACGTAGGCAAGGTGCTCGGGGCTCGCGCCGCCCTCGGGCGTGGTTGCGGGCCGCGCGGCGATGGCCTTGGCATCCGTGTCGATGCTCACCACGGGGGGCAGTGGCGCGGGGAGGAGGGACGCCAGGGACTGACGGGTGACGAGCACCGCGGGCCGGCTGTCCGCGAGCATCAACGCCGTGCGCTCCGGTGGATACGACGGGTCCAGCGGCACATAGGCGCCGCCCGACTTGAGCACGGCGAGCACCGCCACCACCATGTCCACGGAGCGGTCCAGGAAGACGCCGGTGATGCGCTCCGGGCCCACGCCCACGGCGCGCAGGTGGTGCGCCAGTTGATTGGCCCGGGCGTTCAGCTCTGCATACGTGAGCCGGCGCTCGGGGTCGGTGACGGCGATGGCGCCGGGCGTGTGCGCCGCGTGTGCCTCGATGAGGTGATGCACGCAGGTGCCCGCGGGGACATCGAGCCGGGCCTGGTTCCATTCGCGCAGGATGCGCTGGCGCTCGTTCGTCGGGAGCACCGGCAGGTCCAGGAGCCGCTGTCCCGGATTCGAAGCGATGCCCCCGAGCAGCGTCTGGAAGTGGGCGACCATCCGCTCCACGGTGGCTGCGTCGAAGAGGTCCCGGTTGTACTCCCAGATGCCTTGCAGACCTCCGGCCTCCTCGGAGAACCAGAGCGTCAGGTCGAACTGGGCGAAGGCTTCACCCGAGACGCTGAAGGACTCCATGCGCAGCGCGCCCAGCTCCGCGGGCGGCGTGGGCGTGTTCTGGAGGACCAGCATCACCTGGAAGAAGGGGGAGTGGCTGGTGTCGCGGGACGGCGCCAGCTCCTCCAGCAGCTTCTCGAACGGGATGTCCTGGTGGGCGTAGGCACCCAGCGTCACGTCCACCACGCGCCGCAGCAGCTCCCGGAAGGTGGGGTTGCCTTCGAGCCCCGCGCGCATGACCAGCGTGTTGAGGAAGAAGCCGATGAGCGGCTCCACCTCCGTCCGGTTCCGGTTCGCGATGTACGTGCCGACGCTGATGCGCGGCTCTCGGGTGTAGCGGTGGAGGAGCGTCTGCAGCGCCGCCAGCAGCACCATGTAGAGCGACGCCTTCTCCTGCGTCCCCAGCGTCTTCAGCTGCTGAACCACCTCGGGGGCCACCTGGAAGCCGTGCTTGCCGCCCGCGTAGGTGCGGACACGGGGCCGTGGCCGGTCCGTCGGAAGCTTGAGCGCGCTGTCGCTCCCTTCGAGCTGGCGGCGCCAGTAGTCGAGCTGGGCGGTCAGCACGTCGCCCTGCATCCACTGCTGCTGCCACGCCGCGAAGTCCGCGTACTGGAGTGGCAACTCCGGCAGCGGTGACGGCTTGTCCTGCGAGAAGGCGGCGTAAAGCGCCGTCAGCTCCTGGACGAAGATGCCGGTGGACCAACCGTCCGACACGATGTGGTGCACCACCAGCAGGAGGACGTGGTCCTCCTTACCCATACGGACGAGCCTCGCGTGGAGCAGCGGGCCCGCGGCGAGGTCGAAGGACGTCCCCGCGAGTTGGAGCGCCAGTTCCTGGCACAGGGGTTCGCGCTTGGTGCCGGGCAGGTAGCTCAGGTCCAGCACGCCCAAGGACAGCGTCAGCTCCGGGAGGATGCGCTGCCGGGGCTCGCCGTCCTCCGCGACGAAGGTCGTGCGCAGTGCCTCGTGGCGCCGGATGACCTCGTTCAGCGCCCGCTCCAGGGAGGGCACATGGAGCGGCCCGGAGAGGCGCACGAACTCCGGGATGTTGTAGGCAGGCGTGCCGGGCTCGAACTGGTCCAGGAACCAGAGCCGGCGCTGCGGGAAGGAGAGCGGCAGCGGCTGCTCCCGTGAGACGCGCGGGATGCCGGGCGTACGGGCCTCCTCCTTCGGCGCGGCGACCACGTTCTGCTGGCGCAGCTTCTTGAGGATGGCCTCGCGCTTCTCCGGGGAGAGGCCCGCGAGCTTCTTGAGCAGCTCACTCATTCGTCCCCTCCAGGAGCTTCTCCAGGTCCGCGTCCGACAGGTCGCCGACTTCCTCCATGGCGGAGGCCAGCGCGGCTTCGTCCACGCCTTCCAACTGCGTGAGCACCACCTGCTCCGCGAGCCCCGCGATGGTGGGGTTCTCGAAGAGGACCCGCAGGGGCAGCGTCACCTGGAACATCGCGTTGGTGCGCGAGATGATCTGCGTGGCCAACAGCGAGTGCCCGCCCACGTCGAAGAAGTCGTCTGTGACGCCCAGTGACGTCTGTCCCAGCACGTCCTTCCAGAGCGAGAGCAGACTCGCCTCCGTCTCCGAGCGGGGCTCGACGAGCCGCTGCTCGCCCGTGCGCTGCGCCGCGTCCGGCGCGGGGAAGGCCTTGCGGTCCACCTTGCCATTCGGACTGAGGGGGATGGCCTCCAGCCGGACGAACACGGCGGGCACCATGTAGTCGGGCAGCCGCTCTCGCAGGTGGTCACGGAGCACGGCCGTGTCGTGGATGTCCGGCCCTACCACGTACGCGACGAGCCGGCGGGGTGTCCCCGGGTCCTCGCGCAGCAGCACCACCGCGCCCTGGACCGCCGGGTGCTTGCCGAGCGCGGACTCGATTTCGCCCAGCTCCACGCGGAAGCCACGCAGCTTCACCTGCGTGTCCGCGCGGCCGAGGAACTCCAGGTTTCCTCCGTGCAGGTACCGCGCGCGGTCTCCCGTGCGGTAGAGCCGCGCGCCGGGCTCGGTGGAGAACGGGTCGGGGACGAAGCGCTCCGCCGTCAAGTCAGGACGGCGGCAGTAGCCGCGTGCCACGCCGTCGCCGCCGATGAAGAGCTCGCCCGCGATGCCCGCGGGTACCGGCTGCTGGTGCGTGTCCAACACGTAGAGGCGGTTGTTCGCGAAGGGCCGGCCGATGGGGACGAGCTGCGTTTCGGCGAGGCCCAGCTCGCCGCTCTCGAACCACGTGCTGTCAATGGTCGCCTCGCTGACGCCGTACGAGTTGATGAGCCGCGTGTCATCGCCAATGACGGCCTGGAGCCGGTGGTACTCGTCCACGTACCAGGCGTCGGAGCCGGCCACGAGGACGCGCATGAAGTCCAGCTTCTGGCCCGTCTCCTCCAGGTGCTGGAGCAGCCCGCGCAGCACGGCGGGGACAAACTCCGCGCAGTCCACGGCCTGCTCCTTCATCAGGGCCAGCAGGCGGGGCGGTTCGAGCAGCCACTCACGCGGGCACAACACCAGCTTGCCGCCCGAGCACAGGGCGCGGGACAGGTCGCCCGCGAACACGTCGAAGGAGAAGCTGGCCATCTGGAGATGGCTTCGGCAGTGCTCGCGCAGGCCGTAACTCCGCTCCCAGCCGAGGTACGCGTTGGCCCAGCTCCGGTGCGAAACCATCACCCCCTTGGGCGTGCCCGTGGAGCCGGAGGTGAAGACGACGTAGGCCAGCCCGTCGGGCGTGGTGAGCCGCGTGGGCGCCTGCGTGGGCAGGGCGGCGCGCGCGGGCGCCTCCGTGTCCAGCAGGTACAGGGACACCTCGGGGTTGGCGAAGGTCTCCACCAGGGACTGGTGGGTGAGCAGCAGCGACAGCCGGGCCTCGGAGGCCATGCGCGCCAGTCGCTCGGCCGGGTAGGTGGGGTCGAGCGGGACGTAGGCGCCCCCCGCCTTGAGGATGCCCAGCAGCGCGACCATCAGCTCCGGCGTCCGTTCCAGGCACACGCCCACCAGCACCTCGGGGCCAATGCCCCGGGCACGCAGGTGGTGCGCGAGCTGGTTCGCCTTCGCATCGAGCTGTCCGTAGGTGAGCGAGCCCGCCTCCGGCGCGACCACGGCGATGGCGTCCGGCGTCCGCTGCGCCTGGGCTTCGAACAGCTCGTGGAGGCAGGCATCCAGCCTGGGGACGCGCGTGTCGTTCCAGCCGAACAGCACCTCGCGGCGCGCCTCCTGCGTGAGCAGCGACAGCTCCCACAGGTGCTTGTCCTCCGCGCCGAGGATGCCCACGAGGACCGTCTGAAGCTGCTCCAGCAGCCGCTCCATGGCCTCCACGCCGAGGCGAGGAGACTCGAAGTCCAGGTTCAGCATCAGCTCCTTGTCCGCGTGGGCGGAGAGCGTCAGCGGGTAGTTGGTGCGCTCCTGGGCGGTGACGTCGCGCACCTCCAGCGCACCCGCGCCCTGCCGCACCGAGTCCTCCACGGGGTAGTTCTCGAAGACGACGAGGCTCTCGAAGAGCGGCGTGCCACGCGGCACCTGGCTCCAGCCCTGGACCTTCACCAATGGCGCGTACTCGAACGGCGCGCGTTCCACCTGCCACGCCTGGAGCGCCTTCAGCCAGTCCACCACCTTGCTCTGGGCTGGCAGGGACACGCGGGCCGGCAGCGTGTTGATGAACAGGCCCACCATCTGCTCCACGCCCGGAAGCTCCGGCGGACGGCCGGCCACGGTGACGCCGAAGACGACGTCGTCCTGGCCCGCGTGGCGTCCGAGCACCAGGGCCCAGGCCGCCTGGACCAACGTGCTGAGCGTCACCTGGTGCCGCCGGGAGAAGGCGCGGAGCTGCTCCGTCACCTCGGCGGACACGTGGACCTTGCGCTCGCCCATGACCTGCGGCGCGGTGCGGGCCTGGCCTCCCGTTTCGCCGGGGAGGGGATTGGGCTCGCCGAAGCCGCGCAGGGCCTGCTTCCACCAGGACTCCGCCTGCGACATCTCCCGGCCCTGGAGCCAGGCGATGTAGTCACGGAACATGGGCGGCTGCTCCAGGCGCACCGGCTGCTGGCGGAGCTGCCCGTCGTAGATGGCCAGCATCTCGTTGAGCACACGGCCCACGCTCCAGCCGTCGAGCAGCAGGTGGTGGAAGCTCCACACCACGCGCCACGTCCGGACGCCCAGGCGCAGCACGCCCACGCGCATCAGGGGCGCATGCTTCAAGTTGAAGCCCCGCTTCCGGTCGGCATCCATCCATGCCGACAGCCGGGTCTGCTGCTCCGGCTCGGTCAGGTGGCTCCAGTCCTGCTCGTCCCACGGCAGCACGGCCGTGCGGTTCACCAACTGGAGCGGCGCTTCCAGCTCCTCACCGACGAAGCAGGTGCGGAGGATGGGGTAACGCGCCATCACCTGCTGCCAGGCCTCGCGCAGCGCCTCTCGGTTGAGGTCCGCGTCCAGCGTCCACGCCGCGCGCTCGAAGTACATTCCCGAGTCCGGGTCGAGCATGGCGTGGAAGAGCATGCCCTGCTGCATGGGGGACAGCGGGTACAGGTCCTCCATCCCCGGGTGCGACTGCATCAGGCCGTTCAGCGTGGCCTGAGACACCTTCGCCAGCGGGAAGTCCACCGGCGAGAAGCGCGCCGCGTCCTCGCTCCGCCGCTGGTCCACCAGGGCCCGGAGCGCGTGGAGGTAGCCCTGCGCCAGGGCGCCCACCGTGGTGCGCTGGTGCAGTGACTCGCTGTAGGTGAAGGACACCTCCAGCTTGCCGCCCAGGACGTGCGCATTCACCTCCAGCACCTGACGCCGCTGACCGAGCGCACCCTGCTGCGCGCCGAAGGGCTCATCCGCGGGCGCCAGCAGCGACGAGGTAGGCAGGGCCGAATCGAGCTGGCCCAGGTAGTTGAAGGCGACCTGCGCCTCCGGCTGCGCACGGAGCTGGGCGCCGCGCTCATCCTGGCGCAGGTAGCGCACGAGCCCGTAGCCCAGTCCCTTGCGAGGCACCTTCCGCAGGGAGTCACGCACGGCGCGCAGTTCGTCGCCCACGCTGCCATCCCGAGGCAGCGCCAGCGTCACCGGGTAGGCGCTGGTGAACCAGCCCACGGTGCGGCTGAGGTCCACGCCGTCGAAGAGGTCCTCGCGGCCATGGCCTTCCAGTTGGACGCGCAGCCGCCGCTGCCCCGTCCACGTGGAGAAGGTCTGGGCGAGCGCCGTCAGCAGCACCTCGTCGATGCGGGCACGCCAGGCGGTCGGCACCTCTTGGAGCAGCAGCCGAGTCTCCTCGGCCTCCAGCGCAACCGTCAGCGTGCGCGCGGACGCCAGCGTGTTGTCGCCGTTCGCGGTGTCCACGGGGAGCGGCGCCGTATCCTCGGCCTGACGCAGCCATTCGCCGGCTTCGTGCTCCAGCTCCGCGCTGGTCGCGAAGGACTCCAAGCGGCGGGCCCAGGCCTGGAACGACGTCGTCTTCGGCGGCAGCGCCACCGGCTGTCCCTGCGTGAGTTGCTGGCACGCCGTCTCCAGGTCCATGAGCAGCACGCGCCAGGACACGGCATCCACCGCGAGGTGGTGGATGGCGAGCAGCAACCGGTCACCACGCTGCGGCCCCAGGTGGAAGTGCACGGCTGCCATCAGCGGAGCCTCCTCCAACCGGAAGCCAGACTGCGCTCGCTGCCCTTCCTCCTCCAAGGCATTGTTCTGGGCGGCCTCGTCCAGTGCGGACAGGTCCACCTCTCGCAGCGTCACGGTGCTGTCGAGGCCCAGGCTCTCCTGGCGCCAGCCGTCGTCGGTCCGTTCGAAGCGCAGGCGAAGCGCGTCATGGTGCGCGACCAGGGCCCGCAGCGCGTCCTGGAGCACGGACGTGGCGACGGGCTGACGGAGGCTCAACAGCAGCGCCTGGTTGTAGTGGTGGAGGTGCGGGAGCTGCCACTCGAAGAACCAGTGCTGGATGGGCGTGAGCGGGACGGCGCCCGTCACCGGACCCTGCTCGCTCTCCACGACCTGGGCCTGGCCCACGTGTGGGGCCAGGGCGGCGATGGTCTGGTACTGGAAGAACTGACGAGGGCTGATGTGCAGCCCGGCCTCCAGCGCCCGCGCGATGACCTGGATGCTGACGATGGAGTCGCCACCCAGCTCGAAGAAGTTGTCGTGGATGCTGACGCGCTCGCGGGACAGCACGGTCGCCCAGATGTCCGCCAGCGTCTGCTCCACCGGGTTGCGCGGCGCGACGTGGACGTGCTCCTTCTTCGCCTGCTCCTGCACCAGCGAGGGCAGTGCCTTGCGGTCCACCTTGCCGCTGGACGTCAGCGGCATCTCCTTCAACAGGATGAAGGCGGACGGCACCATGTACTCGGGCAGGCGCGCCTCCAATGCCCGGCGCAGCGCGTCCTGTTCGGGCGGCTGTTCCACGTCGTCGGCGACGACGTAGGCCACCAGCTGTTTGCGGCCCGGCGTCTCCTCGCGCACGAGCACCGCGGCGTCCTGCACCTCCGGGTGCGAGGCCAGCGCCGCTTCGATTTCACCCAGCTCGATGCGGAAGCCGCGCAGCTTCACCTGGTGGTCCAAACGGCCGAGGAACTCCAGACGGCCCTCGGGCAGCCATCGCACCCTGTCGCCCGTCCGGTACAGCCGTCCTCCGGGCTCCACCGCGAACGGGTCTGGCACGAAGCGCTCGGCGCTCAGGTCCGGCCGGCCCAGGTAGCCGCGGGCGACGCCCACGCCGCCGATGAACAGCTCACCCGGTACGCCCACGGGCACCGGCTGCATCTGCCCATCCATCACATAGAGCCGGACGTTGGCCCACGCGCGGCCGATGCCCAGCCGGTCGGAGTCCACCGCCTCGTCCACCGACGCGCAGATGGTGGCTTCGGTGGGACCGTAGGCGTTGATGAAACGGCAGGACTTCAGCCAGCGGCGCGCCAGTTCCGGTGAGCAAGCCTCGCCCGCGGAGACGACGCTCTCCAGCTTCGGCAATGTCTCCGGCTCCAACTGCGCCAGCACCGACGGCGTCAGCGTGACGCCGGTAATCTCCTGCGCGGCGAGCAGGCCCTGGAGGGGCGCGCCGGGCATGATGGCATCCCGGGGCGCGAGGCAGAGCTGGGCGCCCGCGAGCAGCGTGGAGAACACCTCGCACACCGAGGCGTCGAAGCCGAAGGCGGCGAACTGCAACACGCGGCTCTTCTCGTGGACGCGGTGGGCCTGGATGGCGGCCAGCGCCGTGTTGCACAGGCCCCGGTGCGTCAGCAGCGTACCCTTGGGCCGCCCTGTCGAACCCGACGTGAAGATGATGTACGCGAGGTTGTCCTCGGACATCTCCACCGCGGGCGGCGTCTGGGGCTGGCTGGCGATGAGCGGCCAGTCTGTGTCCAGGCAGACCAGCAGCCCGAGCGCGGGAAGCTCATCCGCCAGGTGCTCCTGCGTGACGAGCACCGGGATGGCGGCGTCGCGCATCATCAGCGTCAGCCGCTCCACCGGGTACGACGGGTCCAGCGGCAGCCACGCACCCCCAGCCTTGAGGATGCCGAGGATGCCCACCACCAGCTCCAGCGAGCGGTCCACGCACAGGCCCACGCGGACCTCGGGCCCCACGCCGGATGCCTTCAGGTGCCAGGCGAGCTGGTTCGCACGGGCATCCAGCTCACGGTAGGTGAGCTGCTGTCCCTCGAAGGAGACCGCCACGGCGTCGGGCGTCCGCGCCGCCTGCTGCTCGAAGAGGTGATGTGCGCAGAGGCCCGGGCTCCGGGGCGTGGCCGTGTCGTTCCACTCCCGCAGCGCCTGCTGACGCTCCGGCTGGGAGAGAAGCGGGAGGCGAGAGATGCGCAGGTCGGGCACGGCCATGGCGGCCAGGAGCAACTCGCGCAGGTTGCCCATCATCCGGTCGATGGTGGCCGCGTCGAACAGGTCGGTGCTGTACTCGCACAGGCACTCCAGACCCTGCGCTGTCTCGGTGGCCACCCACGTCATGTCGAACTTGGCGGCGCCGGTGGTGCTGGTCTCCTCGCGCAGCGTCAGCCCGTCCAGGTGGAGGTCGGAGGACGGCGCGTTCTGGAGGATGAGCTTCACCTGGAACAGCGGCGAGTAGCTGAGGTCACGCTCCGGGTTGAGCGCCTTCACCAGCTCCTCGAAGGGGAGGTCCTGGTGCGCATAGGCGTCCAACGCCATTCGCCGCGTCTGCGCCAGCAAAGCGCGGAAGCTGGGGTCGCCACTCAAGTCACCCCGCATGACGAGCTGGTTGACGAAGAAGCCGATGAGCCCTTCGGTGCCGGAGCGGTTGCGGTTGGCGATGTCCGTGCCGACGACGATGTCTGTCTCGCCGGTGTAGCGGTGCATCAGCGCCTGGAAGGCCGCCATCACCGTCATGAACGGGGTGACGCTCTCCTTCCGGGAGAGTTCCTGTAACGTTTTGGCCTCGTTCACGGACAACAGCGCGCCCTGGTACGTGGCGCCGCGGAAGCTCTGCACCGGCGGCCGCGGGCGGTCGGTGGGCAGGTCCAGGTTCGGCGGAGCCCCGGAGAGCCGCTGCTTCCAGTAGTCGAGCTGCCGTTCGAGCACGGGGCCTGACAGCCACCCGCGCTGCCACTTCGCGTAGTCCGCGTACTGCACGGGCAGGGCGGTCAGCGGCGGCGGCTGTCCCTTGGCCATGGCGCCGTAGAGCTCGGCGACTTCGCGGACCAGGACGGACAACGACCAGCCGTCCGCGATGATGTGGTGCAGCGTCAGCAGCAGCAGGTGCTCCTGGTCACCCAGTTGGATGAGGCCAATGCGGCACAGCGGTCCGCGCGTCAGGTCGAAGGGCTTGCGGGCCTCTTCGTCGGACAGGCGGCGCGCTTCGACTTCACGGCGCTCAGGCGGAAGGCCGCGCAGGTCGACAGTCTCGACCTTCGGTGCGGCGGGCGGATGGATGACCTGGACGGGCGTCTGGCCGCTCATCCGGAACGTCGTGCGCAGCGACTCGTGGCGGCGGATGAGTGCCTCCAGGCAACGCTGCACCGTGTCCGGGTCCAACGTGCCCGTCAGCCGGATGACTGCGGGCATGTTGTAGAAGGGGCTGTCCGGCTCCATCTGGTACAGGAACCAGAGGCGCTGCTGCGCGAAGGACAGGGGCAGCTCGCCGTCACGCGGGAAGGGCTGGAGCGGCGGAGGCGGCGCCTCACCGGTCTGCTGGGCCTGGAGCACCTGGACGCGCTCCGCCAGCGTGGCGATGGTGGGTGCCTCGAAGAGCGCGGCGATGGGAAGCTCCACGCCGAAGGCCTCGCGAATCCGCGACACCACGCGTGTGGCCAGCAGTGAGTGGCCTCCCAGGTCGAAGAAGTGGTCGTGGATGCCGGCGCGGTTCGTGCGCAGCACGTCCGCCCAGATGCTGGCCATCAGCTCCTCGGCGCCGTTTCGTGGCGCCGCGAGGGACTCGGGGCGCAGCTCGTCGTCGGGCAGGGGCAGTGCCTTGCGGTCCACCTTGCCGTTCGGCGTGAGCGGCAGTGAATCCAACAGGACCAGGGCGGCGGGCACCATGTGCTCGGGCAGCCGCTGCTGGAGGAAGACACGCAGCTCGGCCATGTCCACCAACATCTCCACGTTCGGGACGACGTAGGCCGTCAGTCGCTGGTCCCCGGGGACATCCTCGCGCACGATGACGACCGCTTCCCGGTAGGAGGCGTGCTTGCGGATGGTGGCTTCGATTTCGCCCAGCTCGATGCGGTAGCCGCGCAGCTTCACCTGTCCGTCGCGGCGGCCCAGGAACTCCAGCGTGCCGTCCGGCAGGAAGCGGGCCTGGTCGCCGGTGCGATAGAGCCGCTGTCCGGGATGCTGGCCGAACGGGTCCGGTACGAAGCGCTCGGCGGTGAGAGCAGGCCGGCCCAGGTAGCCGCGCGCCACGCCGGTGCCGCCGATGTAGAGCTCGCCTGTGACACCCACGGGCACCGGCTGCATGCGCGCGTCCAGGACGTAGAGCGCCGTGTTGGCGATGGGCCGGCCAATGGGAACGATGCCGTCGGGCAGCTCGCCCGCGCTGACGTCGTGGATGGAGCAGCCGACCACCGTCTCCGTCGGGCCGTACTCGTTGAGGAGCCGGACCCGCGGCGCGTGCTTGCGCCAGAAGGCCACGGTGGAGGGAGGCAGGGCTTCGCCGCCCACGACGAAGGTGCCCGTCAGCCGCGCGAGCGCGTCCGGCGTCATCAGCCCGGACAGCACCTGGAGGTGGGCCGGCGTGAGCTTGACCAGGTCATGTCCGTGCGGCTGCTGAAGCGCGAGCGCCAGCGCCTCCACCTCGCGCCCCGAAGGCACCAGGTGCACGGTGCCGCCCGCGAGCAGCGGCGTGAGGAGGCTGGTGATGGTGGCGTCGAACGCGATGGACGTGTGGACCAGCGAGCCCTGGCCCGGCTTCACCGCGTAGGCGTCCTGGGCCCACGACAGGTAGTTGAGCAGGCCGCGCTGCGTGAGCAGCGTCCCCTTCGGCAGGCCGGTGGAGCCCGAGGTGTAGATGACGTACGCCAGCGAGTCACCGGAGGCGGTCGAGGCCGGTGCCTCCGAAGGCAAGGTCGCCAGCCGGGACGTTTCCTGCTCCACGAGGACCCGAGGCACGCTGGTGGACGCGAACGTGGCTTCATGCGCCTGCGCGGTGAGCAGCACCACGGCGTGTGAGTCCGACAGCATGTACGCCAGGCGCTCGGCGGGATAGCCCGGGTCCAGCGGCAGCCAGGCCGCGCCGGACTTGAGCGTGGCCAGGAGGCTGGTGACCAGCTCGACGGAGCGGTCCAGGCCCAGCGCCACCACGCGCTCCGGGCCCGCGCCCAGCGACACCAGGTGATGCGCGAGCTGGTTGGCGCGCGTGTCCAGCTCCCGGTACGTCAGCGTCCTGTCCCCGTCGACCACCGCGAGCGCGTCGGGCGTTGCGGCGGCGCGGGCCTCGAAGCGGGCCAGGAACGTCGGCTCCACGGGCGGCGCGGCGGCGGTGGCGTTCCACTCCACCAGCATCCGGTGCTGCACGTCGGCGGGCAGCGGGCTGGAGGTGTGGTGCGGCGCCGAGGGCTCGAAGGCGAGGGCGTGGAGGACGCGCGCGAAGCACGCACCAATCTGCTCCACCTGAGCGTGCTCCAGCTCCACGGCGTTGTAGTCCAGCTCCAGCGTGAGCTCCTGCGTGTGGGGCTCGGTCTGGAAGTGGACGGCGAGGGTGACGTTGGTGCCCTCGGAGCGGATGGTGCTCAGCGCCTCCAGCTCCGCGAGCGTGCCCGCGATGTCGTGGAGGACGTGGAAGTGCATGTAGTTGAACATGACTTCGTAGAGCGTCTCGCGGCCCCACTGCCGCTGGATGTCCGCCATGGGGTAGCGGCGGTACGGGTAGAGCGCGCGCTCCGCGTCGAAGGCGGCGCGGACCAGGGACAGCCAGCTCCCCGGGGCCAGCTTCAGGCGGAAGGGCACGGTGTTGAGGAAGATGCCGCGCAGCTTCGAGCCGTCTCCTTCCTCGGGGCGGCTGTTGACGCCCGTGCCGGTGATGACGTCCTCCTGGCCACTGAGCACGCTCATCACCTTGAGGTGTGAGGCGAGCAGGATGCTCTTGAAGGGCACGCCCGCGTTGCGCGTCAGGGCATTCAGGCCTTCGCCCACCTCGGGGGAGATGGGCACCTTGACGGTGGCGATGCGCGGCTCACCCTCAGTCAGCGGAAGGCGCCAGCGCGGCACGCGCATGACTTGCCCGTCCTCCAGCAGCTCGCGCCAGAAGCGCTGGTGCGCCTCGGAGGCCAGGGCCTGCCGCTCCATGGCCACGAAGTCGCGGTAGGTGATGCTCAGCGGCTCGAAGCGCGGCGGCTCCTGGCGGTTCACCAGCGCGTAGTAGTGGTTGAACATCTCCACCAGCGTGGAGTGGAGGCTCCAGCCGTCGATGATGGCGTGGCACTCCGTGAGCGTGAACTGGAAGTCCCGTTCGCCACGGATGTGCACGAAGAAGCGGAGCAGCGGCGGGCACGCGAGGTCGAAGTGGCGCTGCTTCTCGTCCTCCAGCAGCTTGCGGACTTCGGCGTCCTGCGCCTCGGTGGACAGGTGGCGGACGTCGGTGACCTCGACGGAGAGCCGCGCCTCGCGGTGCACCAGCTGCAACGGCTCGCTGTACGACGTCATGTCGAACGCCGTGCGCAACACGGGCTGCCGGGCCGTCACCACCTGCACGGCTTCCTCGAAGCGCGCGGCGTCGAAGGGCGTCTTCAGTCGCAGATGGAAGCTGTCGGTGTTGTGGTAGATGTTCGAGGTGGGTGCCAGCTCCATGTGGAAGAGCATGCCGGCCTGGATGCGGGCCAGCGGGTAGGCGTCCTCCACGCTTTCGGGCAGCTTGGCCCGGTCCTCGGCGGAGATGAGGCTGAAGGGCTCGGTGCGCGGGAAGACCTCGCGCGCGGGCTCCGCTTCCCCGACGGCCCCCGCCAGCTCCGCCACCGTCTGGTGCTGGAAGAGCTGCTGGAGCGAAAAGCGGAGGTCCTGCTTCATCGCCATCGTGAGCACCTGGATGCTCAGGATGGAGTCGCCGCCCAGCGCGAAGAAGTTGTCGTGGATGCCCACGCGCGGCACTTCCAGCACCTGCGCCCAGATGGCGCACAGGGCCTCCTCCACCTTCGTCCGGGGCGCGACGTACTGGTCGGCCAGGTCCGCGCGCGAAGCCACGGGCTCGGGGAGCGCCTTGCGGTCCACCTTGCCGTTCGCCGTGAGCGGGAATCGCTCCATCATCACGAACGCGCTCGGCACCATGTAGTCAGGCAGCTTGCCGAGCAGGTGCTGGCGCAGTTCGTTGACGCTCGGCGGCGGCTGCGCGGACGACGCGACGTAGGCCACCAGGGACTTGTTCCCAGGCGCGCTCTCGTGCACCAGCACCAGGGCCTCGCGCACCGCCGGGTGCAGGCTGAGCACGGTCTGGATTTCACCCAGCTCGATGCGGAAGCCACGAATCTTCACCTGGTGGTCGATGCGGCCCAGGTATTCGAGCTGCCCGTCCACGGTGAAGCGCGCCAGGTCGCCCGTGCGATAGAGCCGGGCACCGGGCTCGCGGCTGAACGGGTGGGGGACGAAGCGCTCCGCGGTGAGCTGCGGGCGGCCCAGGTAGCCACGCGCCAGGCCCGCGCCGCCGACGAAGATTTCACCCGCCACGCCAATGGGAGCGGGCTCCAGCCGCGAGTCCAAGACGTAGAGCTGGAGGTCGGGAATCGCGACGCCAATGGGGCTCTGCTGCGTGCGCTCCGCCTCGGCGGCATCCATGGGACGGTAGGTGACGTGCACCGTCGTCTCGGTGATGCCGTACATGTTGATGAGGCGCGGCTGGGTGTCCCCGTGCTTGCGGAACCACGGGACCAGGGTGGCCGGCTCCAGGGCCTCGCCGCCGAAGACGACGTAGCGCAGCGACAGGGCCGGGGCCTCCGCGCCCAGGCGCTCCTCGGCCTGGATGAGCTGGCGGAAGGCCGCGGGCGTCTGGTTGAGCACCGTGACGCGCTCGTCGCTCAGCAGGCGGAAGAAGGCATCCGGCGAGCGCGACACGAGGTAGGGCACCACCACCACCCGGCCGCCGTAGAGCAGCGCGCCCCAGAGCTCCCAGACGGAGAAGTCGAACGCGTACGAGTGGAACAGCGTCCACGCGTCGTTCTCGTTGAAGTGGAACCAGTGGTCCGTCGCATCGAACAGCCGCAGCACGTTTCCGTGTGGGAGCAGGGAGCCCTTGGGCAGGCCCGTGGAGCCCGAGGTGTAGATGACGTAGGCCAGTTGCTCCCGCGTCGTCGCGAGCCCGGGTGCGTGCGTCGGCTGGCGCGCCAGCTCCTCGGCGGCTTCGTCCAGGATGAGCAGCGCGGCGCCCTCGGCGGGCAGCCGGTCCATGAGCGGACGCTGCGTCACCACCAATGACATCCGGCTGTCCGTCACCATGAAGGCCAGACGGTCCGCGGGATAGGTCGGGTCGAGCGGGACGTAGGCGGCCCCGGCCTTCAGGATGCCGAGGATGCCCACCACCGTGGCCAGGGAGCGCTCCACGCAGAGGCCCACCAGGCCCTCGGGCTGGACGCCGCGCGCGAGCAGCGCGTGGGCCAACTGGTTGGCCCGCCGGTCCAGCTCCGCGTAGGTGAGGCGCTCTCCGTCAGCGACCACCGCGATGGCGTCGGGGCGCTGGCGCACCTGGGCCTCGAAGCGCCCGTGCAGCGTGTCCGTCCCTGGGAAGGACTTCAGCGCCGGCCAGACATCGAGGAGCTGATGGCGCTCGGGCGGAGTGAGCAGCGGAAGGGCATCCAGCCGCAGCTCCGCGTTGGCCGCGACGCCAGCCAGCAGCGTCTGGAAGTGCCCCGTGAAGCGCTCCATCGTCGCGCGGTCGAAGAGGTCGCTGTTGTATTCGACGAAGCCGCGGAGGCCGTCGGCGGTCTCCTGGAGGTCCAGCGTCACGTCGAACTTCGACGTGCCCGGTTGCAGGTCGAGCTGCTGGATGGTGACGCCGGGCAGGGCCAGGGCCTGAGCCGCCATGCCCTGGAAGTTGAACGCGGCCTGGAACAGCGGCGTGTACGCCAGATTGCGTGCCGGCTGCACCGCCTCTACCAGCTTCTCGAAGGGAATCTCCTGGTGCGCGTACGCGCCCAGCGTCGCCTCCCGCACGCGCTGGAGCAGCTCGCGGAAGCTCGGGTTGCCGGACAGGTCCGCGCGCAGCACCAGCGTGTTCACGAAGAAGCCGATGAGGCCCTCCGTCTGGACACGGCTGCGGCTGTTCTGCGGCGCGCCCACCAGGATGTCCGTCTGGTGCGTGTAGCGAGACAGCAGCGCCTGGAACGCGGCCAGCACCGTCATGAAGAGTGTGGCGTTCTCACGCTGGCCCACGTGCTGGAGGGCCTTCACCAGAGACGTCGGCAGGTGGAGGGGCAGGGCGTCTCCACGCTGCGTCTGGATGGCCGGACGCGGACGGTCCGTGGGGAGCTGCAGCACGGGGGCACCCGCGAGCTGCTGCTTCCAGTACGCCACGTGCGCGTCCAGCGCGCCCTCGGTCGACAGCCACTCGCGCTGCCACTCGGCGTAGTCCGCGTACTGGATGGGCAGCTCGGGCAGCTCCGGCTCACGCTGGGCGATGAACGCGCCGTAGAGCTGCGTCATCTCGTGGATGAGGATGCCCAGCGACGCACCGTCCGAGATGATGTGGTGCATCGTCAGCACCAGGACGTGGTCGGTGTCCGCCAGCCGGAGCAGCCGCGTGCGCAGCAGCGGGCCCTTCATCAAGTCGAAGGGCTGGCGAATCTCCTCGGTGGCGAGCCGCCGCGCTTCCGCCTCGCGTTCGGCCTGCGGCAGCGATGACAGGTCGGTGGTGGTGAAGGCCGCGGTACCTTCGAGCGCAACGACCTGGACCGGCTGGCCTTCTTCCTGGGCGAAGGTGGTGCGGAGCGATTCGTGCCGTTCCATCAGGACGTCGAAGGCGCGCTGGAGCGCCGACGCGTCGAGCGTGCCGCCGAGCCGGACCGCGCCAGCGATGTGGTAGCTCGGGTTCTCCGGCTGCATGAGGTGGAGGAACCACAGCCGCTGCTGCGCGAAGGAAACGGGGAAGACGAAGGATTCAGCGGTCATGTCTGGGTGAGAACCGGCTGTCGGGGATTTGAGGACGAGGAACGAAGCAGCGGCGGAGCGGCCCACGGCGGTCGTGGCGTGGGCTGGGGGCGCTACTCCTTCTTCGAAGAAGTCGTTTCAGGGAGGTTCAGCTCGGCGCGCGTGGCGGCCTGGACGCGGCGGGCCTGCCGGGAGCGGGCCACGAGCGGTGGCGGCGCGGCGGGAGCACCGGGTTGCTGGAGCGTCTCCAAGTGCTTCGCCAGGGCTTCGAGCGTGGGGTGCTCGAAGAGGGCGCGGAGCGACACGTCCACCTTCCAGGTCTCCTGGATGCGCGCCACCACCTGGACGGCCTTCATGGACTGGCCTCCCAGGTCGAAGAAGCTGTCGCGAGCGCCAACCTGCTCCACCGCCAGGACGTCGCGCCAGATGGCTGCGAGCTGGACTTCAATGGGCGTGCGCGGTGCTTCGTAGACCGCCGAGGCGCGCTGGTTGGCCGACGGCGCGGGGAGGGCCTTGCGGTCCAGCTTGCCATTGGCCGTCCGGGGGAAGGACTCCAGCACCACGAAGTGGCTGGGCAGCATGTAGGCCGGCAGGTGGGCCGCCAGATCCTGGCGGATCGTCAGTGCCTCGGGCGCGGTGTCGGCACGTACGTAGGCGACCAGTTCCGCGTGGCCCGACACATCCCAAAGCTTCACGGCGGCTTCCTGGACACCAGGAACTTGCGCCAGCCGAGCTTCAATCTCACCCAGCTCGATTCGGAAGCCGCGCAGCTTCACCTGCCCATCGCCGCGGCCCAGGTACTCCAGCGTGCCGTCTGGCAGCGCGCGCACCAGGTCGCCCGTGGCGTAGAGCCGGCCTCCCGGCATCTGGCCGAAGGGGTCCGGGAGGAAGCGCTCCGCCGTCAGGTCCGGCCGGTGGAGGTAGCCCTGCGCCACGCCGTGCCCGCCGATGTACAGCGCGCCCGTCACGCCCAGGGGCACCGGGTGCATGGCGGCGTCCAGCACGTACACCTGCGTGTTGCCAATCGGGCGGCCCAGGGTGATGCGGCGGCCCGGCTCCAGTCGCGTGGTGGTGGACCAGATGGTCGTCTCGGTGGGGCCGTACATGTTCCACAGCGACGCGCCGCGCGCGCACAGCGGCTCGACGAGCTCGGAGGGCAGGGCCTCGCCACCGCAGAGCAGCTTCAGCGAGGGGCTTCCCGTCCACCCCAGCGTCAGCAGCATCCGCCACGTGGAGGGCGTGGCCTGCATCATCGTGGCGCCGCTCTCCGCCAGCGCGCGCATCAGCCGGGTGCCATCCACGGCCGTCTCACGGCTGGTGATGACGACGCTGCCGCCCACGCTCAGGGGCAGGAAGAGTTCCAGGACGGAGATGTCGAAGGCCACCGTCGTCACGGCGAACAGCGTGTCCTGCTCCGTCATCCCAGGCGCCCGCTGCATGGACGCCATGAAGTTGACGACCGCGGCGTGTGGCACGGCCACGCCCTTGGGCCGGCCCGTGGAGCCGGACGTGTAGAGCACGTAGGCCAGGTTCGTGCCTGCGAGCGTCACCTCGGGCTTCGTCGCCGGGGCGTCCGCGGCCTCGGCCATCAGCATGCGCTTGCCGTGATAGGCGGGCACCTGCGCGGCCAGCTCCGGCTCGGTCAGCAGCAGCGAGACACCGCTGTCATCCAGGATGTGCGCCAGCCGGTCCGGCGGATACATCGGGTCCAACGGCACGTACGCCGCGCCCGCCTTGAGGATGCCGAGCAGGCCCACGAGCAGCTCCGGCGACCGCTCCAGGAAGATGCCCACGCGGTGTCCCGGCTCCACGCCGAGCTGGCGCAGGTGGTTCGCCAACCGGTTCGCCTGTTCATCCAGCTCCCGGTAGGTCAGGGCGCGCGACTCGAAGCGCACAGCGGTGGCGTCCGGACGCCGTGCGGCCTGCTGCTCGAAGAGGCCGTGGAGGCTGTCGGGCAGGGGCAGGTCGAGCGCGGTGTCGTTCCACTCCCGCAGCAGGTGCTGGCGCTCGGGCTGTGTCAGCAGCGGCAGCTCCGCCACGGGCAGGGCGGGGGACTCCACGATGGCCGCGAGCAGCGTGAGGAGGTGTCCGGACATCCGCTCGACGGTGGCCGCGTCGAACAGGTCGGTGTTGTAGTTCAGCTCGCTGACCAGCCCGTGGGCCGTCTCCGCCATCGACAGGGACAGGTCGAACTGCGTGGTGCCGCTTTCGAACTCCAACTGCTCCAGCGTGAGCCCCGACAGCGAGAGGACCTCGGACGGCGTGTTCTGGAGCGTGAACAGCACCTGGAAGAGCGGGGAGTAGCTGGCGTCACGCGTGGGCTGGAGCGCTTCGACCAGTTGCTCGAAAGGCAGCGTCTGGTGCGCGTAGGCCTTCAGCGTGTCCTGGCGCACGCGCGTCAGCAGCTCGGAGAACGGACGTGCGCCGTCCACCTGGAGCCGCAGCGGCAGCGAGTTGACGAAGAGGCCGATGAGAGGCTCCGTCTGGGGCACCCGGTTGGCGATGGGGGTGCCGATGACGAGGTCCGCCTGCCGGCTGGTCCGGGACAGGAGCACGCCGAACGCGGACAGCAGCGTCATGAACAGCGTGGCCTCCGCCTCACGGCTTCGCTGCTTGAGCCGGGCGGTCAGCTCCGCCGGGACGGTGAAGCGATGCGTCGCGCCGTGGAACCGCTGGTGGGCGGGACGAGGTCGGTCCGTGGGCAGCTCCAGCAACGCGGGGACGCCCGTCAGGTACTCACGCCACCAGGTGAGGTGCGGCTGGAGGCCGCCGTCGGTGGCACGTTGCTGCTGCCAGCGTGCGAAGTCGCTGTACTGAAGTTCGGGCTCGGGCAGGGGAGATGGCTCGCCCGTGCTGAAGGCGCGGTAGAGCGCCGCCAGCTCCCGGATGAGGACGCCCAGGGACCAGCCGTCGCAGGCGACGTGGTGCAGCGTGAGCAGCAGCACGTGCTCACGGGGCTCCAGCCGCAACAGGGCAAGGCGCAGGGGCAGGTCGCGCGACAGGTCGAAGGGGCGGCCCGCTTCCTCCGCCGCGCGCCGCCGGACCTCCGCCAGCCGGGCATCGGCCGGGAGGTGCTGGAGGTCCACCTCGGCCATCGTCACCGGTGAGGGAGGCAGGACCCTTTGGAAGGGCTGGCCCTGCTGCTGCCCATAGGTGGTGCGCAGCACCTCGTGACGCCGGACGATTTCGTCCAGGCTCCGCTGGAGCGCCGCGACGTCCAGCGCGCCTTCGAGCCGCAGCGCGGCGGGCATGTTGTACGCGCCGCTGGGGCCCTGGAACTGCTCCAGGAACCACATGCGCTGCTGTCCCGAGGACAGCGGCAGCGCGCCTTCACGCGGGGCCACGGGGATGAGGTCCGCGGCGCTCTGGAGTGACTGGCCCACTTGCTGAAGGAAGGAGACCAGCGCCTCCTTGTGGGATTTCATCTCGCCGAGCAGGTCAGGCGTCATCACGCCCGGCGGCGCGTTGAAGCGCAGGCGCTCGCCTTCCATCCACAGGCGCACGTCGTGCTTGCGCAGCCGGGTCAGCAGTCCGTCGATACCGTTCACAGCTCCCCCTCTTCCCGGCTCGCGCCGTTGACGCTGGTGTCTTCCGCCGTGCGGGACGCCCACAGGACGGTGTCCACGTGTTCCGCGAGTCCGGCGATGGTCGTCTGCTTGAAGAGCCGCTCCAGCGGCAGCTCCACCTTGAGCGTGTCGCGCAGCCGCGAAGCCACCTGCGTGGCCAGCAGCGAGTCACCCCCGAGCTCGAAGAAGTCGTCGTGGATGCCCACGCGAGGCAGGCGCAGGGCCTTCATCCACACGTCCGCCAGCGTCTGTTCGGTGGGCGTGCGCGGCGCGACGAAGGGACGCGTGGGCGCGCTGGCCTCCGGGTCGGGCGCGGGCAGCGCCTTGCGGTCCAGCTTCCCGCTGGCGGTGAGCGGCATGGCCTCCAGGACGACGAAGAAGGCGGGGACCATGTAGTCCGGCAGCTTCTCCAGCAGGAACTGGCGAAGCGCGGTGGGCATTACGCTGGCGTTCGCGGAGGGCACCACGTAGGCCACCAGGCGCTTGTCGTGACCGGCCAGCGCGCCGGGCTCCTCGCGGACGGTGACGACGACTTCCTGGACGTGCTCGTGCGCGCTCAGCGCGGACTCAATCTCCCCCAGCTCGATGCGGAAGCCTCGCACCTTCACCTGGTGGTCGGTGCGCCCCAGGAACTCGAGCGTGCCATCCGGCCGGTGGCGGACGAGGTCGCCAGTCCGGTAGAGGCGCGCTGCTGGGTCGTCGCTGAACGGGTCCGGCACGAAGCGCTGGGCCGTGAGCTCCGGGCGGTTGAGGTACCCGGCCGCCACCAGTGTTCCGCCGATGTGCAGCTCGCCCGCCACGCCAATGGGGACGGGCGCGCCGTGCCGGTCCAGCACGTAGCAGGGCCGGTTCGCCAGCGGCCGGCCAATGGGGACGCGCGGGGCGCTCCATCCCTTGGGGATGTCGAAGGTGGTGGCGGTGATGAGTGTCTCGGTGGGGCCGTAGGCATTCAACGTGCGCACGTTGCCCAGCGGGCCGTGCTGCCACAGCTCCAGCACCTTCGGCAGCACGGTGTCGCCGCCGATGATGACCAGCCGCAAGTCATGCGCGCCGATGGCCGGCGGCGACTCGGCCCAGCTCTGCGTGAGCTGCTGCCAGTACGCGGTGGGGAAGTTCATCACCGACAGCCGCTGCTCGACGACGCGGCGGGCCAGCTCCTCGGGCGTCCAGACCTGGTTGCCGCGAAGGACGAGCGTGGCGCCCGTCATGAACGTGGGGAGGATCTGCTCCAGGGAGGCGTCGAAGTTGAACGAGGCGAACTGCAACACGCGGTCGCGCTCGGTCAGCTCGAAGTGGAGCTGCATGTCCTGGAAGTGCACCGCCATCTGCCCGTGGGCGATGACGACGCCCTTGGGTTCGCCCGTGGAGCCGGACGTGTAGATGACATAGGCCGGAGACGTGGCCGTCGCGGTGTTGGGCGGGTTCTCCGTGGGGCGCGACGCCAGCGTGCCAGCGTCCGTGTCCAGGTGGACGACCTTCGCGGTGTGCACGGGCAGCCGCTCCGTCAGGGCCTGCTTCGTCACCAGCACGGCCACGCGCGCATCATCCAGCAGGAAGCGCAGCCGCTCCGCCGGGTGGCCCGGGTCGAGCGGCACGTAGGCGCCACCCGCCTTCAGGATGGCCAGCAACGTCACCAGCATCTCCGGCGAGCGGTCGATGAAGGCGCCCACCAGCACGCCCGGCCCGACGCCCAGGTCTCGCAGGTGGTGCGCGAGCTGGTTCGCGCGCCGGTTGAAGTCCGCGTAGGTGATGGCCTGTCCGTCCAGCTCCACGGCGTGCACGCCGGGACGCGCGGCGGCCTGCTGCTCGATGAACTGGTGCGTGAGCAGGTCCTCGCGGTAGCCCACCTGGTTCTGGTTCCACGCCACCAGCACCTTGCGGCGCTCGGCCGGCGTGAGCATCGGCAGGTCGGCCACGCGCGCTTCCGGCTGCTTGAGCGTGCCTGACAGCAGTGTGCGGAAGCCCTGGGCCCAGCGGGCCAGCGTCTGAGCCTCGAACAGGTCGGTGTTGTAGTCGAAGTCGAGGACGAGCCCGTCCTCGGCGTCGATGACGTTCAGGCTCAGGTCGAAGGCGGCGTAGCGCACCGGCTGCGGGAGGAAGTGTGTCCGCAGTCCTTCCATCTGGAGGTTCCCCAGCGGGCGCTCCACGTTGAAGGTGACGCTGACCAGCGGCGTGTGGCTCGTGCTGCGCGGCAGGCCCAGGCGCTTGATGAGCAGGGCGAAGGGATAATCCTGGTGCTCGTACGCCTCCCACAGCACCTGCTTGAGGCCCTGAAGGTGCTCGGTGAAGGACTGCTCACCCCGCACGTGGCTGGCGATGGGCAGCAGGTGCGAGCAGTAGCCCACGAGTCCCTCGCTGCCCTCCAGGCCGCGGCCCGCCGCGGGGATGCCCACCAGGACGTCATCCTGACCCGTGAGGCGATGGAGGAAGGTGGTGTACACGGACAGCAGCAGCATGAAGAGCGTGGACTGCTGCTGCGCCGCGGCCTCGCGCAGGGCCTGGGTGGTGGCGCGGTCCAGCCGCAGCGTCTCGCGTGCACCCTGGTAGCTGCGGTGCGCGGGACGGCCGAAGTCGGTGGGCAGCTCCAGCGCGGGGAGCGTCTCCACGCGCCGGCTCAGCCAGAAGCGCTCGTGGGCCGTATGCTCCTTCGTACCGCTCTGCTGCTGGAGCCACTCCACGTAGTCGCCCCACTGCATCGCGGGCGGCTGCGGGCGGCTCTTGCCTCCGAGGAGTTCGGTGTAGCGCGCGGCAATCTCGCGGACGATGACGCCCAGCGACCAGCCGTCCACCGCGACGTGATGCGCGGTGAGGACGAAGACATGTTCCTGCATGCCCAGCTTCAGCAGATGGACACGGAAGGGCGAGCCCCGGTGCAGGTCGAACGGGGTGGTGCTCTCCTGTTCGTACCAGGCGGAGAGGCGCTCTGGCTGTTCGGACGCAGGCTGCGTGGACAGGTCCAGCAGCGGCAGGGACAGCGCGAGCGAGGCGGCAGCGGTCTGTTGCTCGCCGGACTCGTGGACGTGGATGCGCAGGGCGTCATGCCGGTCGACGACGTGCTGCACGGCGCGTTCGAGCACCTCGCGCTGGAGCGTTCCGTCGAGCCGCAGGCTCATCGACAGGTTGTAGGAGATGGAGCCGCCCGGGCTCATCTGGGCCAGTACCCAGAGCTGCCGCTGCGCCTCCGTCATCGGCAGCGTGCGCGGTTCCGCGCGGAGGGGCTCGGGCGGGGTGGTGCGTGGCCAGAACCCACCCGCGCGCATGTCGGCGACCGTCTCCGTCACTGCGCGGACGATGGCGTCGATGTCCTCGTCCGAGTGCGCGGTGGAGAGCATGCACGTGCGCCCCTCCCAGATGTAGATGCCGCGCTGGATGAGGTGGCAGAAGAACAGGTCCATCTCCAGCGACTGGTACAGGTAGCTGGTGTTGCCCGCGGCGGAGAAGCGCAGCACCGAGCCGCAGTGGACCGACTCGATGGGCGCCTGCTCGCGCTGGAAGACGTCGTTGAGCCGCGCGGCCAGTCCCGCGGCGCGGCGGCCCAGTTCCTCTTGGAGCGCGGGCCCCTGGGCCTTGATGTGCTCGAGGGTGGCCAGAGTGGTGGCCATGGTCAGCGGGTGCTTGCAGAACGTGCCCGCGGAGAAGGTCGTCTCGACCGCGGGGTAGGACGCATCGCCGTAGTTCCAGTCACCGCCGTCAATGCGGTCCACGAAGCCGCCCCGGTCCGCGACGGCGCCAATGGCCATGCCGCCACCGAGCACCTTGCCGTAGGTGACCAGGTCCGCCTCGATGCCGTACCAGGCCTGGGCGCCGCCCGGGTGGAGCCGGAAGCCGGTGATGACCTCGTCGAAGATGAGGGGCACGCCCGCCTCCCGCGTCATCTCTCGCAGCGTCTTCAGGAAGGCCCGAGGCTGGAGGTTGGGACGGCGGCTCTGCACGGGTTCAACGAGGACGCCCGCCAGTTCGTGAAGGTGCTCGCGGATGAAGTCCAGCGTGCGTTCCTCGCCGTAGGGCAGCACGAGGACGTCCTCGACGACCTTGGGAGACACGCCCGCCGCCATCGGCAGCGACTGGGGCTCGCCGTTGAGCATGCGGCCCACCACCAGCGTCCCGTCGGAGTGGCCGTGGTAGGAACCGGTGAACATGACAATCTTCGTGCGGCCCGTCGCGGCGCGCGCCAGCCGGAGCGCCGTCATCACCGCCTCCGTGCCGGAGTTGCAGAAGGTGACGCGCTTCATCCCGGTCAGCTCGCAGAGCAGCTCCGCGGCCCGTCCGCCCAGGTCCGACTGGGGACCCAGCTCCATGCCTTCCGCCAGACGCTGCCGGAGCGCGTCCATGATGAAGGGCGGGTTGTGACCGAACAGGTGCACCCCGAAGCCCATGGAGAAGTCGATGTACTCGTTGCCGTCAGCGTCCCAGACGCGCGAGCCCTTCGAGCGCACGCTGACGATGGGGTAGCAGACCTCCTTCAGCTCGGCCCGGAAGTTCATCAGCCAGCGCACGTCGCTCCACTTCGAGCGGTAGCGGATGGCCGCGTCCTTCGAGCGCTGCGTGCGGGCGGTGTACTTCGCGATGAGTCCGTCGAGGTGCCGTTGCTGGACCAGGGGAAGCGCACGCTCCGGCGTGCCGGACTTGGGGCCCGCGCCAAAGGGCGACGCACCGCCCGCCTTCGCGGGAGCGGCGGGAGCGGCTTTCGGTGCGGGCGCAGTGACTTCAGGTGGCGCTACGGGGAGCGGCAGCGGCGCGGCTGGACGTCCACCCAGGAGCGCGAGTTGCTGCGCCATGAGCTGGAGTTGCTGCTGGATGAGCTGCTCGATGGCGCTCCCCGGTGGCGCGGCCAGCGCGTTCGCGGCGGGCAATGCGGCCACGGGGGGCGCGTTCATGACGGCCGGTGTGGCGACGGCAACCACGGGTTGTGGCGCGGGCGCGGCGCTCACGGCGAAGTCCGAGGGCAGCGTCTGGTCGAGGTGGCTCGCCAGGGCCTCCAGCGTCGTCAGCTCCTCGAAGAGCTGGCGGATGGCCAGCTTGACGCCGAAGCGCTTCTCCACGTTGCGGATGGCGTCCAGCAACACGAGGGAGTCCGCGCCCATCTCCAGGAAGGACATCCGCGGGTCGAGCTTCTCGGGAGGCGCCTGGAGCAGCAGGGCGACCACCGCGCGGAGCTCCGTGAGGATTCGCTCCTTGCGTGACACGACGGGCGCTGCGGCAGAGGTCTGGGTCATCGTCGTCGGGCTGTGGGAAGGGGCGGGGAGCGTGGAGTCCAGCAAGTACCTCTGACGCTCGAAGGGATAGGTGGGCAGCGGGACGCGCCGTCTCGCGTGGGGGTCGTCCACGGCGCTCCAGGCGATGGAGACGCCGCGCGTGTGCAGTGCACCGAGGCTGCCCAGCAGGCTCTCCCATGCATCCTGCTGACGGCGCAGGCTGGGGAGCCAGAGGCTCGTGCTGTCGGGCACGCAGCGCTTCGCCATGCCGAGCAGCGTGTCGTGCGGCCCCAGTTCAATGAACAGCGCCGGGCCCGCGTGCGTCAGCGTCTGGAGGCTCTTGAAGAACTGGACGGGCGCGCGCGCGTGTTGCCGCCAATAGGCCGCGTCGGGCGCTTGGGTCATCCGCTCGCCCGTGAGGTTGGAGATGAGCGGGATGCGCGGCGCCTGGGCGGGCAGGACGCGGGCCACCTGCTCGAAGCCATCGAGCATCGGCTCCAGCAGCGGTGAGTGGAACGCGTGCGAGACGGTCAGCGGCCGCGACTCCACGCCTTGGGCCTGGAGCGCCGTGGTGACGCGCTGGAGCGCGTCGCGCTCGCCAGAGATGACGACGTGCCGGGGGCCGTTGATGGCGGCGACGTCCAGCATCCGTTCGCCCGTCAACGCCGCGCGCACGGTGGCTTCATCCGCCAGGATGGCCGCCATGGCGCCGTTCTGGGGCAGTGCCTGGATGAGCCGGCTGCGCGACGCCAGCAGGGCCAGCGCCTCCTCCAGGCCGAGCGCACCCGCCGCATGCGCGGCCGTGAACTCACCCACGCTGTGCCCCATGACGGCGTCCGGCGTCACGCCCCACGAACGCCACAGCTCCGTCAGCGCATGGCCCAGCGCGAACAACGCTGGCTGGGTGTAGCGCGTCTGGTGGATGAGCTGCGCGGTGACGTCCGTCGTCGGAAACAGCACCGACAACAGTGGGACGTCCAGATGCGGACGGAGAAGTTCGTCGCAGCGCTCCAGCGCCTCACGGAAGACGGGCGCGCTGTCGAAGAGCTGCCGTCCCATGCCGGGGTACTGAGTGCCCTGTCCGGGGTACAGGAAGACGATTCGCGGTGTGGCTCCGCGCTGCACCTCACCGTGGTGCGCCCCCGGTGTGGCGTGCCCGTTCGCGAAGGACTCCAGGCGCGACGCCATCTCCGCGTTCGAACTCGCGGTGAGCGCCAGCCGGTGCGGCCAGACGTTGCGGCCGGTGTTCGCGGTGAAGCAGACCTCCGCCAGCGCGGGTGCGTCCGGAAGGGAGAGGTGCTCCTGGTACTGCCGGGCCATGTTCCGCAGGGCCGCGTCGCTCCGGGCAGACAACGTCAAGACGTGGCTGCCGCGCTCGGGAGCACGCGTTGACGCGGCGGGGCGCGGAGGGGGCTCGCTCAGGATGACGTGGGCGTTCGTTCCACCGAAGCCAAAGGCGCTGACGCCCGCGATGCGCGCACCCGGGGCTTGCGGCCATGGCTCGCGACGCGTCGGAATCTCGAAGCGCTCCGCGTCCAATGCGATGTGTGGGTTGAGCTTGTGCAGGTGGACCTGCGGCGGAATCTCGCCGTGGCCCAGGGCGAGCACCGTCTTCATCAACCCGGCGATGCCGGCCGCCGCCTCCAGGTGGCCGATGTTGCTCTTCGCCGAACCGATGAAGCAGCGCTGCGCGGCGCTCCTCCCCGGCGACAGCACCGTCTTCAGCGCCGCCAGTTCAATGGGGTCGCCCAGCGGCGTTCCCGTGCCATGCGCTTCGACGTAGCCAATCTGGTCGGGTGACAGCCTCGCCTGACGGAGCGCCTGCTGGATGACGTCCTGTTGCGCGGCGCCGCTGGGCGCGGTGAGTCCGTTGCTGAGCCCGTCATGATTCACCGCCGAGCCACGAATGACGGCGAGGATGGGCGCGCCCGAGGCCAGCGCGTCCGACAGCCGCTGGAGGACCACGATGCCGCAGCCCTCGGAACGCACATAGCCATCCGCCGCGGCGTCGAACGTCTTGCAGCGGCCATCCGCCGCCATCATCCCCGCCTGCGAGAAGGCGATGGTGAGCTCGGGGGAGAGGATGAGATTCACCCCGCCCGCCAGCGCCAGGTCGCACTCGCGGCCTCGGAGGCTCTGGCAGGCCAGGTGCACCGAGACGAGCGACGATGAGCACGCGGTGTCCACGGCCATGCTCGGACCGCGCAGGCCCAGCACGTAGGACAGCCGGTTGGCCGCGATGCTGTGCGCGTTGCCCGTTCCCGCGTAGGCGTCCAGCAGGGAGCGGTCTCCGAACTGGCGCTGCGCGTAGTCACTGGTGCTGATGCCAACGAAGACGCCCGTGCGGCTGCCCTGGAGTTCCTGCGGTGCCTGGCCCGCGCGCTCCAGCGCCTCCCACGCGACTTCCAGGAGCAGGCGCTGCTGCGGATCCATTCGCACGGCTTCGCGCGGCGAGATGCCGAAGAAGAGCGGGTCGAACGCGCCGACGTCGTCGACGAAGCCGCCCCAACGCGTGTTCATCGTCGCGGGCGTGGACGGGTCCGGAGAATAGAAGCGCGCCGCGTCCCAACGGTCCGCGGGCACCTCGGTGATGGCGTCCCCTCCACGCTGGAGCAGCGCCCAGAAGGCTTCGGGCGTGGGCGCTCCGGGGAAGCGGCACCCCAGCGCCGTCACCGCGATGGCGTCGTCATGCGCGCCCTCCGTGACGGGCGTCACGGGCGCATGTTGCACGGGCGCGGTGTCCTGGCCGAGCGCCTGACTGAGCGCATCGATGGTGGGGTGCTCCCAGGCGATGGTGGGAGACACCTCGCGGCCGAGCCAGTCCGCCAGCTCGCCCGACAGGAACACCGCGTCCTTCGACGTCAGCCCGTAGCGGACGAAGGGCTCCTGGCTGTCGACATCGTCCGGCGCGAGCTCGGCGGCCTCGGCCACGTAGGCCCGAAGCCATGTCGCGATTTCGCCACGCGTGCGGGCCCCGGGCACACCGGAGACCAGAGGGGAATCCACAGGGGCCTGTGCGACACCGAAAGATGGCTTCATGGAAACTGTGGGAACGAGAGTGAAATCCTGCAGTCCGTGATTATTATGAAACCGTCTTGAATCCGACTAGTCTTGAAGGGGTTCCGGGGTAAAATTCTGGTGCCAACGCTCCGAATGGGTGTCGGCGCGTTCATGGTGGGTCTCGGCGGGGCGATGTCCGGGCTGACCCACTGCTGTGACGACAGGGGCTTGCGATGGCGTTCAGCGACTTCGAGTGCTGGTCCGAATCGGGTCAGCTGGATTGCGTGGCGGTGTTCCGGCCCGCGGCGCTGGACGTCACCAGCGCCGAGGAAGCGGCGGCGGTGGGCTTCATGCGGCCCGTCTCGCGCACGGAGGCCGAGGACGCCTTCGGGCGGTTGCGGGACACGCTGGCGCGCTTTGGCTGCCAGACGATTGACTTGTGGGAGCTGCTCCCGGAGCGCGAGCGCGCGGTGAGCGACACCACGGTGAACCGGGTCTTCGTGCGCGACACGGCGGCGGTGCTCGGGCGTCAGTTGGTGACGGGCACGGCGGCCTTCACGGTGCGGCTGGCGGAGTTCGACGTGGCGCACCTGGCGCTGTCACAGCTTCAGCCGGACCTGTTGAGCGACGACGCCGCGACCTCCGCGCGCATCGAGTTCGGGGATGTCTTCGTGCTCGACGCGGAGCGGCTGCTGGTCAACGTGGGACTGCGAAGCGACGCGCGGGCGCTACAGCCGTTCCTGGAGCTGGCGTGGCGCTCGGGCTTCCGTGAGGCCGCGGTGGTCCGCATCCCGGAGAGCCTGGGCATCATCCACCTGGACCTGGCCTTCAACGTGCTGGGGCCTCACGCGGTGGTGGCGCGCGCCTTCCTCCGGCACACGCCCATCCAGGTGTTCCAGCAGGAACGGGCGCCGCACTGGGAGCCCTTCGACGGCTACTTCGCCCGGCGCGGACGGCGCGTCATCCCCTTCGAGCCACGAGGGGAGGGCGGCTTCATGTCGAACTTCATCTACGTGGGGCCGAACCAGATTCTCGCCTCGGAGAGCGCGGCGGTGGCGCTGCGCCCCCTGGCGAAGGAGGCCGGCATCGACGTGGCCAGCGTGGACATCGAGGCGCTGGAGCGGGGCAACGGCAGCGTGCGGTGCTTGACGATGCCCCTGCGCCGGCGCGCGGTGTAGCGAAAGGCCGCCGGGTGCCTGCCCTCAGGAGGGGCGGCTCATCGCGGGCGGCGGAAGCGCTTCGCCTTCGCGCTCGTAGTAGAGGCTCGCGCAGCCCTTCTCATAGACGACGAGCACCCGATCACTCTCCTCCAGCAGGTCGGAGGCTTTCTCCGTGGCCTTGCGGACGAGCACGTCGAACTTCCCCGGGCGCTGTTTGTTTCCGGCCCGGACTGTGACGACTGGCATGCGGTGTGCCGCTCCTTGTGCCCCGCGGCGAGCGGTTCCAGGCGGACTGCCCCGGCCCATGCCCATCCGAAGGTAACAAGGCGTGTCATAATCAAACGAACAGTCCGTTGACAAGCGGGCCGCGCCATGGCGGGAAGAAGGTCCCATGCACCGCACGCTTCCCGTTTTCCTGGTTGCTGTCCTTGGTCTGGCCTCCACCGCTGGCGCGCAGGAGAACCGGCGGCCTCCGGAGCACCGCTCTCCGACGCCCGCCTGGGCGCCGCGTGGGGTGTTCCTCGGCGCCAGCCTCCAGGATGGCGTGCTGTCTTCCCAGACGAAGGTGCAGTGGCAGTTCACCTTCTACCAGGACCGCAAGGACGCCTTCGCCCTGCTGCTGGAAGGCAGCCTGTCGTGGGGGCTCGCGTTTCCGGATCCGGAGAGCGGCAAGCCGCAGAACGCGGTGCGGTCCTTCTACCAGCACAGCCCGCAGGTGGGCGTGGGCTACCGGAACCACCTGCCCGGCCAGGTGCACTGGGGCTTCCAGGTGACGGGCGGTCCCGTCTTCTACGGCGCCGACTTCGACGGAGGCCTGGAGCAGGACCGGCGCGTCGCGGGCCTCATCGAGGGCCGCGTCCACCTGGGCTACCAGTTCGGTGACATCGCCGGCGGCTCGCTGTGGGTTATGGCGAGCCCTTTGGCTACAGGCGGCGCAGCCTTGGCCGCTTCTTCGTAGGTGGCCCGATGGTCGGGTTGTTCGTGGATTGGCGATAGGCTTTGCGTAGAGTGTGGATGGAGAGCACCCTGTCCGCACCACGCGTATGTCCGAGCCGCTCAGCGCCTACGTGTCGAGATTCCTCCGCAACCGAGAAGTCTTCGAGCGGAACCTGCCCCCCGCGTTGCTCGTCTTCACTCCGGCGACGGAGGAGACCGGCGGCGGGGACGGGGAGGAGTACCGTCTGAAGACGGTGACGAACGCGGGGGCGCCCACGCTGGGTGCCAGCGGGCCGCTGGTGTTTCCCGTCGTGAAATCACGGACCAACGCCTTCGGGCGGGGGATTACCGTGGGGCGGACGGGCAACAACGACGTGGTCTTGGATGACGGCAGCGTGTCTCGTTTTCACGCCTGGTTCAGTCGGGAGGAAGGCCCTGCGGGCTTCCTGCTGACGGACGCGGGTTCGAAGAATGGCTCCTGGGCGGGGGGCGTCCGGCTGGTACCCCGGCGGGCCGTTCCGGTGGCGGATGGAGCCCGGTTGCGCTTTGGCCAGGTGGAGGTTGGTTTCTACACGGCCAGCGGTTTTGTGCGGATGCTGGCCGTGAGGATGGCTCCCTGAGCCTTGCCACGTCTTCGTGGGCCTGCGTAACGTGCGGAGTCGCCCTCTGTCACACACGGGAGTGTTCGCGGTGGCCTTGACCACAGAAGCTTTTGGACTGACCGACGTCGGCCGCAGGCGGCAGCACAACGAAGACGCGATGCTGGTGGATTCGGCGCTCGGTCTCTACGTGGTGGCTGACGGCATGGGCGGCCACGCGGCCGGCGAGGTCGCGAGCAACCGCGCCACGGAGGTCGTCAAGCAGCACATCTCCGCCAACCGGCACTTGTTGAAGGACCTGGGCAACAACCCGACGCCGGACAGCCGCTCCGCGGCGGCGGCGCTCGTCGAGGTGGCCGTCCAGCGCGCGTGCGCGGACATCTACCGGACGGCGATGTCGGACGCGACCAAGCGCGGCATGGGCACGACGTTCGTGTGCCTGGCGGTGGGCGGCAACAAGGGCGTCATCGGCCACGTCGGTGACAGCCGCGTCTACCTGGTGCGGCACGGCCAGTGCCACCGGCTGACGGAGGACCACACGCTGGTCGCCGCGCAGCTCAAGGCCGGCACCATCACCAAGGACCAGGCCGCCAACTCGCAGTACCGCAACGTCATCACCCGCGCGGTGGGCATCCAGGAGTCCGTCCAGGTCGACACGCTCATCGTGGACCTGGTGCCGGGCGACATGTTCATCCTCTGTTCGGACGGCCTGCATGGCTACGTGGAGGACGAGGAGGTCCTGCCGCTCATCTCCGGCATCGCGCCGGCGGACCTGCCCAAGCGCTTCATCGACGTCGCCAACGAGCGCGGCGGCAAGGACAACATCACCGCGGTGGTGGTGAAGGTCGCGGGTGAAGGCGCTACCGTCAACGAGGAGTCGAGCGAAGCGCAGTCTCGCATGGAGGCGCTGCGCAAGATTCCGCTCTTCCGCCACCTCACCTACAAGGAGCAGACGGCGGTGCTGTCCATCGCGACCACGCGCACGTATCCGGCGGGCCGTGAAATCGTGGTGGAGGGGCAGCCGGGCGAGGAGCTCTTCGTCGTCATCCGGGGCCGGGTGGCCATCGAGAAGAACGGCGTGGAGATCGCGGAGCTGCGAGCGGGTGGCCACTTCGGAGAGATGGGGCTCATCGACAACGCGCCGCGCTCGGCGACGGTGCGGGCCACGGAGCCCACGCGCACCATGGTCATCTCGCGGCCGGACCTGATGGGTCTGATGAAGCGGGAGTCCATCCTCGCGGTGAAGATGCTCTGGAGCTTCGTCCAGGTGCTCAGCGACCGGCTTCGCGCCACCAACTCGGAGCTCAGCGAGGCCCGGCAGGAGCTGGCCGTGGCCCAGGCGATTGCCCCCTTCGCCGAGGAGTAGACTCCAGCGCCATGGCTCCTCGTCGACCGAAGCAGCTTCATCCGCTGTCCGACGTTCGTCAGACCCCGCAGGTACGTTCGCGCCGTTACGTTGTCGGAGGACGGCGCATGGCGAGGGCGGTGGGCGGCGACGTGGTGTTGAAGTTCGTGGGCGAGGTGGCGGACCTGCGTCAGGAGCTGAGGGCGACGCAGGGCGAGGTGGAAGGCCTCCTGATGGGCATGGGGTCCATGCGGGCCAGCATGCACACGATGCGCTCCAACATGGTGACCATGCAGTCGAACATGGTGACCATGCAGTCGACCATGGAGTCCACGATGGGCAACATAGAGACGATGATGTCGACCATGGAGTCCATGACCGAGGGGCTGCGCTCCATGTCGGAACGGATGAGTCGGATGGAGACCCATGCCGGACGCATGGCCCGGCTGCTCATCTCCGTGGCGGAAACGACCCAGGAGCGGTTCGAGCGGGTCGAGCAGCGCCTGGATGACCTCGAAGACAAGCTGTAGGCGTGGCCCATCCGAGCGTCCTGGAAAGGACGCGTCCGGAATTTCCAGGGGGAATCGGCCGTTCCGCGCCCGGCTCCGGGCTAAGGTCCGCGCCGTGTGCGCATGCGCAACTGGATTGTCATAGGCGTGATGGCGGCCCTGCTGGCGGCGGGGTTGGCGTGGCTGTGGCCGGGCGCGAAGACAGGTCCCGACGCTCCCTCCTCGCACGCGTCTCAGGGCAAGGCGCTGCCGGATTTCGCCGCCGTGGACGTGGCCTCTTCCTCGGGCGAGGGGCTGGCGCTCACGGGGCGTGTTCTGGACGCCTCCGGTCGTCCCGTGGCGGGCGCGGAGGTGTTCCTGTCCGCCAGCGCCGAGCGAACGCTGCTGGGCGTCCACTGTGATGCGTGTGGGCAGCCGCTGCTGGCCTGCCGGCGCGCGAGACAGCGCTGCACACGCTGGCGTTCTTCGAGCAGCAGCAGGGATTCCTGACGCCAAGAGCCACCGTCAACACGGACTCGGAAGGCCGCTTCCGCTTCGAGCATCTGGCTGGCGTGTCCTTCACCGTGTGGGCTCGCGCGGCGGGCATGGGCGTCGCGCTGCGTGAGCGTGCCGCGCCAGGAGACCCGGTGGAGCTGTATCTGCCGGCGCTGCGCACCCTGGTGGGGCAGGTGGTGGACGAGGCCGGGCGGCCCTTGTCCGGGGCGCGGGTCCACGGGATGTCGCGGCGGGCGCCGCTGCCCTTCGAGGCCACGAGCGGCGCGGATGGCACCTTCACCCTGACGGGCCTGGGCGAAGGGCCCTTCTACGTGCTGGCCACGGCGGAGGGCTATCTGCCCGCGGTGGAATCCCAGGTGGAAGCGGGTCCGCAGCCCGTGCGCCTGAAGCTCACGCCTTCACGCACGCTGGAGGTCCGCGTCACCCGGGATGGCGCGCCGGCGGCCGCATTGGTGCGCCTGCGCGCGGACCACCTGTCACGGGACCTGCGCACGGACGGCGCTCCGATTCGCTTCACCGGCTTGTATCCGGATGACGTCGTGGTGACGGCGGAGGCCAAGGGCCTGGCGTCCGTGCCTCGCACGGTGACGCTGGATGCGCTCGTGACGCAGGTGACGCTGGCGCTGGAGCCGGCGGGAAGCCTGCTCGTCACCGTGGTGGATGAGGACGGCCAGCCCGTGCCGGAGCCGGAGTTGCTGCTGCGCATGCCAACGGGCGAGCTGGTGCGCCAGGAGCGCGGTGGCACCGACGCGCTGGTGACGCTGGGGCCCCTGGCGGTGGGGAACTACGTGCTGACCGGTCAGGCCCAGGGCTTCCGCGATGCGCAGCTTCCCGCGCGCGTGACGCAGGGGGAGACGGCGCTCGAACTGGAGATGGAGCGCGCCACCGTCATCAGCGGGCAGGTGCTGGACGTGTATGGCCGGCCCGCGCCGGGCGTGTCCGTGCTGGTGCAGCCCACGGGGGCTTCGACCCTGGCGGACGCGGAAGGGCGCTTCGAGGCGCAGGTGCCCACGGCGGGCCTGTATGAACTGCATGCGCACCACTCGGAGTGGGGCGGTGGCCAGTTGAAGGTGACGGCGCCGGCCACCGACGTGCAACTGGCGCTGGAGCCACGGGCGTCGCTGGAAGTGACGGTGTCCGCGGAGGGCCGCCGCGTGGAGGGCGCGGACGTGGTGCTGTGGGTGGAGCAGCAGGGCATCTTCCGGAGTGACCGGCCGTCCGGTTCGGATGGCATGGTGCCCATGCGTGGGATGCCAGAGGGCACGTATTCGATGATGGCGTCCCACCCGGACTACCAGCCGTCGGAGCGCCGGGAAGTGACGCTGACGGACGGGCAGACGCTGAAGCTGGAGGCGGAGCTGAAGCCCGGCGCGCCGCTGCGTGGCGAGGTGGTGGACGGGAAGAACGCGCCGGTGGCGGGCGCCACGCTGGTGGTGGTGCCGCGCGGCGCGGAGCCGGTGCAATCCGACGCGAGCGGCCGCTTCGAATTCCGCGCCCTGCGTCCGGACCGGGGCTACCGGCTGGAGGTTCGGCACCCGGGGTATGACCAGGTGGAGCGCGCGGAGGGCAAGGCCGGTGGGCCACCGGTGCGGGTGGTGCTCAAGAAGCGCGAAGTCTATCGCGGGCGCGTCATGGGCGATGACGGTGAGCCGGTGCGGCGCTTCCGGATGGACGAGCACGATGTGAATGCACCCGACGGCCGCTTCGAGCTGCCGCTGCCCACGGCGGGAGAGCGCGTCATCGCGGCGGTGGACGCGGCGGGTTACGAGCCGTTGATGGTGGACCGGCCGGCGACGCCGGACCTGGGAGACCTGGTGCTGGAGAAGCTGCCGAGCGTCTCCGGCCGCGTCATCGACGAGGGCGGTGGGCCGGTGGCGGATGCCGTGGTGACGTGCGACGTCTGTGACGACTCCGTGCTCTCGGGGCCGGACGGCACCTTCACGGTGGCCAGCCCGCCGTACGTGACGCGTTACACGCTCTCCGCGCGCAAGGGGCGGCTGAGCGCCACCCAGTCCCTGGAGCGCGGCGCGCGCGGTCCGGTGGAGCTCAAGCTGCGCCAGGCCACGCGCCTGAGCGGCAAGGTGTACCGGCAGGACGGGAGCCCCGCCGCGGGCTTCGAGGTCGAGGCCGTCAACGCGGACCGCAGTGAGCCGCTCACCATCGTCACCGGGCCGGATGGGGGCTACAG
The DNA here is from genome assembly GCA_046520405.1 of Myxococcus sp. 1LA. Classification (GTDB taxonomy): domain Bacteria; phylum Myxococcota; class Myxococcia; order Myxococcales; family Myxococcaceae; genus Myxococcus. The sequence continues at coordinate 64,174 of JBKGHI010000016.1, forward strand.
CGTGGAGGTGTCTCCAGGCAACTACCGCTTCTCGCTGGGGGCGAACCGGGAGTTCTCCGGCGAGCCGGCGCTGGTGGTGCAGGTCGGCGGCTCGGAGATGTCCCTGGACCTGGGGCCCGGGCCGGGCTCATCGTCGCTGACCGTCCACGTGAAGCCCGAGCGGGGACGGGCGCTCTGGGTCGTCGCGGGAGAGCTGGGCGCCGTGGGCAATCCGCCCGCGATGGCCTTGATGCGCTCGCGGTGGGCGCAGCTCGTCTACCAGCCCCGGTCGGAGCAGGTCCGCCTGAGCGGCCTGACGCCGGGCCGGTACACGCTGGTGTGGGGCAACTTCCACGTGGAGACGCCGGGCGGGCCGGAGGTTCGCGTGGTGGACGTTCCCTCGAGCGGTGAAGTGGTGATGGCCCACTGAGGGCCCGCCGCCACGGTTGCGAGCCCGCCACCCCGCGCATTAGGAAGCCGCATGGACCTGACGACACTGAAAGGCCGCCGGGTGGTCGTTGGCGTGGGTGGCGGCATCGCGGCGTACAAGGCCTGCGAGCTGGTGCGAGAGCTGTCCCGAGCTGGCGCCGAGGTGCGGGTGGCCATGACGGAGGCCGCGCGCCAGTTCGTCACCCCGCTGACCTTCCAGGCGCTCAGCGGGCACCCCGTGCTCACCGACTATTTCGACCCCGCGCAAGAGGGGAACTTCGGCCACCTGGACCTGGCGCGTTGGGGCGAGGCCTTTGTCGTGGCCCCGGCCACCGCGGACCTGCTGGCGCGCATCCGCGCGGGCATGGGGAACGACGCCGTGACGACGTCCCTGCTCGCCTTCCGGGGGCCGGTGGTGCTGGCGCCCGCGATGAACGTGGCCATGTGGGACAACCCGCTGACGCAGGAGAACCTGTCGGCGCTGCTTGCCTACCCGCGCTTCTCGCGCGTGGGGCCGGGCGCGGGGCTGCTGGCCTGTGGCGACGTGGGAGAGGGCCGGCTGGCGGACGTACCGGCCATTGCCCAGGCCGTCGCGGCGCGCTTCGGCGCGGGGCCGCTGGCGGGGAAGCGGGTGCTGCTGACGGCGGGGCCCACGCGTGAGTTCCTGGACCCGGTGCGGTTCATCTCCAATCCGTCCACGGGGAAGATGGGCATGGCGCTCGCGCACGCGGCCCGGAGCCTGGGCGCCGAGGTGACGGTGGTGCTGGGGCCCGTGGGCGCGGTGGAGCGGGACGGGCTGGACGTCGTGGACGTGGTGAGCGCGGACGACATGGCGCGCGAGGTGCTCGCGCGGGTGGGCGGCGTGGACGCGTTCATCGCCACGGCGGCCGTCAGCGACTGGCGTCCGGAGACGCGCGCGGCGCAGAAGGTGAAGAAGGGGGCGGTGGCGGCCCCGGAGGCGTTGACGCTCGTGCGCACGCCGGACGTGCTCGCCGAAGCCTCTCGCAAGGTGGCGGGTCAACCCAAGCGGCCGGTGCTGGTGGGCTTCGCGGCGGAGACGGAGCGCGTGGTGGAGCACGCGCGCGACAAGTTGGAGCGCAAGGGGCTGGACGCGATTGTCGCCAACGACGTGACGGCCCCTGGCGCGGGCTTTGGTACGGACACCAACCGGGTGACGGTGCTCACGCGCTCGGGCGCGCAGCAGGAGCTTCAGGGCAGCAAGCACGAGGTGGCGCGAGCCCTCATCGAGCTGCTGCTGGTGAAGGCGTCCTAGCGAGGCTCCATCACCGCGAGCGTGACGGTGGTCTTCGACACGAGCCGGGGCGCGCCGCCCGACACGGCGTGGACCTCCGACTCCGTGACGATGAGCCGGCGCCCGGCCCGCAACACCCGGGCCTTGCACCGCAGCTCCTCGCCGGACGCCGTCTGGAGCAGGTGGACGGTGAAGCTGGTGGACAACACGCGCTGGCCCTTGCGGACGACGCTGAACGCCGCCGCGCCCGCGGTGTGGTCCGCCAGCGTTGCCTGAACCCCCGCGTGGATGACGCCGTCCTGCTGGAGGTGGCGGGGTTGCACCACCAGCCGCGCCTCCACCTCGCCCGGGCGGATGTCCACGGGCTGGATGCCCAGGTCCATGACGAAGGCGGCCGACGTGAACAGGTCCTCCGTGTCCTGGCGGTAATCCGGGTTCTGGTGCTCCATGGTGGGGGCTCCTCGATGCATGACGCGGGTTGCGGGGGGCGCACCATAGCGTGCGGGACGGGCGCCTCGGGGCCGGAGGGCCGTGAGGCGGGGTGGGGTAGGACGCCGGGCGTGAGGCCCATCCCACTCTGGCGGGAGGCGAACAGCCGTCCTGGGTGTCCGCTTCCTTGCGCCCGGGCGCCACGTCCGATACCGATCCAGGACCGTGATTGACGATACGCCCGAGGCCTCGCAGGACCTGAGCGCCCTGCTGGACGATGTGCGCCGCCACCTCCTCTGGCAGGAGGAGGCCGCTGGCCGGGTGCTGATGATTGACGCGAAGGCGGCGCTCGAACTCCAGCGCTCGGCCCCTTCCTTGCGCGCGCGCTTCGCCCGGACCCACGGGGGGGTGGAAGCGCCTCCTCCGGCGGCGCCTGCCGGGCGTCCCGATGCGCCGCTGCCCCGGACGCCGCTGTCCGCGAACCCGGCGACCCCGTTCGCACGGCCCGAAACGCCGCCGAGC
>JBKGHI010000170.1:0-19203 GCA_046520405.1 Myxococcus sp. 1LA
CCGCCTCCGGGCCGTGGGCAGGTCGCCACGCCGCATCACTGACGCCCCGCGAGGCCGGAGCAGCGCCTCCGGCCTCTCCGCCTCCCGCGCTCCGACCTATCCGGGGCGCGGCAGGCGGAGCCGGAACGTCGAACCCGTTCCGAGGACGCTCTCCACTTCGATGTCCCCTCCGTGCGCGCGGGCAATCCTGCGGGACACGGAGAGCCCCAGTCCCACGCCCGGGATGTCCTTGGTCGCCGCCCGGCTGCGCTGGAAGGGCTCGAAGAGGGTGCCCAGCTCCTCGGGCGGAATCCCCACGCCCTGGTCCGTCACGGACACCACGGCCTCGCGCTCCGTGGACTCCAGCCGCAGCGACACCACGCCGCCCGCGGGCGAATACTTGATGGCGTTGCTCACCAGGTTCGTGAGCACCTGCGACAGCCGCGTCGAATCACACCGCCACGGCACGGGCGCGTCCGGCACGGAGAACTCCAGCCGGTGCAGCTCGCTGGACGGCCGGTGCAGCTCCACCACCTCCTCCACCAGCCCGCGCAGGTCGCACTCCTCCAGCCGCAGCTCCAGGTTCCCCGCCTCGATGCGCGTGCGGTCCAACAGGTCGCCCACCATGCGCTCCAGCCGGTCCACCTGGTTGGAGATGCGCACCAGCGAGTCCCTCACCTTCTCCGGCGGCGGCGCTGTCTTCGCGCGCAGCAGCATCTGCGCGGACAGCTTCAGCGCGTTGAGCGGCGTGCGCAGGTCATGCGCCACGCCCGCCAGGAACTGGAGCTGACGGGCGTCCTGACTGGTGACGGTCTCCGCCATGTCGTTGAACTCCGCGCCAATCTCCTGGAGCTCGGGAGGCCCCGCGCGCGCCACCCGGGATTCGCGCCGGCCGGATTTGAAAGCACTCAACGCCCGGCGGATGGCCACCAGCGGCCGGTAGATGCTCGTCTGCGCGATGGCGAGGAACAGCACCACGCCCGTCAGCACCGACACCGCGAGCAGCGTCCCGATGAGCCGCCCCGTCCTGCGCACCGCGGTCGCCTCGTCACGCGCCGCGCGCGCCCGGGCGATGCTGGAGTCCATCACCGCCCGCGTCGCGTCCACGGCCTGCGCCAGCCGCAGCCGCCGGTCCGACTCCGGCGCATGGAGATAGGCCTCCACGCTCTTGCGGGAGGCCGCCACCAGCCCGCGCTCCGCCTCCGTCTCCGTGTACATCTCCACGTGGGCCAGCCGCTCCGGCACCTCGCGCAGCAGCGCGTCCACGCCGATGGGGGGCCCGATATCCGTGGGCCCGATGCCCTCCACCTCGTGGGCGTACTGGAGCAGCAGCAGTGTGATTTCCAACTCGGCCGCCGCGCGCACCCGCTCCGCTGCGTCGATGAGGCTGGTGGTCTGCCGCTGAAGCAGGGTGGTCATCCAGAAGAGACCACCCGCGGACCCCAGCCCCAGAACCGCAAGGAGTACCGCTCCAAGGGTGAGGAAGGTCCGCAACCGCATCACGCCCTCCTGGGGAAAGCCCCACCCTACCTGATGCGTGGCCGGAACGGACACCCTCGCCTGCCGTCCCGCGAACGGCATCCCACGGCATCCATTACCCGCGCTGCACGCGCCTTCACCGGGATGTGCACTGTTTCACGGCATGGCAACCCGGTGGCGGGATGTCGCGGCGCCAGGACACATCTCCCCCGGTCGGCCGCATGCGTACGGTACGCTGCGCGGTCCACCGTCCTCAGGGAGGAGCAGGCGCCATGGCCTTCACGCTGAACGTCAACGGCCAGGAGCACACCATCGACGCGCCCGAGGACACGCCCCTCCTCTATGTCCTGCGCGACGAGCTGGGGCTCCACGGGGCCCGGTACGGCTGCGGCGTGGGCCAGTGCGGCGCGTGTACGGTGTTGAGCAATGGCGCCCCGCTGCGCTCCTGCGTCGTGCCCGCGGCCCGCCTGAAGGGACGCAGCCTCACCACCGTGGAGGGCTTGCGCGGGCCGGAGGGAGCGCGGCACGTGCTCCAGCGCGCCTTCGTGGCCGAGCAGGCGGGCCAGTGCGCCTACTGCATCCCCGGAATGGTGATGACGGCGGCGGCCCTGCTGAAGGAGAAGCCCCGGCCCTCGGAGGCGGAGATTCGCACGGCGCTGGACGCGAACCTGTGCCGGTGCGGCTCGCACAACCGCATCGTGCGGGCCGTCCAGCGCGCCGCGGAGGAGCTGGCGCGATGAGCGTGCGTCCAAGCCGCCGCGAGGTCCTCCAGGGCTCGCTGCTCCTAACCTTCGCCCTCGCGGGCCCTCGCGCCCTGGGGGCGGCACCGGGCGGCGGGGGGATTCCCGGAAGCCTGCGCCGCAACCCGCGGCTCGATGCGTGGCTGCGCATTGGCGCGGACGGCGTCGTCACCCTGAAGACGGGCAAGGTGGAGCTGGGCCAGGGCATCCTGACGGCGCTGGGGCAGTTGTGCGCGGACGAACTGGACGTCGACCTGTCACGGCTGACCCTCATCTCCGGTGACACCGAGCTGTCGCCGCACGAGGGCACCACCGCCGGCAGCAACTCCGTCTCCGAGGGTGGCAGGGCGGTGCGCCATGCCTCCGCCGAGGTCCGCGCCATCCTCCTGGACATGGCCAGCAAGCAACTGGGCGTCCCGGTGGAGCAGCTGCGCGTGCGGGACGGAACCATCCGGGCCGGCGGCGCGAAGGGCGCCTCCGTCACGTACTGGAGCCTCGTGGGAGGCAAGGCGTTGAACCGGGAGGCGACGGGCACGGTGAAGCCCAAGCCGCCCATCGAGCGCCATCACGCGGGCCGCTCGGTTCCGCGCCTGGACCTGCCAGGCAAGATTGCCGGTGAGGCCAGCTTCGTGCACGACCTCCGGCCCGCCAACCTGGTGCATGGCCGCGTCATCCGCGCGCCGTCCCAGGGCGCGTCGCTGCTGGAGGCGGATGCCGCGTCCGTGGAGCGGATGCCCGGCGTGCGGAAGGTGGTCCGTGACGGCGACTTCCTGGGCGTCATCGCGACGAAGGAGTGGCAGGCCATCCAGGCCGCGGCGGCCCTGACGAGCAGCGCGCGGTGGCGCGAACAAGCCACCCTGCCCCCGGACCCGTACACCTGGCTGCTGGCGCAGCCCAGCCAGGACATCATCATCGAGGACACCGTCCGGCCCACTGATGTCGCGCCCGTCCGCACGCTGGAGGCGCAATACAAGCGGCCGTACCAGATGCACGGCGCCATCGGCCCGTCCTGCGCGGTGGCGGAGTGGGACGGCGAGCGCCTCACGCTCCACACCCACAGCCAGAGCGTCTTCGAGACCAGCGCGGCCATCGCGAGGATGCTCCGCGTCCCGGTGGACCACGTTCACGGCAAGCACCTGCCCGGCTCCGGCTGCTACGGCCACAATGGGGCGGATGACGTCGCAGCCGATGCGGCGCTGCTCGCCCGCGCCCTGCCCGGCCACGCCGTGCGCGTGCAGTGGTCCCGCGAGGACGAACACGCGTGCGAGCCCTACGGCGCCGCCATGGTGATGAAGGCGCGCGCGGGCGTGGACGCGGAAGGCAACGTGCTCGACTGGGACTACGAGCTCTGGTCCACGCCCCACAGCACGCGGCCAGGAGGACACCCCGGGAACCTCTTGGCGGGACGCTCCATCGCGTCGCCGACTCCCATGCCCATGCCGGGCAATGGCGGGCCGCCGAACTACGCCGCGGACCGCAACGCCATTCCGCTCTACGGCTTCCCAGGCCGGAAGGTGACGACCCACTTCGTCACGCGGATGCCTCTGCGCGTCTCCTCGCTCCGAGGACTGGGCGCGTACGGCAACGTCTTCGCCATCGAGTCCTTCATGGATGAGCTGGCCCACGCCGCGAAGGTGGACCCGGTGGCCTTCCGGCTCCGGCAGCTCCAGGACGCGCGTGCGAAGGCCGTCATCCAGAAAGCGGCGGAGCGCTTCGGTTGGAAGGCGGCGCCCAGGGCCGCGGGGCACGGGCGGGGCATCGGCTTCGCTCGCTACAAGAACCTCGCGAGCTACTGCGCCGTCTGCATCGAGGTGCGCGTCGACCTGAAGACGCATGCCATCCAGGTGCTGCGCGCGGTGCTGGCCGCCGACGCGGGCGAGGTCGTCAATCCGGACGGGCTCTCCAACCAGCTCGAAGGTGGGCTCATCCAGTCGCTGAGCTGGAGCTTGAAGGAGGCGGTCCGCTACGACGCGCGGCGCGTCACCTCGCGGGACTGGAGCAGCTATCCCATCCTCACGTTCTCGGAGGTGCCGCCCATTCACATCGCGCTCATCCAGCGCCCTGGGGAGCCCCTCCTGGGCGTGGGCGAGGCCGCCCAGGGCCCCACGTCGGCGGCGCTGGCCAATGCCATCTTCGATGCCACGGGGGCCCGGCTGCGGGAACTACCGCTGACGCCAGAACGGCTGGCGGCGGCGCTCCAGACGCGCTGAGACCTCGGCAGGCAGACACGGCGCCCGGAGCCTGGGGCCCTCATCCAGGAGGAGCCGGCACCCGCGCCACGCAGGTGCGCTGCACGGCTGTTGAAGACCCAGCAGGAGAGGACCGAATCGCAGCGTATCCACGCTGGCTCCGCGCCGAGAGAGCAAGCCCACGGCGGAAGCGTCCCATGTCGACAACGCTCGACTGAGGCCGCGCGTCATGTGAATGTGTTTCCGCACTTGCTTGAAGGGTGCGGCGATGAGCGCCGCAGGAACGGGATGGTCGGGCCGCCATCCCCGCTGGCCACACAGCCAGCAGGGATAGCGCATGTCGACGACCACGCCACCGGGGCAGGCCCCCCATCCGCCCGAGGCCTGGGGCCCTCTGCTTCGCTTCTCACGCCTCGCCAGCCGGCCGGTGGAGCGCTTCCTCCACATCGAGGCGGCCAGTGGAATCCTGCTCCTCGTGGCCGCGGCGGTCGCCCTCCTGTGGGCGAACTCCCCCTGGGCGGAGAGCTACGCGCACTTCTGGCACACGCCACTCGGCATCCGCATCGGCGACTTCACCTTCGAGCGCAGCCTCGAATGGGTGGTCAACGACGGCCTGATGGCCATCTTCTTCTTCGTGGTGGGGATGGAGATTCGCCGCGAGGTTCACCAGGGTGAGCTTTCGGAGTGGCGCCGCGCCGCGCTCCCCGCCGCGGCGGCGCTGGGAGGCATGCTCGCTCCGGCAGGCATCTACCTCCTCCTGGCGGACACGCCGGCCACCCGGTCGGGCTGGGGCGTTCCCATGGCCACGGACATCGCGTTCGCGGTGGGCATCCTCACGCTCCTGGGGAGCCGGGTGCCGCCCGCGCTGCGCGTGCTCCTGCTGGCGCTTGCCGTCATCGACGACCTGGGCGCCATCATCGTCATCGCGGTGTTCTACTCGTCGGGGGTCGCGGTGACGGGGCTGCTCGTCGCGGCGCTGGGAATCGTGGGCGTCTTCGCGATGCAGCGCTTCGGCGTGCGCTCGAAGTGGGCCTACGTCGTTCCGGCGTTCGTCGCCTGGGCGGGCGTCTATTCGGCGGGAATCCATCCGACGATTGCGGGCGTCATCATCGGGCTCATCACCCCGGTGCGGACCTGGCTCGGTCCGGAGGGGTTCGTCACCGGTGCCCGAACCGAGCTTGAACACATCGCCCAGGCGCCGCCGGGCACGCTGTCCTCGCACCACCTCTCGGAGACCTTGCGCCGCGTGGACGCCGCGCGCCGGGAGGCGATGTCGCCCTCGGAGAGCCTGATTGCCACACTGCACCCGTGGGTCGCCTTCGGCATCATGCCGGTGTTCGCGCTCGCGAACGCGGGCGTGGCGATTTCCAGTGGACCGCTCGACCCGTCCGCGTGGACCGTGGCCGCCGCGGCGGCAATGGGGCTCCTGGTGGGCAAGCCCCTGGGCGTGGTCGGAGCCTGCTGGCTCGCGCTGAAGCTGCGACTCGCGACGCTGCCACGAGGCCTGGGCGTCCGGGACCTCCTGGTCCTGGGGAGCACCGCGGGCATTGGCTTCACCATGGCCCTGTTCATCGCGCAACTGGCCTTCACGGATTTGGCGCTCCTCGCCGCCGCCAAGCTGGGCGTGCTGGCCGCGAGCGGCGCCGCGGCCGTCCTGGCGCTCATCCTGGGCCGGCTGCTCCTCACCGCCGGGGCGAGGCCCGGCGCCGCGACTTCCGTGGAAGAGGCGGAGCGCTCGACGCGCTGTGACGGCTTGCGCGGGCGGCGGGCCCGAATCGCCCAGCCGCTCGCTCAAGAAGTCGACGAATACGCGCGTCTTCATCGGCAGGAAGCGCGCGTGCGGGTACACCGCCCAGACCCAGCTATCCGCCACGCGCCACGACGACAGGACCTCGACCAGCCGGCCCGCCTCCAGGTCTTCGCCCATGACGAAGTCCGCGAGCAGCGCGACGCCACAACCGCCGAGCGCCGCTTGCCGGAGCGCCTCCGCGTTGTCGACGCGGAGCAGGGGCTCCACGGCCACCTGGGTCCGCCGTCCGCCCCGAATCAGGACCCACGGGAGTTCCTTCATCTGCGGCGCGAACTGGAGGCAGGCATGCCCACGCAGGTCGGCCGGGGTGAGCGGCGTCCCCTTGCGCCGCAGATACTCGGGTGACGCGCACAGGCGACGGCGGTTCAGCGCCAGACGGCGCGCCACATAGTCACCGCTGCGCAGGTCCCCAATCCGCACGCCCACGTCGATGCGTTGCTCGACCAGGTCGATGTAGCGCTCCTCCATCGTCACTTCCAACCGCAGCAACGGATAGCGGCGCATGAACTCCGGCAGCAAGGGCGCGACGCGAAGCTGGCCGTAGAGGTTCGGCAGGGACACGCGCAGCAGGCCCCGCGGCTGCGCGGAGAACGCGGACACCGCCGCGTCGGCCTCGTCGGCGCGAGCCAGCACATCCAGGCAGCGCTCCAGGTACAACGCCCCGGCCTCGGTGAGCGCGACACGCCGGGTGGTCCGCTGCAACAACCTGCAGCCGAGCGTCCGCTCCAGGTGCGCGATGCGACGACTGAGCGCGGACGGACTGAGCCCCAGCTCATCCGCGGCGGCGACGAAGCTGTGCCGGGTGGCAACGGCGACGAAGGCGCGCATGCCGCCGAGGCGATCCGTATCGAGCATCGGCATTGCTGCACCGTACGCAACATCCTGATGCGTTTCATCCCGATTGTGCCAGGTGCGCCAGCGGGCCACCTTTCGGCTCCCGGACCAACGAGGAGCCTCACGCCATGCCCGACCCGTCCCCCTCCCCTCGTGACACCGCCGCTGAGCACATCCCGCGCCGCCTCCGCGCCTCCGGGCTCGCCCTGCTCCTGTGCTCGTCACTGGCGCAGGCCGCACAGTCCAAGAGCGAAGACGTGGTCCACCAGCTCGCGCCCGCCGCCGGCTTCATGGCCGGCGTGCACGAAGGCCCGACGCGCTTCGGCGACCTGCTCCGGCTCGGCGACTTCGGCACGGGCGCGCTCAGTCCCACGGACGGCGAGGTCGTCATCCTGGACGCGTCGTGTGGCACGCCGCCGTGGATGGGAAGCTGCGGCGCCTGCCCGCCGATGCACGCACGCCCTTCGCCACCCTCAAGCGATTCGTCCCGGACAAACAGCTCACCCTCCCCGCCGTCGCGGACTTCAGCGCCTTCGCGAAGGAGCTGGATGCGCGGCTCGGCTCGCGGAACCACTTCCACGCCGTGCGCATCGATGGCCGCTTCCAGCACATGAAGCTGCGCAGCGTGCCGCGCCAGAAGCCGCCCTACCCCGGCATGCAGGCGCTGCTCGCGCAGCAGCAGGTCTACGAAGCCAAGGACATCACGGGCACCCTGGTGGGCTTCCGCTTCCCCACCTACGTGGCCGGCGTCATCATCCCCGGCTGGCACTTCCACTTCGTGGATGCGGACCGGAAGTTGGGAGGCCATGTCCTGGACCTGCGCGCCAGTCCGCTCACCGCGCAGCTCGACAGCAGCCGGACCCTGTCGCTGGTGCTACCCGATGACCCGCTGTTCAACGCGGCCCCCATCGACGAAGCCCAGGCCGCGCCAGCGGCTGCGGGCCCCGAAGACCTACGCAAACCCGGCGAGTCCCCACCCCAGGGCGTGCTTCCGAAGGCGGCACCTTCGACCGGAGCGGCAGGCACTTCGGCGGCGGCAACGGCGCCACGCTGAGGAACCTCGGACGCGTGCCCATGCCGCACGGCGCGCATCACATCGAGGTGCGCTGACCCGAGTCCACGCGTACCAGCGGCCCCTGGCGATGCATGCGGGGCTCGGGGCAGTATCCCGGTCGCGAGCAGTGAGCACTCGCCGAACGAGGATGGAGCCTGTGATGCGGACATCGATGAAGTGCGTGGGATTGCTGTTGCTCGTCCTTGGGTCCGCGTGCGCGAGCACCCGGCCCGCCGTGGCCGAGCCCGAGCCCGTGCCGCCCCACCAGACCTTCACCCTCGAGTCCGCCAGGATGAAGGAGACCCGCCCCATCACCGTCTATCTGCCGCCGGGCTATTCGACCTCGCCGGAGGCACGTTTCCCGGTGCTCTACATGCCCGACGGCGGGCTCAAGGAGGACTTCCCGCATGTGGCCACCACCGTCGACACGGCCATTCGCGCGGGCGAGCTGCGGCCCCTCATCATCGTGGGCATCGAAAACACCGTGCGGCGGCGGGACATGACGGGCCCGACCACGGTGGCTTCGGACCGGGAGGTGGCCCCCGTCGTTGGAGGCTCGGCGGTGTTCCGCGCCTTCATCCACGAGGAGCTGATTCCAGAGGTGGAGCGCCGCTACCGGGTGACTCAAGAACGGGCCATCATCGGCGAGTCGCTCGCGGGCTACTTCATCGTGGAGACGTTCTTCCTCCAGCCGGAGCTGTTCGACACCTACCTCGCGCTGAGCCCCAGCCTGTGGTGGAACGCGGAGTCATTGGTGAAGGAAGCGGGTGAACGGCTCGCGGCCCGGCCCGACCTGCGCGCAAGGCTCTACCTGTCCTCCGCCGACGAGACGGAGGAGATCGTCCCCGCCGTGGCACGACTGGGCGAGGTCCTCCGCGCCAGCGCGCCCCCGGGGCTGAAGTGGGAGGTCGAGCCCCGGCCAGACCTGCGCCACGACAACATCTACCGGAAGAGTTCGCCCGGCGTGCTGCGCAAGTGGCTGCCGCCGGTGAAGACGGCCGAAGGTTCGAACTGACGGACCGCGTCCGGCCTCAGAGGCCCGCCATGCCGGAGGAGCCCCCGCGCCGATGCTCGGCGGGGGTCGTTCCCGTCCAGCGGCGGAAGGCCCGGTGGAAGGCGCTCGCCTCCGAAAACCCCAGGAGGTAGGCCACCTCCGGAATCGCCAGCCTGCGCTCTTCCAGGTACCGCAAGGCCAGCTCCCTCCGGAGGGTGTCCACCACATCCTGGAGGGACGTCCCCTCGTCCCGCATCCGGCGGTTCAAGGTCCGGACGCTCATGTGCAGCCGCTTCGCGATGGCCTCGTTCGTCGCGCCACCGTTCGGCAGGCCCTCCGCGGCATGCGCCCGCACGCGCTCCACGAAGCCCTCCACCTGGGGCAGCTTCGCGAGCAGCTCCCGCGTGTGCCGCTCCAGCACGGCGGACAGGCCCGAATCCGCCTTCAGCAACGGCGTCTCCAACGCCTCGCGTGCCACGGACACGCCGTTGTACGGCTGCTCGAAGCGCGGCTCGCAGCGGAAGACGCGGCGGTGCTCCGCGATGTCGGGCGGGGCCGCGTGGTGGAAGGAGACCTCCAGCGGCACCAGGTCCACGGACGTCTCGGTGGGGCCGCGCATCGGCTACCGGTTCGTGGTGACGGACCACCTCTACATCACGCCCTGGGTGGGCGTTTCCTACTCGGGGCACCAGGAAGCGGTGGCCATCGACGGGCGCGAGTTCGAGCTGTCGCGCTTCGGCTTCTTCCCCGCGGTGCACCTGGGCTGGCGGTTCTGACGAACGCGCCGTGCCCCACGCGCCACGCGGAAGCCCAGGCCCCCGCGCGGCGCGCGACACTCGCGGCCTACTGCGGCGGCATCTGGCCCGGGTCCATCCAGGCCAACTCCCAGTGGTGGCCGTCCGGGTCGTAGAAGCTGCCGCCGTACATGAAGCCTAGGTCCATGGCCTCCGCCGCGGGAGACCCGCCGTTCGCCAGCGCGATCTTCACCATCTCGTCGACCTCCGCCTTGCTGTCGGCGGACAGCGCATAGGTGCCCGCGGTGCTCTGGGTCGCGTCGTGCAGGGGCTTCTTGATGAAGTCCTTGAAGCGGGTGTGCGTGAGGAGCATCACGAACGCGTCCTCGCCCACCACCATGCAGGTGGCGTTCTCGTCGGTGAAGTCCTTGTTGAACTCGAAGCCGAGCTTGGTGAAGAAGTCGACCGAGCGCTTCAGGTCGGCCACGGGCAGGTTGAGGAAGAGCTTGCGGGGACGGCTGACCTTCATGTTCGCCTCCAGGGAGGGTGGGTTTTGAAGGCTTAGACTGCCCGGCCGCCCGAATTAATCGGTCCCTTTTCAGAAAGATTTCCCCGCCCTGCCTACCGGGGGAGCTCCAGGGGAAGGCCGAAGCGCGGGAACAGCACCTTCGTGTCCAGGAAGTGGGTCATTGCCGCGATGCGTCCACCGGACAGCTCCAGGACGATGAGCGACCACGGCGTGAAGGGCTCACCCTCACTGCTCGCGTGGTACTGGCCAAAAGCGGGCGAGCCACAGGCCGAGGTCGGCACCAGCCGTGAGCCCCGGCAGACCGCGCCCCTGCCCAGGAACCAGCCACGAATGGACTCGTGCCCTTGGAGCCACAGCGAGAAGGGAGGCATGTTCAAGGTCACCTCCTCGTGGAGCAGCGCGGTGAAGGCATCCATGTCGTAGCGCTCGAACGCGTCCACGTAACGGTTCAGCAACGCCGCCTGGGCGTCGGACTGCGGCGCCGGGAAGTCGGAGTCATCCAACCCCAGTTCGGACAAGGTCGCCCGGGCACGCTGGAGCGCGCTGTTGACGGACGCCACCGACGTCTCCAGCGTCTCCGCGATTTCAGTGGCCGGCCAGCCCAGGACCTCGGCCAGCAGGAGCACCGCGCGCTGCTTCGGCGGCAGGTGCTGGAGCGCCGCGAGGAACGCGAGCCGGATGCTCTGACGCAGCGACGCCTGCTCGGACGGATCCGCGTCTGACGGCACGGCCAGCACATCCGGGATGGGCTCAATCCAACTGTTCGCGGGCAACGGCGTCAGCGGCCCGTCGATGGAGTACGCGGGCCCCAGTTCCATGGGCCGCGCGCGGCGCCCGCTCGCCGACAGCGAGTCCATGCACACGCGGGTGGCGATGGTGTACAGCCAGGTCCGGACCGACGAGCGCCCCTCGAACCGGTCCATCGCGCGCCAGGCGCGCACCATCGTCTCCTGGACGGCGTCATCCGCCTCGGAGATGGACCCCAGCATGCGGTAGCAGTGGCCGACGAGCGCCGTGCGGTGCTCCTCGAAGCCGAACACCTGATTCCTCGAATCCGGACGGTCCTTCATCGAAGGAGTGTCTATCAGGCCCACCAGGTCATGTCAGGGACTCGGGCAGACCGCGCCGGTGTCAATCCACGCGCGAATCAGCGCACCAAACGCACGCTGGGTCCCTGGCACGGGCTCCAGGCCAGGGCCGGGCTCCCAACCCCATCCCACCAGGACATCCTCGGCCATGTGGTGGTGCAACGCCTCCAGGGACTTGCCGCCGTTGCGCGCGGGGTCCTTGAGCTGCTCGCAAATCTTCGCCAGGGGCACGCCCACCCAGGCCATCTCCGCCGGGGCCAGCGCCCACTTCGGGTTGCCCGGCACGCTCCGCACGGTCGTCCCCACCAGCGGTGTGTTTCGCTCCTGGTGACACGCGGTGCACGGCACGGCCTGCGCTCCATGCCCCGAAGGCCCACCCGCCACGGCGGGCACGTGCAGCCGCTGGTCCATGCCTTGCCGGGGCACCCCATCCGCGGGGTGGCAGTTGACGCAGCGTGGGTGCGTTATCACACGCCCCGCCTCGACGAAGAGCGCGGCCGACCGCTGCTTCTCATCCGCGATGCCGGCGAACGCGGACACCGGCTGGAGTGACGTCCCCGGCTCCCGCGCCTGCGCCTGCGCCTGCGCCACCGGTGCTTCCGCCGCCTCGGGCGCGCTCTTGGAGGATTTGCAACCCACCGTGGCGAGCGCGGCGCCCAGCAGGATGACCGTGGGTCCCCGATGTCTCATTCGTGCTCCAGCTCTCTCACGACGGCCTCCGCGGCCCGGCGGCCCGACACCAGCGCGCCGTCGATGGAGGCATTGTCACGGTGGTCTCCACACACGAACAGCCCCGGTGACAGCCGCACCGGCCGGTGGGGCGGCTCCAGCGCCTCTGGAGGCTGCGCGGGCAGCGCGAGCGGAAGCGCGTAGGTGCGCAGGTGCCGCCACGCGGACACCGCCGGGCCGAACCAGTCCGTCAGCTCCGCGCGCACCTCGGCTTGCAGCGTGTCCAGGTCTGGCGTGCCGCCGACGACGGACACGGACACGAGCGCCTGTCCCTTGGGCGCATACGCCGGTGACACCTCGCTCATCACCGCCACGTTGTTCACCCGGCCCCGGCCCTCGCCATTGAGCAGCAACCAGGGGCCCTCCACGGGCGGCTCCGGCGCGGCGAAGTAGAGGCACGTCACGCGGTTCATCACCGGGGGCACCATGCCCGGCAGCAGCCCCACGGCGCTCGCCGGGTCCGTGGCCACCACCACGGCCCTGGCGCCAATCATCTCACCGTCCGCCAGACGCACGCGGTGGCCCCACACGTCCGCCACGGGCGCGCGCATCCGCAGCAAGCCCGGCGGCAGCCGCGCCGACAGTTGTTCCGGAATGGCGCCCATCCCCGACTCGGGCACCGCCGCGTACCCGCTGGAGAACATGCGGAAGACGAACTCCAGGAAGCGGCTGGAGGTGGACAGCTCCTTCTCCAGGAAGATGCCCGCGAAGAAGGGACGCAGGAACGACTCGCGCAGCGCCTCCGTGAAGCCCAGCTCGTCCAGGTAGCGCCGCGACGTGCGCGACGGCCGCTGCCACACGTCCTCGACTTCGCCCGAAAGCGCGAGCTGCCGCAGCTCCAACACGCGCAGCTTGTCTCCGAACGTCCCCACGGGAGCGAACAGGTGCGCGAGCGCCTCCACGGGCCGACGCAGCGGGTCCGCCACCGTGTGAAACTTGCCACCCCGCCGCACCTTCGCGCCGGGGATGAACCGGCGCAGCGCCAACGCCTCCAGGTCCAACGTGCGGCGGCCTTCCGGATACGCGGACAGGTACACCTGGAAGCCTCTGTCTAGCAGGAAGCCCTCATGGACATCGGTGCGAACCCTGCCCCCCGGTGCGTCACTTCCCTCTAGCAGCAACACCTTCACCCGTGATGCGACGAGCGCACGCGCGCACGCCAGCCCCGCGAGTCCCGCACCGACGACGATGACCTCCGGATTCGACACCGCGCTCCTCCCACAATCTGCTCAAGAAAAGCGCCCACGCTCGCTTGATAAGCGTGGGAGGCGCAAGGGAGACTCGGAGGCGGTTGCGGGCAACAGACACTTGATGCAGAACCACCGACTGTTGTCCGTCACACCCGTGCAACCCGGCGCCGGAGTGCTCCCGGCCCACAACACCCCTCGGAGCGAGAGAAAGCAGGTAGCCCCATGTTGATCGTGATGCGACCCGACGCGACGGCCCAGGACATCGAGCGTGTGAACGACGAGATCCGCCGGCGTGGTTGGCAACCGCACGCGATTCCAGGGGGCACTCGCACGGCCGTTGGCATCACCGGGAACCCGGGCGCGGTGGAACCGGAGCCCTTCCGCGTGCTCCCTGGTGTCGCGGACGCCGTGGCCATCTCCCAGCCGTTCAAGCTCGTCAGCCGCGAGGTGAAGCCGGAGGACACGCAGCTTCGCATCGGAGACCTGACGATTGGCGGCTCGGCCTTCCACGTCATCGCCGGTCCGTGCTCGGTGGAGTCGCGCGAGCAGATTCTCTCCACCGCGCACGCGGTGAAGAAGGCGGGCGCCACCATGCTGCGCGGTGGCGCGTTCAAGCCGCGCACCAGCCCCTATGAGTTCCAGGGCCTCAAGGGTGACGGGCTCGCGCTGCTGGCCGAGGCGCGCCAGGAGACGGGCCTGCTCGTCACCACCGAGGTGAAGGACACCGCCACGCTGCAGGCCGTCGCGGACGCCACGGACATCCTCCAGATTGGCGCGCGCAACATGCAGAACTTCAGCCTGCTGGAGGCCGTGGGCGAGATGCGCAAGCCCGTGCTGCTCAAGCGCGGCATGAGCGCCACCATCAAGGAACTGCTGATGGCGGCCGAGTACATCGTCGCCCGTGGCAACACGCAGGTCATCCTCTGTGAGCGCGGCATCCGCACCTTCGAGACGATGACGCGCAACACGCTGGACCTCAACGCGGTGCCCATGCTGAAGGCGCTGTCGCACCTGCCCGTCTTCGTGGACCCGTCGCACGGCATCGGCGTGCGCAAGGCGGTGCCGGCGATGATGCGCGCGGCGACGGCGGTGGGGGCGGACGGCATCATCGTCGAGGTGCACCCCGACCCGCCGCGCGCCAGGTCGGACGGCGCCCAGTCGCTGGACTTCTCCGAGTTCGAGAAGTCCATGAACGAGGTCCGCGCCATCGCCCAGGCGATGGGCCGCGAAGTCGTCAGACTGGGATAGGCCATGACACTCAAGGAAGCGCTGGGCAAGGTGGTGGGCCGGCGCGACCTCACCCGCGAGGAGATGACCCGCGTCATGGGTCTGATGCTCGCCGGGGAGGCTTCGCCTGCCCAGGTTGGCGCGCTGGCGACAGCGCTGAAGATGAAGGGTGAGACGGAGGATGAAATCCTCGGCGCGGCGGAGGCCATGCGGGCCTGCGCGGCGAAGCTGTCCCCGCGCGCGGAGGTGGTGCTCGACACCTGCGGCACCGGCGGTGATGGCGCGCACACCTTCAACATCTCCACCGCGGTGGCCTTCGTGGCCGCCGGGGCTGGAGTGACGGTGGCCAAGCACGGCAACCGCGCGGTCTCCAGCCGCTGTGGCAGCGCGGACGTGCTGGCGGCGCTGGGCGTCTCCATGGAGCGTCCGCACGAGCGCGTGGCGCGGGACATCGACGAGCACGGCGTGGGATTCCTCTTCGCGCCCTCGCACCACGGGGCCCTGCGGCACGTGGCGCAGGCGCGGCGGGACATGGGGTTCCACAGCGTGTTCAACCTGCTGGGGCCGCTGACGAACCCGGCGGGAGCGCGCTACCAGCTCCTGGGAACGTTCGACGGCAAGCGCGTGGAGCAGACGGCGCGGGTGCTGGGCCGGCTCGGCAGCCGCCGCGCGTGGGTGGTGCACGGGCACGACGGGCTGGATGAAATCTCCCCGTGCAGCGCCACGGCGGTCGCGGAGCTGCGCGAGGACGGCACCGTCCACACCTTCACGGTGTCGCCCCAGGATGCCGGATTGGACGTGGTGCCGCGCGAGGCCATCGCGGGTGGTGACGCGGACGAGAACGCGCAGCGGCTGCGCGCGCTGCTGGACGGCGAGCGCTCGGGGCTGCGCACGGCGGTGCTGCTCAACGCGGCGGCGGCGCTCGTCGTCGTGGGATTGGCGGCGGACCTGCGGGACGGCGTGCGCAAGGCGGAGCACGCCATCGATTCCGGCGCGGCGCGGAGCAAGCTGGCGGCGCTCATCGATGGGGCCGTGTCATGAGGACGGCATCTTCGAATGGTGCGGCGGAGCCACATAGGTGGGCATCCCCCACCGTTGGAGTCACTTCGTGAGTACGACATCAAACGGCGGCGCGGCGCCGGGAACGCTGGACCGCATCATGGCGCGCAAACGCCAGGAGCTGGCGGAGCGTCCGCCCATGGCGCCTCGCACGCGCCCCACGCAGCGCGACTTCGCCCAGGGGCTGGTGACCCACCGCTCCGGACGGCGCGTGAGCGTCATCGCCGAGGTGAAGCGCAAGAGCCCCTCCGGTGGCGCGTTCCCCCACGCCGACGTGGTGGCGGTGGCGCGCGCCTATGAGGCCGCGGGCGCCAGCGCCATCAGCGTACTCACGGACGGGCCGGACTTCGGCGGCGGCCTGGAGGACCTCGTGGCGGTGCGGGCAGCGGTGTCGCTGCCCGTGCTGCGCAAGGACTTCCTGGTCGCGGCGCGCGAAGTCGAGGAGAGCGCGATGTGGGGCGCTGACGCGGTGCTGCTCATCGCCGACGCGCTGGAGGATGGCGAGCTTCGGGAGATGGTCGCCACGGCAAAGGCGGTGGGTGTGGCCGCGCTGGTGGAGGCTCATACGGAGGCGCACGCCGAGCGCGCGCTGGCCGCGGGCGCGAAGCTGGTGGGCATCAACAACCGCAACCTCGCCACGCTGAAGACGGACACGGGGACGGCGCTGCGGGTGATGCCGAAGCTCCGCTCGCGAGCCCGGGTGCTGGTGGCGGAGAGCGGCCTGAAAACCTACGCGGACCTGCTGGCGGCCCAGGAAGCGGGCGCCGACGCGGTCCTGGTGGGCGAATCCCTGCTCCGGGAGCCTGACCCCGGCCATGCGCTGCGGCGGCTGCTCGGGCTGGAGGACACGGCACCATGAGCGTCCGCGTGAAGGTGTGCGGCGTCACGCGGCTGTCGGATGCGGTGGCAGCGTGGGAAGCGGGCGTGGACGCGCTGGGCCTCAACTTCTACCCGAAGTCGCCCCGCTACCTGGACCTCGCCACGGCGGCGGCCCTGGCACGCACGCGACCGCCGCTGGGCGCGCTGCTGGGGGTGTTCGTCAACGCGTCGCCGGACACCATCCGGGAGACGGTGCGCGCGTGTGGCCTCACGGCCGTGCAGCTCCACGGGGATGAGCCCCCGGAAGCGTGCTCGGGGTACGGGGTGCCGGTCATCAAGGCGCTGCGGGTGACAGGGCCGGAAGACGTGGCCCGGGCTCGGACGTATGTGGGCGTAGGCGATGTGACGGGGCTGCTGTTGGACGGCGCGGCCCCGGGGTACGGCGGCGGCGGCGTGGGCTTCGACTGGTCGCTCGTCGCGGGGCTCGCGGGAAGTGGCGTGCCCGTGCTGGTGGCGGGCGCCTGCGGCCCTCCAACGTGGCCGAGGCGGTGCGCGCGACGCGGCCGTACGGCGTGGACGTGGCCAGCGGCGTGGAGTCCGCCCCTGGCATCAAGGACGTGGAAGCGGTGCGCGCCTTCGTGCGCGCCGCGAAGTCCATCAACCTCTGGGAGTGACAGACATGAGTACGGAGACTGCCGCCGGCCGCTTCGGGCGCTACGGCGGACGCTACGTTCCGGAGACGCTGGTCCCCGCGCTGCAGGAGCTGGAAGAAGCCTATGCGGCGGCGAGCGCGGACCCGGCCTTCGGCGAGGAGGTCGCCCGGGTGCTGCGCGAGTTCGTGGGCCGGCCCACCACGCTGACGCCGGCCCGGCGCCTCACGGAGGCCTGGGGCGGCGCGAATGTGTGGCTCAAGCGCGAGGACCTGGCGCACACCGGCGCGCACAAAATCAACAACACCGTGGGGCAGGTGCTGCTCGCCAAGCGCATGGGCAAGAAGCGCATCATCGCGGAGACGGGGGCGGGCCAGCACGGCGTGGCCACCGCCACCGCGTGCGCCCTCTTCGGCCTGCCCTGCGAGGTGTACATGGGCGCGCTGGACGTGGAGCGGCAGGCGCTCAACGTCTTCCGCATGCGCGCGCTGGGCGCGGTGGTGCGGCCGGTGGAGTCCGGCTCGCGCACGCTGAAGGACGCGATGAACGAGGCCATGCGTACCTGGG
Source organism: Myxococcus sp. 1LA (assembly GCA_046520405.1). Taxonomy (GTDB): domain Bacteria; phylum Myxococcota; class Myxococcia; order Myxococcales; family Myxococcaceae; genus Myxococcus. Next base: position 17,672 of record JBKGHI010000170.1, read on the forward strand.
TGTCACAGGTGTCGGACACGCACTACGTCATCGGCAGCGCGGCGGGGCCGCACCCGTACCCGACGGTGGTGCGCGACTTCCAGGCCGTCATCGGCCGCGAGCTGCGGACGCAGGCCCAGGCGGCCTGGGGTGGACTGCCGGATGCCATCATCGCGTGCGTGGGCGGCGGCTCGAACGCCATTGGCGTGCTGCACCCGTTCATCGGTGACGCCAGCGTGCGGCTGGTGGGCGTGGAGGCCGGAGGCCACGGCCTGGATTCGAAGCAGCACGGCGCGTCGCTGACGCTGGGGACGGAGGGCGTGCTGCACGGCTCGCGCTCGCTGGTGCTTCAGGACGAGGACGGACAGATTCAGGAGGCGCACAGCATCTCCGCCGGCCTGGACTACCCGGGCGTGGGGCCGGAGCTGGCGCACCTGGCGAAGACGGGACGCATGGAGGTCCGCACCGCCACGGACGACGAGGCGCTGGCGGCCTTCTACGAGGTGGCGCGCATGGAGGGCATCCTCCCCGCGCTGGAGACGTCTCATGCCTTCGCGCGAGGCCGGGAGCTGGCGCGCGAGCTGGGCGCGGGCAAGCACCTGGTCATCAACTGCTCGGGCCGCGGCGACAAGGACGTGGCCACGATTTCCGCGCGGGGCGTGCCTCCGCCGGTGGGGGTGAAGGCGTGAGCGGCGAGATTGCACAGGCCTTCGCCCAGGCGAAGGCGCGGGGCGAAGGCGTGCTGGTGGCCTACGCCATGGCGGGAGACCCGGACCTGCCCCGCTCGGTGGACGTGTTCGCCGCGCTGGTGGAGGGCGGCGCGGACATCCTGGAGCTTGGCGTGGCGTTCAGCGACCCCATCGCGGACGGCCCCGTCATCCAGGGCGCGGCGGAGCGGGCGCTCAAGGCCGGCTCCACGCTCAAGCGCGTGCTGGAGGAAGTGGTGCCGGCGGTGCGCCAGCGCTGCCCCGAGACGCCGCTGGTCATCATGACGTACGTCAACGTCATCATGGCCATGGGTGAGGCGCGCTACGCGAAGCTCGCGCGGGAGCGTGGCGTGTCGGGAACCATCCTCCCCGACCTTCCGCCCGAGGAGAGCGCGAGCCTGCGCGCCACGTTCGACGCGGAGGGCATCGACCTGATTCCCCTGTGTGCCCCCACCACGCCCCCGGCGCGGGCGCAGGCCATCGCACGGGACGGGCGCGGGTTTGTCTATTGCGTGTCCGTGTCAGGCGTGACGGGCATGCGCGCGGAGCTGCCGCCGGACCTGTCGCAGCGTCTGGATTTGGTGCGCAAGGCCGCGTCCGTGCCCATCGTCGCGGGCTTTGGCATCTCCACCGAGGAGCAGGCGCGCACCCTGTCTGCGCATGCGGACGGCGTCGTGGTGGGCAGCGCATTGGTGCGTGCCGCGCACGCAGAAGGCCCGGCGGCGGCGAAGGCCCTCTGCGCCAACATCAAACGCGGACTGCGGCGGTAGGCCATCCCACCTGGGGCCGCTTAGCACTACTGCGTCAGGGACCCGAGGGGTGGACCGGGAGGCCGGGCGGGCGACG
>JBKGHI010000171.1:0-19168 GCA_046520405.1 Myxococcus sp. 1LA
GGCGTCCGCGCCACGGCCGCGTCCTTCGGATTCCGGGCGCCCGGCCCCGGAGCCGCCACGGACGGCTGCCGGGCCACCGGTGAACGGGCGATGGGCGCGGGGACGACGGCCGCTGGCGCCACGGCGGGCTTCGGCGGGGGCGCCTCCATCTCTGGCACGGGCATCGCTTCGGCGATGGTGGCCGCGTCGTGCGAGATGGCCATCGACACCGGCGCGGACAGGCTGGCCGTCTCCGTCTCCCGGAAGGCCGGCTTGCCGGCCAGGGGGTCCTCGCCGCCCTCACCGTCCGACGTCGACCGCCCCCAGCGCCTGCCATCCACCGTCTCCGGCTTCGACGCTAGCGACACATCCACCGCGAGGTGCGGCGTGCTCAGCGGCGTGAGCATCGGCACCTCGCCCATCGTCTGGAGCGCGCGGCCCGTCAGCGCGGCGATGAAGCCCCCCACCTCCGCGAAACGGTCCTCGGGGCGCTTCTCCAGCGACTTCTCCACCGCCGCGATGACGTGGTCCGGCAGCCCGGGCACCAACGCCTCCAGCGGCTCCGGCGGATCATAGACGATGCGGTAGATGAGCTCCGGAAGGTTGCCGTTGTCCCGGAACGGCAGCCGGCGCGCCAGCATCTCGTAGACGAGGCACCCGAAGGCGAAGATGTCCGTGCGGGGATCCACCTCGCCGTTCTTCCCGGTGGCCTGCTCGGGCGCCATGTACTGCGGCGTGCCCAGCAGGATGCCGCCCTGGGTGTGCACGCTCTGCGAGTCGATGACCTTCGAGATGCCGAAGTCGAGCAGCTTCACGTGCTCCATCATCATGCCGCCCACCTCGGTGGGGACGAGGAACACGTTGCCCGGCTTGAGGTCGCGGTGGACGATGCCCGCGCGGTGCGCGGCCTGGAGCGCCGAGCCCATCTGCCGCGCGCAGGAGAACACCTGCTCCAGCGACATGGGGCCCTTGCGCAGCCGGCGCGACAGCGGCTGCCCGCGCAGGCACTCCATCACCATGTACGGCGAGCCGTCCTCGAGGCTGTCGAAGTCGAGCACCTCGACGATGTTGGGGTGCCCCAGCTTCGAGGCAATCTCCGCCTCGCGCCGGAAGCGCACGAACACCTCGGGCCCCATGCCCGCGTCGTGCCGCAGGATCTTGATGGCCACCTGCCGGCCGGCAGCCGCAAGTGATTGGCCAGGAAGACAGTCCCCATGCCACCCCGGCCGAGGACGCCTGCAATCTCATACGTCTCCCTCAACACCGTGCCGAGGGGGATGTCACTGGGTTTCAAGGGAGCCATGAAGAACCGGTTTTAAGCCTTGCGCCGGATTCTATCCTGCTCCCTCTGACATGCCTTGGCCACAAGGGCCAAGGCGTTCAAAAGGCCCAAATCCAGTTCACAAAACCTCTCAGGTCTTGAGAACCGCGACTACTTCGCTGGCACGACGGCGGCGTCGCTGGCGGCGCGCAGCTCGTCGACCACGCGCCTGGCCCCGTAGACGTGCTCCAGCCCCGCCAGGATTCCCTCGCCGTGGACGGCCACCGCGCGGTTCGTCTCGGGGACGTAGGCGTACCTGCCACCGAGTGAGTGAAGATTTCCGTCGAAGATGAGCCCCACCACGCGCCCGTCGCGGTCCACCAGGGGCGAGCCGGAGTTGCCGCCGATGATGTCGTTGGTGGTGGCCACGTCGAACGGCGTCTGGGGTGGCACCTTGCCGCGGGCCTTCAGCCAGGTGTCCGGGAGCTGGTACGGAACCTTGCCGGTGTGCCGCTCATACGCGCCGCCGAAGGTGGTGAGCGCCGCCACGGGACGGCCGTTCTCATCCCAGCCCTTCACCTGTCCAGCGTTGAGGCGCAGGGTGAAGGTGGCGTCCGGGTAGCCAGAGGTGCCGTACACCGCCAGGTGCGCCTTGGCGATGCGCTCGCCGTTGCGCTTGAGCACCGCCTCCACCGTGTCCTCGTAGCGCTTGCGGGCCGCGCGGGCCTCCGCGTCCACCTTGCGCGCGAAGAGAATCATCGGGTCCTTGGAGGCATCCACCGCCGCCTTGCCGCCCTTGAGCAGCGCGGCGCGCACCTTCACGTCACCCAGCTTCGTGCCCCGCACCAGCGCCTTCGCGAGGTCCTCGGGAGCCTCGCGCCCGAGCACCTGCTGGACGAACGGGTCATCCGCGCCCAGCGTCTCGCGCACGCGGGTGAGGCCGAAGGTGAGCAGCTTCTGGTCCAGCTCGAGCGTCAGCGGCGCGTCGCGCAGCAACTGCTGCTCCAGCGAGGGGAGCTGCGCCTGGGTGTACTCGCGCAGCCGCTCCGCGTTGGGGCGGTCCCGCTCGTCGGCCACGCGCACCAGGTGCCGCGCCATGCGGAAGAGCTCGGAGGGATAGGCATCCCCCGCTTCCTTCATCCGGTACTCCGGCAGCATGCGGCGGTGCGCGTCGAGCGCCTGGGCAATCTCCTCCCACGCGCCGTGGGTGGCGGCATTCACCTGCGCGTTGCCTTCCACCTTCTTGCGCAGCGCCGCTTCGTCCTCGCGCTTGCCCGCGAGCAGCGCCGGGTCCGCCAGCGCCTGGAGGCGGCCCCGCAGCGCCTTCAGCCCGTTCTCCACGCCCCGCTGCAGGGAGCGCGTGGTGCGGAAGCGCTCCGCCGAACCGCCGGCGTACTCGCGCAGCATGCCGCGCAGCTCCGCGAGCTGGAGCAGCGTGTACGGCAGGTTGACGTCTCGCTGGAACTCCAGCTCCGCGACGGTGGCCTTGCGCTCGGTGCCACCCGGGTGGCCGGAGACGAAGACGAGGTCGCCCTCCTTCGCGCCCTGCTTCGCCCACGGCAGGAAGTGCGGGCTCTTCGCGGGCGCGTTGTCCTGCCACACGCGCAGGAAGGCCGCGTCGAAGCCGAAGCGCGGGAAGTTGAAGTTGTCCGGGTCGCCACCGAAGGCGGCCATGGAGAACTCGGGCGCGAACACGAGGCGCACGTCCTGGAAGCGGCGGTACTTGTACAGGTGGTACTTGCCGCCGTTGAACAACGTCACCACGTCGCAGCGCACGTCATCGGACGTGGCGCACGCGGCCTCCACCGTGGCCGTCTCCTTCTTCAACGCGGTGTTGAAGGCCGCGCCGGTGAGCCCCTTCGTCGCCGCGTTCATCTTGTCGGTGACGTCGGTCATCTCCACCAACTGGTTCGCTTCCACCTTGGGACAGCGCAGTTCCTGCGCGGCCCTCGACGCATAAAAGCCCTTGGCCAGCAGGTCCTTCTTCGGCGAGGACAGGTCCTCGATGCAGCCGCGGATGCAGTGGTGATTCGTCATCACCAGCCCTTCTGGCGACACGAAGCTGGCGGAGCAGCCGCCGGCCAGCCGCACCGAGCCGAGGCGTACGTGGTCCAGCCACGCCTGCGTGGGCGTGAAGCCGTGGGCCTTGTTCACCGCGTCGGAGGGAAAGGCGTCGTAGGTCCACATTCCCTCGTCCGCGGCGGCGGGGAGGGACAGGAGCAGGCCGAATGCGAGCAGTCTGCGATCCACGTGCGGGCGTCCTTCTGTCGTGACTGGGAGTGGAGGTGCCGGTTCTGAACTTGACGGCCGGCGCGCGTCAACCTCCGAGCGGAGGACGCATTCCCCACAGGTATCATGCGTCGCGTCAGATATGGTGCAGGCAATGTCCGGCAAGCATCGCGTCTACCTCGTCCCCGGGTTTTTCGGCTTCATCAACCTGGGCGAGCTCATCTACTTCGGCCACGCCCTGGACTACCTGAAGGCGGAGCTGGCCCGAAGGGAGGTGGAGTCGGAGGTCATCATCGTCCTCTCCCACCCCACGGCCTCCATCCGCACGCGCACCGCGGACCTGCTCAAGGCCGTGCAAGAGACGGCCTCCGCGGACGACGGCCCCATCCACCTCATCGGCCACTCGACGGGTGGGCTGGACTCGCGGCTGTTCGTCAGCCCCGGCGCGCAGTTGGCGGAGGGCCTGGACCTGGAGCCCTTCGCGAAGCGCGTACGCACCGTGACATCCGTCTCCACGCCGCATGCGGGCACTCCGCTGGCAACGTTCTTCATGGGCCTGTTCGGCCAGCGCATCCTCAAGCTGCTGTCGCTCTTCACGGTGTACGTGCTGCGCTTCGGCCGGCTGCCCCTGCGCGTGGTGTTCCGCTTCGGACACCTGCTGGCGCGAGCGGATGACCAGCTCGGGTGGAAGCCCACGCTGCTGGACCAGCTCTATGACCAGCTCCTGGGGGACTTCTCCTCGGAGCGCCGTGACGCGGTGTCGAAGTTCCTGAGCGACGTGGGCAACGACACCTCGCTGATTCCGCAGCTCACGCCAGAAGGCATCGACCTGTTCAACGCCAGCACGTTGGACCGGCCCGGCGTGCGGTATGGCTCGGTGGTGACGCAGGCGCGGCCGCCGTCGCTGCGCACGCGCATGGCGGCGGGGCTGGACCCCTACGCGCAGCTCACGCACACCATCTACGCCCTGACGTACGGACAGACGCAGCGGATGCCGCTCACCGCGCTGCCGCTGCACACGCCCGCGCAGACGGCGGCGCTGGTGCAGGCCTATGGCGCGATGCCGGGCCCCACGGCGTGTGACGGCATCGTCCCCACGCGCTCGCAGGTGCACGGCCGGGTGCTGGCCGCGGTGCGCGCGGACCACCTGGATGCGATTGGCCACTTCGACCAGCCCGCGCACCAGCCGCCGCACGTGGACTGGCTCATCTCCGGCTCCGGCTTCCGCAGGCCCCAGTTCGAGTCGACGTGGAAGACCATCGTCGACTTCCTGCTGGAGGACGAACAGCCCGCCGTCAAGGCGCCGTGACGACCTCGAAGACCTCCGCGTCCGGCAGCGTCAGCACCTCGGCGCCGGCCTCCGCCAGCTTCTCGCGGGGCACGTCGAGGTAGCGCTGCACGAAGCGCGGCGAGGGGCGAAGCGCGATGGCCTCTCCTGTCTCGCGGTTGCGGAAGCGCGTGACGACGTCCTCCGGCCCGAGCACCTCCACCAGCGAGAGGTTGAGCTTCCCCACGCTGGCGCCGGTGGCCGCCGCCGCGCCGTCCGCGACGCAGGCGTACTGCACCTTTTGCGGCGTGTGGTGGAAGACCTCCAGGTCGAAGCTGCCCGCGGGCAGGCCGAGCTGCTGGAGCGCGTACACGCCCATGCGGTAGCCCATGACGGCCCAGGGGCCCGCGCCGCCGTGCACCGCGGCCACGCGGGCCAGCGGGTCCGCCTTGGCGGGAGGCGCGTGGTGCGCCGAGGTGCCCGCGCACCCGGTGCCCACCAGCAGGAGGAGAGGCAGCAGACTGCGCAGTCGTCGCGCGGACATGGACGGCTCCCGGCGTCCGTCAGTAGACGCCAATCAGGTGAATCTGCACGCGCGGATTACCAAGGTACTCCTCCAGCCGCCATCGGCTGCGCATGCCGTCATCCCGGATGCCCAGGCCCCCTCCGGACTCGGGCGCGTCGGCGCTGGCGAGCGCATCCCGGAGTTGCGTCACGGCCCAGGCGTCGAAGTTCGGGTCGCCGGAGCCTTCGAGCACCTTGAGGTCGAGCAGCTTCCCGTCGCGCGCCTGCCAGACCTCGACGATGGCCTTGAGCGCGAGCACCGGCGTGGTGACGTCCACCATGTACATGTTGGCCGCGCGCCCGGCCTCGACGGCCGCCTGCATGCGATTGCGCTGCTCCAGCCGTTGGTCCCGGGGCTCGGCGACGATGGGCGTGCCTGTCTTTCCAAAGCGGGCAATGGCATCCACCTGCTCGCGCTTCATCCGCGCGCCCAGCACCTTCAGGTCCGGGGGCGGCGGGTTCACCAGTTGCTTCGCGAAGCCTTCCCGCAGCTTCGCGAAGTAGGGATGCGTGGCGCCGCTCGACGCGCGCGCCGTGGCGGCGGCGTCCTGGGCCCAGCCGTCCACCCGCACACGGGCCTCCTCGGCCTGCCGGGCCGCCAGGGCCTTCGGGTCGAGGGCTTCACCGGGGTGGAGTGTCCGTCCCGTCGAAGGGGGTCCGCTCCGCAGTAATCCGCCGCCAAGCAGACCCTGTGGCTCCAGGTTGGGCCGCTGCTGCGGCGGTGGGATGTCACGCGGAATGTCCTGGGCCAGGGCGGGCGGCGGCGCGGCGGGCTCCGCCGTGTCACCCCCCGCTGGCGGTGGCTCGGGCCGCGCGGGGGCCTCCGCAGGGGATGGACGCGGACGCTCCGCGTGGCGCGGAGGGTCCTCCCTTTTCGGCGGCGTGCGCGGCGGTTCCTCGGCGGGAGGCGGCGGGCCGGGCTCTGGCGGCTCGGGAGGCGGCGTCACGTCCTGGTAGACGACCTCCATCTCCACGGCCGTTGGTGCTACGCGGCGGCGCAGGCGCTCCTCGGACTCGCTGCCCGACAGCGTCGCGAAGAGCGCGACGTGCAGGAGCCCCGACACCAGGAGCATGAGAATCAGTTGAGCGCGCCGCGACACGGCGGTCAGCTTGCCTCGACGCGGCACCACAGTGAAGCAGCCTCGTGGACTGGCGCCCTGGACTGACTCCTGCCTGCCAGCTACCCGCCTTCACCTCACCTCTCCGCACGGCTGGATACCCCCACGCCCGTGGTTACTGACCAGGCCGCGACGTTGGAGTCTTCTGCATTTCCCCCTTTCCCCGCGTTTGAGCACCGCCGCGAAGCCAGTGCGCAATCGCCCGCCCGATGTCATCGGGCAGGTCCTCGCTCGCGTGGTGCCCGGCCTCGCCGAGCGCCACGACCTCGAGGTTGGCGAACTGATTTCGCGCCCACCCAACAACGGAGGGAGCACCGAGCGGCGTCGGACTGTCGAAGGTGAGCAGCAGCTTCGGCACCGCCGGAGACGTCTCCATCCAGGCGACGTAGCGCTCCAGCACCGCCATCATGTCGGCCGGCTCGTTCTCGATGGGAATCTCTCGCGGCCACGCCAACAGCGGGCGCCGTGACGACGCGTCTGGGTAGGGCGCTGCGTACACCGCCGCCTCGGCCGCGCTCAGGCCCCGCCTGACGCCGGCCCCCAGCGAGCGAGCCAGGAACTGGTTCTGCTCCAGCACCAGCGTCTCTCCCACGCCAGGCGTCCGCAGGTTCTTGAAGAGCTCGGCGCCTTGGGGCGGGTAGTCACTCCACTTGAGCGAACGGAAGAAGGTCTCGTACACGACGAGGCCCCGAACACGCGCCGGGTGGCGGGCCGCCCAGTCCATGGCCAGCGAGCCGCCCCAGTCGTACCCCACGAGCACGACGTCATTCAGGCCGAGCGCGTCGAACCAGGCGTCGAGATACCGGGCGTGGTCGGCGAAGCGGTAGGCGAGGTCCGGCTTGCCCGAGTCACCCATGCCGATGAGGTCGGGCGCCAGCACGCGGTGATGGCCGGCGAGATGCGGGATGACGTCGCGCCAGACATAGGACGACGTCGGGTTGCCGTGGAGCAGGACCACCGTGGGTCCCTGCCCCGCTTCCCGATAGGCCATGTGGGAATCGAGGACATCGACGTCATGCATGACGGTCTCCAGCGGCGAGGTCGAGGCGGGGGCCGCCACACGCAAACAGGCCGTGAGCACGACCGGGAGGAGCAGCAGATGCATCTTGCGCATGGCCCGTTCATGAGCCGTTTCATCGTTTTCGAATAGTGATTGTTCGTAACGGGTATCCTCACCGTTCATGAGGCTTTCCACTCTCGACCTCAACCTGCTGTTGGTGCTCGACGCCGTTCTGAGCGAGCGCAGCGTCGCGCGTGCCGCCCGCCGCCTCCATGTCACGCCGTCGGCCATCAGCAACGCCTTGGCCAGGCTGCGCATCGCGCTCGGCGACCCGCTGTTCGCCCGCAGCGGTCGCGGCATCGTCCCCACGCCTCGGGCAGTGGCGCTGGCGCCCATGCTGGCCCGCGCCCTCCGAGACCTTGAGCACGCCGTTCACGGCGCGGCCTTCGCTCCCGAGACCACCACACGTGAGTTCTCACTCGCCATCGCGGATGCCGGACAGATGGTGCGCCTGCCCCGCATCACCACGCTGCTGGCCGCCGAAATGCCTCGCGCGAAACTGCGAGTGATTGGCATCGACACCCTCCTCGCGGGAGGCGGCCTGGCCAGCCCCGAGGTGGACGTCGCCATCGCGGTGGGCGAGCGGGCCCCCGGCATGCACCTGGAGGCCCTCTACCGGGAGCGCACCGTGCTGGTGGCGCGCAACGACCATCCCCTGGCACGCGGCCGCATCTCCAAGAGCGGGCTGGCCAGCCTGCGCCACGTCGAGGTGCAGGTGGCCCCCGGCAAGGGCTACCGCGCGCTGCCGGGCACCTATGCCCGGCTCGGCATCGCTCGCGACGTCGCGCTGGTCGTTCCGACCTTCAGCGCCGCCGCCGCCGTGGTCGCCGAGTCCAACCTCGTCGCCACACTGCCCGCCTCACTCGTCGCCCGGCTGGGCCCCCGGCTCGGGATTCAGACCCTGCAAAGCCCGGTGCCCCCGCTCACCATCACCCTCAACTTGTGGTGGCACGACCGGACCCACGCCGACCCGGCGATGGTGGCGTTCCGCGACCTCATCCGTCGCGCCGGCGCCACGCCAAGGGCCCGGCGCGCCTCGGCCGAGACCTGAGCCACGGTGCCAGCACCGCCGAACCCGGCCTCACGCCTTCTTCAGCACCGCCAGGAAGCGGGCATCGGCGATGTGCGTGCCCTCGAAGTCCACCAGGCGGACGGGAATCCACTCGCGGGCCTTGTCCCCCTTCTGCTGGAGCGCGGCGTCCAGGGTGTTGAACACGTCGGGGGGCGGCTCACAGATGGCGCGCACGCCGCCCTTGGCCTTCGCGTGGAAGGACACCTGGAGCTCGTTCACCAGCGCCAGGTAGCGCCCCGGCGGGAAGCGGCGGAAGAGCCACAGGCCCATCGTCAGCTCCATCACCGTCACCTGCACGCCCAGGTACACGCTCTTCACGTGGTTGCGCGTGCGCCGCTTCAGCGGCACCGACGCCTGCGCCCGGGCGTCCGACGCGTCCTCCACCCGGATGCCCATCACCGCGGACAGCGGGATGATGTTCTTCACCGCCACGGTCAGCAGCGCGTTCGCCGCGCTGGGTGACACCTGACGCAGCCGTTCCACAAGGTCGAGAGCAAGCATGGCTGCCCATCGTACCGGCCGTGAGCCCGGTTGCACGGGCTTCTGACGCCCGCCCGCCTGCCCCCCAGGCGTCACGCGCGGACTGGCATTCCAGGAAGGAATCCCCACCTTCGAATGACCTTCTGGAGGAACCGCGCACCATGAACTTTCCAAGCCATGTGAATCTCCCCACGGACGCACGTGAGGAGCTCATCGATTCGCTCAACACCCTGCTGGCCGACGCCATCGACCTGCATTGGCAAATCAAGCAAGCGCACTGGAACATCCGCGGCCGGCACTTCTACAGCCGCCACGAGCTGTTCGACGACCTGGCCAAGCACGTCCGTAAACAGGCCGACGAATTCGCCGAGCGCGCGGGCACGCTGGGCGGCTACGCCGAGGGCACCATCCGGCTGGCGGCCAAGAACAGCGAGCTGCCCGAATACGACCTCAAGGCCGTGGACGGTGACGACCACCTCAAGGTCCTGGTGGAGCGCTTCGCCCGGTACGCGGCCAGCATCCGCAGCGGCATCCACCGCTCGGATGAGCTGAACGACCCCGTCACCTCCGACCTGCTCACCCAGACGCTGGGCGAGGTCGAGCTGGACCTGTGGTTCCTGGAGAGCCACCTCCACGGCGAGCCCCGCGCGGGGGTGCGCCGCGGGGGGGACGCCCGGCCCCAGGACGCCTCCAGCAGACCTTCCAACGCCTGAATGGAGCGTTGACCACCGGAAGGCCCCCGAGCGCCTGCTCAAGAGCAAGCGCGCGGGCGGGCTCCAGCGTATAGAAGGCGTCCTCTCGCGATGGAGGACGCCTTTTGACTTCACAGACGCGCATGGACGGGAAGGTGTGCCTCATCACCGGGGCCACCGGCGGCATCGGGCTGGAGGCCGCCAAGGCGCTTGCGCGGATGGGCGCCACGGTGGTGCTGGTGGGCCGGGACGCGGGCCGCACCGAGGCGGCCGTGGCCGCCGTGAAGCGGGCCGCGCCCGACGCCCAGGTGGACTGGCTCCGCGCCGACCTCACCTCCCTGAAGTCCGTGCGGGCGCTGGCACAGACCTTCCGTGAGCGCTACTCGCGGCTGGACGTGCTGCTGAACAACGCGGGGCTCATCATCGACCGGCGGCAGGTGACGGAGGACGGGCTGGAGGCCACCATGGCCACCAACCACTTCGCGCCCTTCCTCCTGACGAACCTGCTGCTGGACGTGATGAAGGCCACCGGCCCCGCGCGCATCATCAACGTCTCGTCCGATGCCTACCTCGCCGGCAAGCTCGACTTCGACGACCTGCAGAGCGAGCAGGGCTACTTCGGCTTCCGCGTGTACGGCACGTCGAAGCTGGCCAACATCCTGTTCACCCGCGCGCTGGCGAAGCGGCTGCAAGGCACGCAGGTGACGGCCAACGCCCTGCACCCGGGCACGGTGCGCACGGGCTTCGGTCACAACACGCAAGGGTTCTTCCGCCACATCGTCAAGCTGGGCGCGGCGTTCATGATTTCGGCGGAGAAGGGAGCGCGGACGTCCGTGTACCTGGCGTCTTCGCCCGATGTGGAGTCAGTGTCCGGGCAGTACTTCTACAAATGCCGTCCGAGGAAGCTGACGTCCGCAGCGCGGAATGACGCGGACGCGGAGCGGCTCTGGCAGGTGAGCGAGCAGCTCACGGGAGTGAAGGCATGATCGACCTCTATACGTTCGCGACGCCCAACGGGCAGAAGGTGTCCATCGCCCTGGAGGAGCTGGGCCTCCAGTACAAGACGCACGTGGTGGACATCACCAAGGGCGAGCAGTTCACGCCCGAGTTCCTGGCCATCAACCCCAACAACAAGATTCCGGCCATCGTCGACCACGCGGCGCAGGACCACCGTCCGCTCGCCGTCATCGAGTCCGGCGCCATCCTCATCTACCTGGCGGAGAAGACGGGCCAACTCTTGCCCTCCAACCAGCGTGGCCGGACGGAAGTCCTCCAGTGGGTGATGTTCCAGATGGGCGGCGTGGGCCCCATGTTCGGCCAGCTCAACCACTTCGCCCGCTTCGCCCCCAAGAAGGTCCCCTACGGCATCGAGCGCTATCACGCCGAGTCCCGCCGCCTCATCGGCGTGCTCGACGGCAAGCTCGGCACCGGGGATTACGTCGCGGGCCGCTACTCCATCGCGGACATCGCCCTGTACCCGTGGGTGGCCGGCACCCGCGCGTACTTCCCCGAGCTGTTCCACGGCTCCAGCAATGTCGTGCAGTGGCTCCACCGCGTGGGCAGCCGTCCCGCCGTGGAGCGCGGCATGAAGGTCCCCCAGCTCAAGAAGTAGTCCCACGCCTTCCAAAGGGGGCGCGGTGGCTGGATGGCCGCCGCGTCCCCGTGTGTTCTTCCCCGCCATGGCCACGCTCGAACAGCTCCGATTCGACAACACCTATGCCCGCCTGCCCGCCGGCTTTGGCGCGCGCGTCCACCCCAGCCCCTTTCCGGACGCGAAGCTGGTGAGCGTCAATCCCGCCGCCCTGAAGCTCCTGGACCTGGCGCCCGAGGAAGCCTGGCGGCCGGAGTTCGTCGCGGCCCTGGGCGGCGGAAAGCCCCTGCCGGGCATGGAGCCCTTCGCCATGGTGTACGCGGGGCACCAGTTCGGCGTGTACGTGCCCCGGCTGGGCGACGGGCGCGCCCTGCTGCTGGGCGAGGTCCGCAACGCCGTTGGGGAGAAGTGGGACCTGCACCTCAAGGGCGGCGGCCCCACGCCCTTCTCGCGCGGCGGGGACGGGCGCGCGGTGCTGCGCTCCACCATCCGCGAGTACCTGTGCGGCGAGGCCATGCACGGCCTGGGCATCCCCACCACGCGGGGCCTGGGCATCCTCGGCAGCCAGACACCGGTGTACCGCGAGGCGGTGGAGACGGGCGCGATGCTGGTGCGCATGGCGCCGTCGCATGTGCGCTTCGGCACCTTCGAGTTCTTCCACCACACCGAGCAGACCGGGCACGTGGCCACGCTGGCGGACCACGTCATCGCGGAGCACTTCCCCCATCTGGCGGGCCAGGAAGGCCGCTACGCGCGCTTCTACACGGAGGTGGTGGAGCGCACGGCGCGGCTCATCGCGCAGTGGCAGGCGGTGGGCTTCGCGCACGGGGTGATGAACACGGACAACATGTCCATCCTGGGCCTCACGCTGGACTACGGGCCCTTCGGTTTCCTGGACGACTTCGAGCCGGGCTTCATCTGCAACCACTCCGACGACCGGGGCCGCTACGCGTTCGACCAGCAGCCGCGCATCGGCATGTGGAACCTGGCGTGCCTGGGCGAGGCGCTGCTCACCCTCATCTCGGAGGACGAGGCCCGCGCGGCGCTGGCCACCTATCAGCCCACCTTCAACGCGCACTTCATGGACCGGATGCGCGCGAAGCTGGGCCTGCAAGAGGCGCGCGACGAGGACCGGGAGCTGGTGAGTGACGTGTTCGCCCGCATGGCCGAAGCCCACGTGGACTACACGCGCTTCTTCCGCGCGCTGGGCCGCGTCGGCTCGGCGGACGGCGCGGACGTCCGTCCAGTCCGTGACATGTTCCCCGCCCCGGAGGGCTTCGACGCCTGGGCCGGGCGCTACCGGGCGCGGCTGGCCGCCGAGGGCAGCGTGGACGCGGAGCGCCACGCGCGCATGGCCCGGGTGAACCCCAAGTATGTGCTGCGCAACTGGGTGGCGCAGGAGGCCATCTCTCGCGCGGAGGCCGGGGACTTCTCGCTCGTGGACCGGCTGCTCGGCGTGCTGTCGGACCCGTTCGCCGAGCACCCCGACGCGGAGTCCTACGCCGCGGCGCCTCCAGTCTGGGGCCGGCACCTGGCGGTGAGCTGCAGCTCCTGAGGCCGCGCCGCCGCCGAAGGTTGAAGAGGCGAAGATTCCGCCCGGCCACGCTTGCCGGATGACACCTCAGGCGCAACCTTTGCTGTCTATGGTGACGGACCTCACCCGGTTGCCCCTGCGAGGGAAAGAAGGCGCCTTCCACGTCATCGTCGAGTCTCCCCGAGGCTCCACGCTGAAGCTCAAGTACGACACGGCGCTCAAGGCCTTCAGCCTCTCACGGCCGCTTCCACGCGGCCTGAGCTACCCGTTCGACTGGGGCTTCATCCCCTCCACCCAGGGGCCGGATGGGGACCCGCTGGACGCCATGGTGTACTGGGACGACGCGAGCTTTCCCGGCGTGGTGCTGCCCTGCCGCGCGCTCGGCGTGCTCCAGGTGGAGCAGAACTCGGGCGACGGCGGACGCGAGCGCAATGACCGCATCATCGCCGTGCCCGTCACCCCGTCCCGCGCCGGACACCTGACGGACTACCAGCAACTGCCACAGCGCGAGCGCGAGGAGCTGGAGCACTTCTTCCTCGCCGCGGTGCGCTTCGAGAGCAAGGACGCGCGCATCCTGGGCTGGGAGGGCCCGGAGGGTGCCGAGCGGATGCTCCGCCAACACGCGCGCACGGAGGAATAGATGGCTCAACCCACGCCCATCCGGGGGCTCGGCCCCGACAGCCAGTTGGGAGACGCCGCGCGCCGCATCCTCGCGGGCCGGCTCGCGGACGTCCGCAAGCCGGAGGCCGGCTTCCAGGACGCCGTGGACGACGAGTCCGTCCACGACATGCGCGTGGCCACCCGGCGGCTTCGCGCCGCCCTCAAGGTGTTCCGCTCCCTGGGCGGCATGAAGCGGCTGGAGCGCGACGTGAAGCGCATCCAGGACGCGTTGGGGGACGTGCGGGACGTGCACGTCCAGTCCGCGTGGCTGGAGAGCGTGGCCCGGAAGGCGAGCAAGAAGCCCCAGGTGCGCGCCGGCATCCAGACCCTGCGCAAGAAGCGGCTGTCCGAGCTGGAGTCGCATGAGACGCGCCTGCACACGGAGCTGGAGCGCTGGGTGGACAAGACGGTGCCACGGCTCTTGCGCAAGCTGGACGGGCTCAATGACGCGCACCGCTTCGCCGGCCGCCGCGTCCGGGACGAGCTGCGCCAGCGCCTCAAGCGCGTGCAGAAGCGAATCGACACCTACGTGGACGCGGCCGACGCGGCGTCCGCCCACGCGCTGCGCAAGGAGCTGAAGCGGCTGCGCTACGAGCTTGAAATCTTCCAGCCGGCCTTCCGCCGCACCCTGGATGCGCTGCTGGAGGTGCTCGTCCCGCTCCAGGACGGCCTGGGCGAGCTGCATGACGCCGACGTGCGCCTGGAGCTGTTCGAGCGGCTGGCCGCGGAGTCCGCGCCGCGCGAGCGAAAGTCCGCTCGGGCCCTGCTACCCCTGGTCCGGGAGGAGCGGACGAAACGCGCGGCGGAGATTGCCCGCGAGGTGCAGCGCTGGCGCACGGAAGAGATTCCCAGACGCCTGCGCCGGATGTTGACCTGAGCGCGACGGAGCGTGTGTCGGGTTTTCCCGACGCATCAAAGACATTGCCATGCACAGGCCGGGTTTGTTGTAACAGCAAAGACTCTCTTCCATCCCGTCCCGCCCCGCGCATGAATCCCACCCGTACATCCCTGGCCTTCGCTCGCGCCCTGCTGATGGGCCTCTTCGCCACGCCCCTGGCCGCACACGCCTGGGTGCCTCCGTCCGTCCCCTGCTCGGCGACCGCTCCGGACCAGGAGCAGGACAGTGACTGCGACGGCCTGCCGGACCATGTGGAGGACGTGAACCAGAACGGCCTCGTGGACCTTGGCGAGACGGACCCGAACAAGCGCGACACCGATGGTGACGGCGCCAGCGACTTGACGGAGTACCTGGCGGGCACGGACGCCAACCGGGACGCCTTCCTCTCCTTCCCCGAGCCCATGGTGTTCGACCTGGTGCGCGGACTGGACTCCGAGCGGGGCGAGCTGGAGTTCAACACGCTGCTGCGGCTGCGCCCCCGGAGCGAGGGCATGCTGCTCCAGTACGCCCCGGAGGTGGAGTACGCCTTCGGCGACGGCATGGCCGCCGAGCTCGAGCTGCCCATGGAGAATGAGCGGGTGGCGGCGCTGAAGACCGCCGTCCAGTTCACCTTCCACGTCGACCCGAACCGCCGCTGGGCCCACGGCATCCAGGTGCTCGCCGAGCACAAGCTGGGGGAGAAGGAGACCGACCTGGCGCTGCTGCACATCGGCAAGGCGCGGGTGGGTGAGCGCGTGAGCCTCATCTCCATCTCCGGCGTGCAGGGGGCCCGCGCCCACGAAAGCGGCGACGTGCACGCCGCCGGGCTCGTCAACCTGAGCGCCTTCTACGCGGTGGCGCAGCAGGTGCTCGTCGGCGTGGAGACGAACATGCGGCTGGACGACGCGCTCGAGTTCGACTGGATGGTGATGCCCCAGGCCCACGTGCAGATCAACCACCACGCCCGGATGCAGGTGGGCATGGGCGCCGTCAAGGACGGCCCCAGCGGCGTGGAGCCCATGCTGTCCACGCGCTTCATCATCGAGATGTAGAGGGGCTGAGAACCGCGCCCAGCTTGAAGCACAGGGCGCGGCTCCGTTCAGCCGCGGCGCCTCACGGGTACTGCGGCACCTGCGGGCACGTGGGGCCCGTGCAGATGGGGCCGCAGTCCGCGCACCAGCCGTACTCGTGGAAGTCGCAGAGGCCGTCACCGCACGTCAGGCTTCCGCAGTCCGACGGGCAGCTCGCCGCCGTCTCACTGCCGTTGCAGACGCCGTCGCCACACCAGGTGGTGGGACCGCAGTCCCACGGGCACGTGGCGTTCGTCTCTCCGTTGTTGCACCAGCCGTCGCCGCAGTAGGGCAGCGGGGTGCAGTCCTCGGCGCAGGTGTTGATGGACTCGCCATTGGCGGCGTCACAGAAGCCGTCGCCACAGATGAACGCGCACGGGTTGCAGTTCCAGGGCCCCACGCCGCCACAGGGACATTCCACGAGCGACGCTTCACCTTGAGCCAGCGGCTCGGACTCCAGCTCCACACCGCCACATGCGGAGAACAGACCGAGCGACAACCCGGCCAACATCACGACCAGACGCGTGTTCACGGGGGACTCCTGGTTGAAGGAATCCCCAATGATATCACAGCCAGTTCAACCAGCTAAAACGCCCTACCTGGGACACCACGCCCAGGCGAGTGCCCGGGCGTGGTGGACCGTCAACGACTTACGGCCAGGGGGTCGGCTCCGGGTTCGGGTCCAGGCACAGCCGGCCCGTGCAGCAGTCGGCGCGGCAGTTCAGCATGTCCTCGCCCGGACCGCAGAGGCCGTCACCGCAGTAGCCGAGGATGAGGCCGCAGTCCGCCCGGCAGCTCCGGGGCGTCTCCAGGCCGTTGCAGACGCCGTCGCCGCACAAGGAGCCGCAGTCATCGGAGCAGGTGGCGGTGGTCTCGCCGCCGTTGCAGATGCCGTCGCCGCACCAGGTGAGGGGCTGACAGTCCTGGGGGCAGGTGGCGGAGGACTCGTTGCCGTTGCAGATGCCATCACCGCAGTAGGTGAGGATGAGGCCGCAGTCCTCGGGGCAGGTGGCGTTGGTCTCGTCGCCGTTGCAGATGCCGTCACCACAGAAGGTGAGGGTGAGGCCGCAGTCCTCGGGGCAGGTGCGACGCGTCTCGTTGCCGTTGCAAACGCCGTCACCGCACCACGTGAGCAGGTTGCAGTCCCAGGGACAGTTGTCGCCGTTCTCCCCGTTGCGGGTGTCACAGATGCCATCGCCACACAGGTAGCGGCCCACCTCGGCCTCGACCTGCCCCACGTCCACCAGCTCCGACTCCATATCCACGGGCCCGCAGGCAGCGAACAGACTCAGCGACAACCCGGCCATCATCACGACGAAACGCGACTTCACGTGTACCTCCATGGGGGAGAGGTCACGCATGTCAGCGCATTCCCAATAAGCAGACAACACCCGAACGCACGTAACACGGTGTCAACAACCACCACGACCCACCGTTCCTCCCGAGGGAGCCGCGTCAGCCCTGACCCGGCCCCCTCGACTTGTAGCGCATTCCGCTACATGCAAGGGCTTACCGCCGCGCTTTGTAGCGCAATCCGTTACATGTAATTGAAGGGCATGGTGATGGCGAGCGTGTGGATGAGCTGCTCGGTCTCCGCGTAGGGCCTGCGCGTGAAGACGTTGAGGTAGCCCACCTCGATGGAGGAGTGGTCTCCGAACTTCCAGCCCGCGCCCACGAAGATGCGGTTCATGTCGAAGCCGGCGCTGGGGCCGCCCGCCACCGAGTTGAGGTGGTAGAAGACCTCGTCCCAGACAATCAGCGACAGCCGACCTTCGGCGGCCACCGGGTGCGCACCACGCAGCAGGACGCGCGCCCGGTGGGAGACCTCCGTCGTCCCCGGCAGGAAGCGCTGCTCCAGACGCGCGCGGAGCTGCCCCCGCACCTGACCGAGCTTCGGCGTGTAGAGGAACTGCTGGTAGAGGCGGCTTTCGCCCTGGCGCAGGGCCGGCTCACCCTCCCAGAGCCGCAGCGGAATCCAGCCCTGCCCCAGCCACAGCGACATGTCCTGCCCCAGCCGCACGCCGCCCGCCGAGCGGAGGATGGCGCGGGCGTCGTCCTTGCCGAAGCGCGGCTGGGCTTCCAGGTAATAAAGGAAGTGATCCCCAATGCCGCCTTGCGCGGTCACCGTGAACCAGAGCTGGGCCTCCGCGCGGACGGGCCGGGCCTCCACGGGACGAAGGGGAACGACGAGCAACAGACCCAGAAGAACGAGGAACCATTTCTCCATGCGCATGATGCACATGCCTAGAGCATGACCCGCGCACCGGCTCAACTCGTCTGAAGCAGGGACTGCGCATTGAGCGACGAAGCCGCCGCGTCAGTCCCCCCGCCGAGACTGGATTGACGCGTCCGCCCTTCACGGAAGGAGGAAGGGCGGACGGCGAGGCGCGTCACTGCGTGGGCTGCTGAGCGCCCGGCGTGGACTCGCCGCTCTCCGGCGCGGCCGGCGCGGTGGGCTGGACCTGCGAGGTCGCTTCGATGCGCACCGCCTGCGGCTCACCGCTCTGCTCGTCGGTCCGGTAGGAGGCCCGCACCTGGCTCCCTTCCTGGATGTCGCCCACGTTGGCCTGGCGGCCATCCACCATCACCTGCGTCTGGGGCGACACCTGCAACCGGAGCTGCGGCTCTCCCTGCGCGCTGAGCAGCAGCTCCTGGTCGTTCGCACTCAGGACCTCACCCACGACTTGCTGCTCCGTGCCCTGCTGCGCCTGGGCGCCCTGCTGCTGCTGCGGCGGCGGCGGCGGCTGGGGCGCGGGCGCCACGGCCACCGGCTGCTGTGACTGCTGGCGAAGCTGCTCGGACTGCTGGCGAGCCTGCTGGTTCTGCTGCGTCAGCGCCTCGCTCTGCTGGCGCTGGGCCTGCTGCGCCTCCTGCTGGGCCTGCTGCGCCTCCTGCTGGGCCTGCTGCGTCTGCTGCTGAGCGCCCTGCTGTGCCTGCTGTGCTTGCTGTGACGCGGACTGCGCCTTGGCCTGCGCCTCCTGGTACTCCCGCTGTTTGTCCTGCAGCTCCTGCTGGGCACTGGCGGCCTGCTTCTGCTGCTCGCTCGCCTGCTCCTGGGCCTTGCGAGCCGAGTCGAAGGCGCTCTCCGTGCGCTGCTGCGCCTGCGACACCTGGTCATTCACCGCGGACTGCCCGCTCGACTGCCCCTGGGTACTCCGGTCGCGCTGCTCGCACGCCGTGCCCAACGTCAACGCAGCGGCGCCTGCTATCCACCACCCCGCTCGAAATCTCATTCGGAAGCCTCCCATGGTCATTCACCTGACAAGGGAAAGATGGCGAGCGGCATCCCCGCGCCAACCCACGTCCGCTCCAGGCGTCCGCCCACCCGGCCGCCCTCCTCCACTTGTTGGTGCACGAAGCGCTACCCATGGATGGACTTTGGCGATAAGGGGCGCCCCCCCCATGCGTGCCTGCGGACTCGATTTCGGAACCAGCAACACCGCCGCGGCCCTGCCCGACGGCACGGTGCTGCCCCTGCAACCCCATACCCAGGAGGCCCGCCTCTTCCGCTCCGTCCTCTTCTTCCCGGACGACGAGCAGGACATCTACGCCGGCGCGGACGCCATCCAGCGCTATCTGGAGGACAACACCGGGCGCTTCATCCAGTCCGTGAAGTCCTTCCTCCACTCCAGCTCCTTCCGCGCCACCCAGGTGAAGGGGCGCACCTACACCATTGAAGAGCTGGTGGCGGTGCTGCTGCGCCGCGTGCGGGAC
>JBKGHI010000172.1:0-19056 GCA_046520405.1 Myxococcus sp. 1LA
CTCCGGGCGCGGACGCCGGGGAGACGGCGGAGGCGGGGCCTTGACCTCGGCGGCGAGCTGGACGGGCTCCTCGGCCGGCTCGGTGGGGTCCACGTACAGGAAGCGGGTGGCGCCCACCTCCAGCTCGTCACCGTCCTTGAGCTGGCGGCGGTTGACCCGCTTCTTGTTCACCTTGATGCCGTTGCGGCTGCCCAGGTCCTCCACGTGGGTGCCGGACCAGTCGCGGCGCACCTTGGCGTGCTTGCGGGAGACCAGGTCATCCTTGAGGACGATGTCCGCGTCCTTCTCGTCGCGGCCCAGGACGACTTCCTTCGCGTCCCCCAGCTCGATGCGCTCGCCTTCCCGGGGGCCGTTCATGAAGCGCAGGTAGCGCTCCTCGCCGCCGCCGGCCAGGCCGCGCATGGCGTCCTTCACCATGCCCCGCGCGATGAAGGCCGTCTTCTCCCCGCCACCGTCGGGCTTCAGGTCCATCACCCGGTCGAAGCGGACGTCGTACGTCGCAATGGCGATGACGTCGCCGTTGCGCAGCAGGCGCTTCTCGCCCTTGGGCACCGCCTTGCCGTTGATCTGCGTGCCAAAGGCGCTGCCCAGGTCCTCCAGGAAGAAGAGCGTCCCTTCCTGAAGGATGCGCGCGTGGTTGCGCGACACCGCCTGCTGGGCGAGCACGACCTGACAGGCCTTGTCGCGGCCCAGGGTGATGACCGCGTCGTCGAGGACGAACTCGGTGCTCGGGGCAGCGCCGGCCTCGCTGCGCTGCGTGACGGTGAGACGAACGCTCATCGAAGAGGAAGAGGGGAGTCGTGGAGGCGGGACATCAGAACGCCGCGTCGCTCAGGAATCTCTCACACGTCTGGTACTCCGTGGGGAATTCCTCAGATGTCCCGTACTTCAGGAAGTTCTTGCAGGCGATGGTCGCGTGCTCGCGCTTGTGGGCCTCGGAGAAGAGCTGGAAGAGGCCGTAGTGGCAGGCGGCGTACTTCGCATCCAGCTTGACGCACTTGCGGTAGGTGGATTCCTCCTCGGCCAGCAGGCCCTTCTCGCGGTACTGGCGCGCGAGCATGTAGAGCGCGGGCGCGGAGTTCTCCGCCTGCTGCGTGTCCTTGATCTCCTTGAACGCCGCGTCGGTGAGCGCCGTCTTGCGCTGGGCCAGGGACAGGTTGTTGATGCAGCTGCTGTTGCTGGGGTCCAGCTGGGAGCAGTTGGCGAAGGCCTCGCGCGCCTCCGGGAAGCGGCCCAGCTCCATCAGGGCAGTGCCGAAGTCGTGCCACAGCTGGGGCGAGTCCTGCACCAGCTGCGTGGCCTTGGCCAGGTGCTCACCGGCCGTGTCGTATTCACCTTCCGAGTAGGCGATGACACCCAGGGTGTGGTGCGCGTCGGAGATGCCGGGGTTGACGGCCAGGAGCGTGCGCAGCTCCTTCTTGGACTCGTCCATCTTCCCCATCTTCATCAGGGAGAGGGCCAGGTTGTAGCGCGACTCCAGGTTGTCCGGGTTGACCTTGAGGGCCCGGCGGAAGTTGTCGTGCGCCTTCCCGTACGCGCCTTCCTGCATGTAGATGGCGCCGAGGTTCTGGTACGCCTGCAGGTGCTCCTGGTTGTAGCGCAGGGCCTTGATGAAGTGCTTCTTCGCGTCCTCTTGCCGGCCCGAGTACATGGCGATGAGGCCCTTGTTGGACCAGAGGTCCGCGTACTGGGGGGAGAACTCCAGGCCCAGGTCGCAGAACGTCTCCGCGCGCGTCAAATCGCCCTTGGCCATCTCCTGCGAGCACAGCTCGTTGTTGATGAGCGCCCGCTCGTGCGGCGGCGGGGTGCGGACACAGGCGACGAAGGGCAGGGCGGAGACCAGGGACAGCGCAGCGGCAAGTCGGCGGACACGCATGGCGGGGGCGAGTGTAGGAGAGCGCCCGCGCCCAGGCAACGCCCGGAGTCACTTGAATCCGAGCTGTTTTCCGGGGGTTACGCCGGTAGAGTGGCGGCCCATGCGTACCCTGCTCTGCTCCCTCGGTTTCACCCTGGCCCTCCTCGCGGCCAGCCCCGCGCATGCCCAGTTCGCCAACCGCAGCCTGGGCGTGTCGCTGGGCTACATGGACTTCAACCGGACCAACGGCCTGGACTCGTCGTTCTTCGTGGGCATCGACGCCAGCCTCTACATCGAGAACGGCTTCGAGGTGGTCTCCCTGTCGAAGATTACGTTCCCGCGCGACACCACGGACCGCAACGAGCGCCGCGTGGTGGGCCTGGCGCCCTCCATTGGCATCCGCTACCTGCTGATGGAGGAGTCCATCCGCCCCTACGTGGGCTCGGATTTGAGCTACCTCATCGTCTTCAAGAACAGCGTCAGCAACTTCGTGGGCATTGGCCCCAACGTCGGCGTCGACTTCTTCGTGTCGGACTCGGTGAGCGTGGGCGCGCGGGCGCAGTACAACTTCTACATCGCGCTCAACGAGAAGACGCAGCGCTCGCTCACGCTGTCGCTCGGCGCGGCGGCGTACTTCTAGGCTGCCCCTTCGGCGGCAGCAGGGCCGCGGCCACCAGCAGCGCCCACTTCTCGTCGGAGAGGTGGGCGGGCTTCTCCATGGCCAGGGCGTCCTGCAGCCGCGCGCTCAGCGCCGCGAACAGCCGGAGCCGCGCCTCCATGCGCAGCTCCTCGCGGCGCAGCGCCGCGGTCAGCACCACCTCCCGCTCCTCGCTGGACAGCCGCTTCACGCGCGACACGAAGAGGGGATCCGCCAGCAGCCCCTCCTCGCCGGGCGTGGCCAGGGCGGAGGGCACCTTGAGGCGGCGCTCGCGCACCACCAGCGTCCCCGCCAGCATGTCCCCCAGCCGCTGCTGGGAGCCGGACACGAGCGCGGTGAGCCCTCCCACCAGGTAGAAGAAGGGCAGCCGGTCCACCGGACGCGCCAGGTTGCGCAGCGCCGCGTGGTAGAAGCCGATGCGCACGCCGCTCTCCTGGATGACCCGCAGCGACATCACCCGCTTGCCCACGGTGCGCCCGCTCCACACCGTCTCCAGTGTTATCGCGTAGCCCCAGTCCACCAGGAAGTAGATGACGATGCCCAGGGCGCTGGCGAAGCCCGGGAAGGCGAACATCACCAGGCTGAGCCCCATCAGGATGGCGCTGGTGACCAGGATGACGATGCTGCTGTCCAGCAGCCACGCCAGGAAGCGCGAGTACAGGCCCGCGAGCGTGAAGCGGAACTCCACGTACTCGGGGGTGAGCACCGTGTGGGTGCCGTCCAGCAGGGTGTCGGTGGCGGTCGTCACCGACACAGTCTAGCCGCCGCCGGGCGGGCGCGGGCGGTGTGTAACGCCATTCCTCGCGGCTCCAACGATTTCAGTGGGGCGGCGGAAGTCGGGCCCAGGTGTCCGAAGTGACATGCCCACCGTTTGGTGGGCAGGCGGGCGGGACATCGCACGACAGCGCTATTCTTGGCGGAAGAGGGCGTGGAGTAATCTGCCGCGCACTCTCGCACCGTGCCTCCCTCCGACTCCTCATCCTGGAACCGCCGCCTCTGGCCGGCGGCAGCCTTTCAGTTCGCGCTCATCGCAGGGGTGACGCAGCTGAAGACGGCTTCCAACGCCCTGGTGCTGTCGCGTTTCGAGTCGCAGGCGCTGCCCTACCTGTACCTGCTGGGCGCGTTGATGACGGCGGCCATGACGGTGCTGCCGCGCTCCAAGCCGGGCTCGCCCTTCGAGTCGCCGGGCTTGTTGACGGGCATGGGCGGCGTGGTGGCGCTGGTGCTCGCGGGGGCCCTTTCGGCCGGGCAGCGGATGCCCGCCCTGGCGCTGTACCTGTTCGCGGACACCTTCTCCACGTTCGTGTCCTTCCGCTTCTGGGGCCGCATGGCGGCCGCCTTCGACGCGCGCGAGGCGCGGCGGGCCTTCACCGCGCTCAACGGCTTCGCCATGGGCGGAGGCATCGCCGGAGGTCTGCTGGTGCAGGGCCTGGCTGTGAAGCTGGGCACGCCGGCCATCGTGGTCAGCGGCGCCCTGGGCCTGCTGGTGGCCGGCGCCATCTTCCACCACCTGTACAAGGGGCTGCCGCCCACGCCCGCGCGCGGCCGTCCCGCATCCTTCCTGGGGCTGCGCTATCTGGCGGAGAGCCCCTACGCCCAGGTGCTGGCGGCGCTGGGCATTGCGTTCGCGGTGCTGTCGTCGTTCGTGGACTACCTGTTCCGGCTGCGTCTGGAAGGCACGCTGAGCGAGGACGCGCTGACGGAGCTCTTCGGCTCCCTCCAGTTGTGGATTGGCCTGTTCTGCGTGGCCTTCCAACTGCTGGTGGCCCAGCGCCTCCTGAAGCGGCTGGGGCTGCTGCGCTACGTGGCGATGGTGCCCCTGGTGCTGGCGCCCTTGGCGGGCGCGGCGCTCGTCACGCCCAGCCTGTGGCCCGTGCACATGCTTCGGCTGGTGGAGACGGCGGTGAGCTACTCCATCCTCCCGGTGGCATCCAGTTGCTCTACGCCGCGGTGCCGGACGACCAGCGCGAGGGCCTGCGCGCCACGGTGGACGGGCTGCTGCGCAAGGGCGGCGTCGTGCTGGCCGGCCTGTTGCTCATCGGCGCCGGCGCGCGGCCAACGGCGTCACCATGGCGGTGGCGGTGGTGGGCATGTGCGCCGCGCTGGGCCTGCTGCTGGTGCGGCTGAAGCCCGCGTACGTGGCCGCGCTGGGCGAGCAGGTGGGCGCGCCCGAGGAAGAGGACGTGGCGCTGGAGGGCGAGGAGGAGCAGCGGCTGTTGGCCGAAGCCCTGGCGGCGCCTTCTCCGGAGCGGGTGCTGCGCGCGGTGGCGATGATGGAGCAGGCGGAGGTGCCGCTGCGGCCGTACCTGCCCGCGCTGCTGCGCCACCCACATGAGCGCGTGCTGGAGCGCGGCGTCTCGCTGGCGCTGGAGCTGGAGGCGCACGAGCTGGCGCCGGTGCTGGAGCGGTTGGTGGAGGAAGGGCCGCGCCGGCCTCGGGACCAGGCTGTGTGGGCCCTGGCGCGGCTGTCACCGGAGCGCGCCGAGCGCTTGCTGCCGGCGCTGCTCACCCACCCGGACGTGGGGCTGCGCTGCGCGGCGATTGGCGCGCTGGTGAAGTCCACCGGTAGCGCCGTGGCGCTGGATGCGCTGCGGGCCATGCTGTCGCGCGGCGAGGGCGCGCCGGTGGCCGAGCGCCGCGAGGTGGCGCGGCTCTTGGGGCGCATCCAGAACTCGCGCTTCGCGGAGCCGCTGGCGCGCTACCTGGAGGACGCGGACGGCTCCGTGCGGCACGTGGCGCTGGTCGCGGTGGGCAAGGGCGGCTACGCGGAGCTGGCGCCCCGGCTGCTGCCGTTCCTCACCTGGCGCGAGGAGCGCAAGGCGGCGCGCGAGGCGCTGGTGGCGCTGGGCGACGAGGTGACGCCGCTGGTCGAGGACCAGCTCAACAACCGCGTGGCGCCGCTGGCGATGCGGCTGCAATTGCCTCGCGTGTTGCGCGGCATCGGAACGCCCGCGGCGCTGGACGCGCTGCTGTTCTCCAACGTGCGCGACGACGCGTCCCTGCACTTCCGGATTGGCGCGCAGATGTCCCGCCTGCGCGACGAGCACCCCGAGCACCCCGTGGACGTGGAGCGCGTGCGCGAGGCCCTGGGCCGGCGGCGGGAGGTCTACCGCAACCTGGTGGGCGCCTTCCGTGATTTGCGCGCGGCGCTGGGGGATGGCTCGCTGCTCACGCGCGCGGTGGGCGACCGGATGGACCAGGCGCTGGAGCTGTCCTTCTTCCTCCTGGGACTGCTCCATCCGTCGCACGTCATGCGCGGCATCCACTACAACCTGGTGGGGCCGGACCCGCGCCGCCGGGCGCTGGCGCTGGAGCTGCTGGAGAACCTGGTCGACGAAGAGGACCGGGAGCTGGTGATGGAGCAGGTGGAGGCGCACCACCGCGAGCTTCCGCCCGGCGCGCCCGGCCGGTTGTGGCGGCGCCTGGCGGCGCTGGTCCAGAGTGAAGACGGCGTGCTGCGCGCCTGTGCCCGCCATGTGGCGTGGGTGAACGGGCTGCACGTGCTCCCGCAGGAAGGTGACATGAGCGACAGGACAGTCCAGCGGATGTTCGCGCTGGAAGGCGTGAGCGTCTTCTCCCAGTGCGACGTGGATGACATCGCCGCCATCGCCGCCGTGGCGCGCGAGGCGTCCTTCCGCGCCGGTGAGCGCATCTACGCCCAGGGCGACCCGGGGGACGCGCTCTACGTCATCGTCGACGGGGCCGTGGATGCCTTCCACGACGGCGAGCACGTGCTGCGCTTCCAGGGCAAGCAGGCCTTCGGCGAGGTGAGCCTGCTCGACGGCGCGCCGCGCCCCACGGACATGGTGGCCGCGGTGGACACGCGGGTGCTCATCATCGACCGGCGCGACTTCTTGGATTTGCTCGCGGACCGGCCGGAGCTGCTGACGGGCTTCTTCCGCGCGGTGAGCCTGCAGCTCCAGGCGCTCATCGACCTGCCGGACTCGCGCGAGACGGGCGAGCGGCTGGAGATGACGGCGCCGCTGGGACCCCTGGCGCCGCCGCTGCCGGATGGACCGGCGCCGGACTCGAACGACGACCGGTCGCGCGACGACTCCTGAGCGGGACGGGACGCCCCGCGGTCACCACACGTCGGCGGGGCGGGGGACCTCTGCCGCGGGGGGCGAAGCCTCTTCTCCCGCGGCGAGCGCCTTCTTGGCCGCGGCGACGTCGTCCGCCAGCAGGTGCGCCGAGGCCACGGGGATGAGCGGCCGGACGAAGAATTTCATTGGCGGGAACGAGCCCATGAAGCGGACGACCGACAGCCCGGCGAACACCCAGGGGTAGCGCTCCGTGCTGGCGATGGGCGCGAAGACCTCCTCCGTGCGCCGTCCCCAGGACGCGCCATACCGCTGGAGCGCGCCCCACCGCAGGCCGGGCACGCGCGTGGTGAGCGTCGTCCAGGCCCGCAGGAACCAGGGCGGCCGATTGGGCCCCGTGGACGGCTCCCAGGCCCGCGCGCTCTTGGCGGCGGTGAAGACCACGAACCACCAGGCGCTCCAGAGGGTGAACAGGGCCGTGAACACGGCGTGGGAGGCGCACATGAAGGGGAGGGTGAGCATGAACAGCGCCGGCACGCCCACCATGAGCAGGAGGAAGGCCCGCCAGCGCCGCTTCAGCTTCTTGCGCAACCACGGGAAGTTGACGCGCACACGCGGCTCGAAGTCCTGTTCCTCCGGCTCCACCCCGGTGAGCAGGCTGGCCTTTCGGGAGATGGCGTCGTGGTAGTCCCGAGACAGGGCGATGACCACCCACTGCGCCAGTTGCAGCGCCGCGAACAGCGCCGCCCAGAAGGCCAGGCTCCACACGGAGAAGCCATTCAGCCGCAGGGCTTTGCCGCCGCCTTTCGTGGGCGTCTTGGCGTCTTGGGAGTCCGCACCGGCGCGCGTGTCATCTGCCTGGGCGTCGGTGCTCTTGCCGGACGCGGCGGGGGACTCGTCGTCGTCCACCTCCAGGGTGGCGTCCATCACCAGCGCGGCGATGGCCGCCGCCAGGGAGGTTCCTGAATCCTTGCCCTGTGCCGCGGCTTCGACGGCCCGGATGCGCCGTGCCATCCGTTGCTCCGCGGTCTCTGTCCCGGTTGGTTCCCCCTCCGCAGAGGCCTGACGCTCCGACGGCGGCGCCGGGTCCTCCGAAGGTTGCTCATCCTCGGAAGGCTCGGCTTCCTCCACGTCCGTTGCGGCTTCAGCAGGTTGCTCGTCGGGGGCCGCCTCGTCCACGCGAGCCTCGGTCGCGGCCGTGGCATCACTCGGAACCTGGGGCGCCGTGGGCTCGGCGGCTGCCCCGGACTCCGACGGTGTGCCCGGGGGCGCCTCCGCGGGGAATCCCTCCTGGGCCGCTGCCCCAGCCTCCGCGGCCCGCTGGCGCTGGGCAATCTGCGCGTCGATTTCCTGGAGACGTTGGCGCGTCTGGGCTTCGACGTCCCTCACGCGCTGGGCGGATTCGGCCTCCGCCTTGTTCACGTGCCGGCTCGCGAGGGCCTCGGCGACGTTCCGAAGCTGCTGCGCCTGGGCCCGCGCCTCGGCGCGAGACTCCCGCCTGCTGGCGCTCTCCGCCGCTTCAGTTCCGGAAGTCATGCAACTCAGGGCCAATGCCAGAGCTGCAATGGATTGGAGAAACCCGACACGAATGTATTGTTTGCGCGCGACCGGGTCTCCCAGCAGCGCCCCGCCGATGTGAAACGGCAGGCTCACACCATAGAAGAACTGGCGCAGGCGGCCCTGGGGCGGCTTCCGGTTCTTCAGGGAGAAGTGGCGCGCACCCGCGCTTACCTCTTCCCAGAGCTCGCGCGCCCGGGCGTCAGCCGGTCCGGCAAACCCCTGCTCTGTGTGCTTGTGAACCTTGCCTTCGGGTGAGGAATCGCCGTGCCGCGTGTCGCTGTCTGCCACGTGTCTCAGCGTAGCACGAGCCGAGTTGTGCTAAAGGCGCTGCTGTGAGCACGAACCCTCTCCGTCCTCGTCCCTTCCGCCAGCCGCTGTCCGGCGTGCTGGTCCTCGCCCTCGGTACCGTCGCCGGTTGCGAGAAGAGCAATCCCACTCCTCCCCCGGCCGCCGCGCCGGAAGCCAAGGCCCCCGCGGTTCCGAGTGAAGTCACGCTGCTCGTGACGGGCGGCGCGTTCGGCCAGCTCCAGCCCGCGGAGGGCAAGGGCGGCGCGGCGGAGCTGCTCGGCCGCTGGGTGGCCGACGAGAAGCACTGTCCGGGCCCCGTGCGGGAAGGCCAGGCCACGTGCGCCGACGCCAGCACCCTGGCGCTCGCCACGGGTGACCACTGGAATGGCCCGGCCATCTCCTCCTTCTTCCTGGGCACGCCCACGGCCGAGGTCATGGGCCGCCTGGGCTATGCCGCCTCCGCCCTGGGCAACCACGAGCTGGCCTTCGGCAAGGAGGCCTTCCTCAAGAACCGCAGCGCGGGCGGCTTCCCGTTCCTCGCCGCCAACCTGAAGGTGAAGGACCCGGCGCTGGCGGGCGACCTGTCCATGCCCGCGTTCCAGATTTTCGAGCGCCGCGGCCTCAAGATTGGCGTCGTGGGCCTGGCGTCCGAGAAGACGGTTCGCACCGCCATGCCCGGCCGCGCGGAAGGCCTGGAGGTGACGGGTTACGAGGAGGCGCTCACCACGGCCATCCCCGAGGCCCGCAAGGCCGGCGCGGACGTGGTGGTGGTGCTCGCCGACGAGTGCGTCACCGACCTGCAGCCCGCGGTGGCGAAGCACCCCGAGTGGAAGGTGGCGCTGGTGGCCGGTGGCCGCTGCGCGCAGCCCGTCGAGCTGAAGGACGGCGCGACCAGCTTCGTGTCGCTGGACCGGGGCTTCGCCAAGTACCTGCGCGCGCACGTCACCTTCGACCCGGCGAAGCCCGCGGGTGAGAAGCTGACCGGCCTGGACACCAAGGTCGTCGAGGTGTCGGGCGGCACGCCGGACCCGGAGACGGCGCAGCTGGTGGGCAAGTGGAAGACGCAGCTGGACGAGGTGCTGGGCCAGCAGATTGGCTTCTCCAAGGCCGGCATCCCGCAGACGTCGCCGCAGATGTCGAAGTGGGTCGCGGGCGCGGTGCGCAACGTGCTCGGCACGGACGCGGCCATC
Source organism: Myxococcus sp. 1LA (assembly GCA_046520405.1). Taxonomy (GTDB): domain Bacteria; phylum Myxococcota; class Myxococcia; order Myxococcales; family Myxococcaceae; genus Myxococcus. Next base: position 9,592 of record JBKGHI010000172.1, read on the forward strand.
CTCAACAGCGGCGGCATCCGGGGCGACCTGCCCGCGGGCGCGGTGACGCGCGGCAGCATCTACTCGGTGATGCCCTTCGAGAACACGCTCCTCGTCGTGAAGCTGAAGGGCGAGGACCTGGCCAAGCAGCTGGCCAACCCGAACGCGCTCGTCTCCGGCTTCACGGCTGCGGGCAAGGGCAAGTTCAAGGACGCCAAGGGCAAGGCCCTGGACCCGAAGAAGGAGTACTCGGTCGCCACGGTGGAGTACCTCTACTTCGGCGGTGACGGCTTCGAGTTCGAGAAGCTGGCCCCCGAGCCCACCGAGACGGGCATGGCGTGGCAGACGCCGGTGGTGGAGTGGACGAAGCAGCAGGAGAGCAGCGACAAGAAGCCGCTCGAGAAGCTGGTGAAGTAGTCCTCGCCGTTCCGAGGTCGCCGTCTCCCTGATGCGCCGGAGGAGCCCCACCTGGGCCCTTCCGGCGCTTCGCCGTTTCAGCCGGCGGCCTCACGGCGTCGTCATGCCAGGCTCGGCGGTGGGCAGGCTGGCGGGGGCTTGGGGATGCGCCCCGGGCCCGCATACGGCCTGGTAGCGGGCCAGCGTGTCGTGCACGGTCCTCCGCAGCCGCTGCGGCGTGCCCTCGTGGAGCATGTCCACCGCGAGCAGCTGGGCATCCAGCGCCTCCGGGCAGCGGCCGAGCTGGAAGAGGAGCGTGGACCAGGTGTCCAGCACCGACGCGTTCCCGGGTGCCAGCGCCAGCGCCCGCTGCGCCGCCGCCAGGCCCTTCTCCGGTTGGGCCGTGCGCGCGTAGTAGCCGGCGAGGCCATTCTGCGCGCTCACGCTGCCGGGCAGCAGCTCCACCGCGCGCAGCCTCGCGGCCTCCTGTTCGTCGGACGTATGGCCCGCGGCGTCCAGCGCCTGCGCCATGGCGTTCCACGCGTGTCCGCTGTCGGGGTGTCGCTCCACCAGCTCCCGCGCCAGGGTGAGCCTGCGGAAGGGGTCCTCGGTGGAGCGGAGGCGCAGCAGCATGGCGTCCACGTTGCCGGGTTCCTCGCGCGTGGCTTCCGCCATCTCCCGCTCGATGTGGGGCAGCCGCTCCTCCATGGGGGACGCGCCCGGCGTCATCAGGAAGAGCTGCGCGCGGAGGGCGTGGACCTCGGCCGTGCGCAGGGGACGCGTCCGCAGCGGCGTCGTCACGGGGGCCAGCGGCGCGGTGATGACGCGGTAGTTCATGTGGCCATGGCGGCGCACGTAGCCGTTCAGCTCACCCGCCAGGTCCTGCGCGCCGCGGAAGGCGGCCTCGAAGGCGGCGCGTGGCTCCTCGCCGTGCATGAGGCGCTTCTGGAAGTCCTCGAAGCGGGCGCCATGCCGGCTGATGAAGAAGTGCACCCACAGCCACGAGGACGCGTAGTACTGCCGCGACTCCGCGGTGCCGAGCAGCCCCTTGCGGTCCCAGTCCCAGAGTTCGTCCAGCGTGCGCCAGCCGTGCCGCTGCACCTGGTTGTAGAAGGCGCCGTGGATGCGCCCCAGGATGACTTCCCGCCGCTCCGGCCGCAGGGCGATGGTCTCCAGGTAGCTGGCGAGCCCTTCCGACAGCCAGCGCGGCTGCCGCACGAGCGCGAGCTCGGAGAGGTAGTGCGTCAGCTCATGGGCCTGGGTGGTGATGTCCGCGGTGGCCTCGGTGAGGGCGTAGGCGTGCCCGGCCAGCACCAGCAGCGGGCCGTCCTCGGTGCTGGTGGAGAAGCCCTCGATGCGGATGTTGGTGAACTCCTCCAGGGCGCTGCGGTTGTGCAGGACGATGATGTCCACCGCGCCCGGCGGGTCGAAGCTGCCGCCCCAGGCCTGGAGCAGCCCCTGCCGCAGCAGCTCCAGCTCCTGCGCCGCTTCCTCGGCCGTCTCCGTGTCCAGGTTGGTGCGGACGGTGAAGTGGGGGCTGCGGACCTCCACCCAGGGGCGGCCGCCGTCCACGGGGCACAAGGCGCGCATTCCCGTGCATCCCGACAGCAGGGCGACCAGCCAACCCAGCAACGCCATCCGAAACGTCATGGACCTGCGTTTTCCCACAAAGCGTCGTCGGAGGGCAGGGTGGCCCACTGCGTCACTGGGCTAGAGTGCGCGCCCATGGAGATGGCGGAGTTCATCGAGTCCCGCAGGCCGCGCTGGGAGCAGTTGGAGTCACTGCTGGACCGGTCCGAGTCGCATGGCCTGCGCGCGCTGAGCCTGGAGGACGCCCGCACGCTGGGCCGGTTGTACCGCGCCGTCTCCAGCGACTTGCTCTGGGTGCGCGCGCGCAGCGGCTCGGCGGACGTGAATGCCTACCTCAACGATTTGGTGGGCCGGGCCTATGCGCTGACGTACCCGGGCCGGCGCCCGCGCCTGGCGGACGTGTGGGGCTTCGTGGCGCGCGGCTTCCCCGCGCTGCTGCGCCGCGAGTGGCGGATGTACGTGGCGTCGCTGCTCCTGCTGCTGGCGGGCATGGGCTTCGGCTACGTGGGGATGATGGTGGACCCCGACGCGGCGTACTACCTGGTGCCCGCCGAGCACCTGAACCTGGACCCCATCGAGCGCGCGGCGGACGAGGCCGCGGGGGAGGGCATGTCGGTGGGGGACCAGGCCCAGTTCACCACCTTCCTCTTCACCCACAACATCCAGGTGGCCTTCCTGGCCTTCGCCCTGGGCATCACCCTGGGGCTGGGCACGGCCATCATGCTCTTCGTCAACGGCCTGTTCCTGGGAGCGCTCGCGCAAGTCTATGCGGCCAAGGGCATGGCGGGCTGGTTCTGGGCGTGGATTCTTCCGCACGGCATCCCCGAAATCACCGCCATCTGCATCGCGGGCGCCGCGGGGTTGGTGATTGCGCGAGGCCTGGTGGCCCCACGAGGACTGCCGCGCGGGCAGGCGGTGCGGCGGGAGGCGGTGACGGCGGTGCGGTTGTTGTTCGGCACGCTCGCCCTGTTCGTGCTCGCGGGCTTCATCGAGGGCACGGTGTCCCAGATTCATCCGCCGAAGCTGTCGGTGGCGTTCAAGGTGTCCTTCGCGCTGACGGTGGGCGCGGGCGTGTACGCGTACCTGATGTCGGACTGGCTGCGCGGCGGACGCGCGGCGCCGGGTGGCAGCGAAGAGTCCTCCCATGGATGAGCGGCTGTGGCTGCCTCCGCTGCCGAGCGAGCCGGAGGTCCTCATCGAATGCCCGCGCTTCTCCTTCGTGAAGCGCCGCGCGGACGGGGCGGTGGACTTCGTGTCGCCGCTGCCGTGTCCGTACAACTACGGCAGCATCCCGGGCCTCACGTCGGATGAAGGGGACCCGCTGGACGCCGTCGTGCTGGGGCCCGGCTTGCTCCAGGCCAGCGGCTGCGCGTGCCGGTGGTGGGCGTCATCGGCTTCATCGACTCGGGGCGAGGAGATCCGAAGGTGGTGTGCTCCGCCGCTCCGCTGACGGACGCCGAGCGCGCCGGCCTGGAGCGCTTCTTCCGCGTCTACGCGCTCTTCAAGCAGGTGCTGCACCGCGTGCGCGGCAACGCCCCGGATACGCGCTTCACGGGGTGGTTGCCGCTGCCCGCAGCGGTTTCCGCATCCGCAGCACCCGGTAGCTGAGCAGGCCCTGCGTCACGGGGCCCACCCACTGCTCTTCCTGGAAGCCCATGCGCGTCCAGAAGCGGAGGGCGGACGGGTTCGGTTCCGCCACGCCCAGCCGAAGCACCTGCCCGCCTTCCGCGCGCACCCAGTCCTCGTAGCCGCGGACGACGGCGGCGCCGCGTCCCTGCCCACGCACCTCCGGGACCAGCAGCATGAGGCCCAGGTACCACGCGTCCGGTGAAGGGTAGTGGCTCAGGCCCTCCAGGATGCCCACCAACTGGCCGCGCGCGTCCCACAGCGCCACCAGGTGCGTGTGCTCGGGCGGGACGGTGGGGGGACGCTCCTGGGGCATCTGCAGCGCCTCGTCGGGGCGGGCGGGGCGGCCGTTGCATCGCAGGAAGAAGTCGTCGCACCGCTCCAGCAGCGGTTGGAACAGGGCCACGTCCGCGTCGGTGACGCGGGTGGCGGTGATGTCCTGGGCCTGGAAGAGGGGACGCATGCGCCCTTCGGGCTACAGCACGCCGCGCGCCTTGATGTCCAGGTAGCGGTTGACGGCCGCCAGGCTCAGCTCATCCGGCTGCACGTCGAGCATCTGCACGCCGCCCTGACTCACGCGGGCCTTGAGCACCTCGCGGTCGGTGAGCAGCTCGGACGCCACCGCGTGCTGGAAGGCCTCCTCCGGGCCGGGCGGCGGCGTGCTCAGCAGCTTCTGGAGCGCGGTGTCCTTCACCGACAGGCACAGGGGGACGTGCCGCCGCGCCAGCCGGTGCAGCGGGGCCACCATGGTGGAGGCCTGCTCTTCATCCAGGAAGTCGGTGAAGACGCACAGCAGGCTGCGGCGCGTGAGGCGGAGGTTCAGCTCCTTGAAGAGCGCCAGGTAGTCCACGTACGTGAGGCTGGGCGTGGTGCCGTAGAGCGTGTCCACCATCTTCCGGTACTGCATGCGGCCGGCGGCCGGTGGCAGGTAGGCCTTCACGCCATCCGCGAAGACGGCCAGTCCCACGCGGTCCCCGTTGCGCACGGCCACGAAGGCCAGGAAGAGGGCCGCGTTCACCGCGTGGTCCAGCTTGGTGAGCCCATCCACCTGCGCGGCCATGGAGCGGCCCGCGTCCACGCAGATGAGGATGGACTGCGAGCGCTCCGATTCCAGCACGCGCGTCACCGGCCGCCCGCGCCGCGCGGTGGCCTTCCAGTCCACGTCCCGCACGCTGTCGCCCTGGGCATAGTCCCGCAGGCGGGCGAACTCGCTGCCGCGGCCGTCGCGCCGCAGTTGCCGCAGGCCCAGGTTGACCAGGTCCAACGCCGCGCCGGACAGCAGCAGCCGGCTGGCGCCGCGCATGTCGGGGTACACGGCGATGTCCTGCGCCGCGGGGAACACCCGCTCGTGGAACATCAGCCCCAGCGGCCCGCGCACGCGGACGTGGACGTCGCCGAAGTGGAAGCGGCCGCGTTTGGCCGGCGTCACCCGGTACACCCAGCGTGACTCGCTCTGGGCGGGCAAATCCAGCGGCGCCTCGTCCGGCGTGGCGGCGAAGCCGTCCGGCACGTCGTCCCGGACGCGCACCTGGATGGCGCCGGTGCCCCGGTGAATCAGCCGCACCACCACCTTGTTGGCCACGCCCACGTTGAGGCGCGAGGGCAGCGCCCGGTGGACCTCCAGCCGGGCCCGCTTCGCGGAGAGGACGTCCAGCACCGCCAGCGCCAGCACCAGCGCGTCCAGCGCGAGCACGGCGCCGCCGATGCCGGGGCTGAACCCCGCCAGCATCATCGGCAGCGCGAGCAGCGCCAGCAGCACCCAGAGGCGCGGGGTGGGAATCACCGGGGGACCTCGACGCCGCGCACCACCTCGCGCAGCACGTCCGACGGCGTGGCGCCGTCCAGCTCCGCGTCCGGCGACAGCAGCAGGCGGTGCTTCAGCACGGGGCCGGCCAGGAAGCGCACGTCATCCGGGGTGACGAAGCCGCGCCCGCGCAGCGCCGCCAGGGCCTTGGCCGCCAGCAGCAGGTGCACCCCCGCGCGAGGCCCCGCGCCCAGGCGGATGCGGCTGGAGTTGCGCGTGGCCGCCACCAACTTGCGGACGTAGGCCAGCACGGGCGGCTCCACCGTCACCTCGCTGAGCGCGGCGCGCGCGTCGAGCAGGCCTTCCTTCGTCACCGCCGCGTTGACGCCCGCGCGCTGCAGGTCGCCCGAGTCGAAGCCCCGGTGCACGGAGGCCAGAATCGCGTCCTCCTCCTCCGGCGCGGGGTAGCCCACCTCGATTTTCAGCAGGAAGCGGTCGAGCTGCGCCTCGGGCAGCGGATAGGTGCCCTCCGACTCCACGGGGTTCTGCGTGGCGAACACGGTGAAGAGCGGGGAGAGCGGCAGCACGCGGCCCTCCATGGACACGGAGCGCTCCTGCATGGCCTCCAGCAGCGCGGACTGCGTCTTCGCCGGGGCGCGGTTGATTTCGTCCGCCAGCAGCAGGTCCGTGAAGATGGGGCCGCGCACCAGCGTGAAGCCCTGCGTCTTCAAATCAAACACGCTGGTGCCCAGGATGTCCGCGGGCATCAGGTCCGGGGTGAACTGGATGCGCTTGAACTCCGCGCTGATGCCGCGCGCCAGGGCCTTGGCCATCAGCGTCTTGGCCACGCCGGGCACGCCCTCCAGCAGGATGTGGCCGCCGGCGATGAGGCCACAGAGCATCAGCTCCAGGGCCTCGTCCTGGCCGACCACGGCCTTGCGCACCTCGGCCAGCACGGCCTCGCGGATGGCGTGGGCGGCCCGCACGGCGGCGCCAGCCGGGGTGGAGGGAGGGGCGGACAGGGTGTCGTTCATGGCGTTCCGGGAGGGCTGTGCCGGGCAGCGCCGGCGGAATGAAGGCGGAGTCGCAGCCGCGCCGCGCGCTCGGCGAGCTGCTGGAGGTCGGCGTCACGGGCCACGGACTGGCTCTCGGTGGTGAGCGCCTCGAGCCCCCGCGCCAGGTCCTCGCGGCCACGCTCGCGCAGCCCCTCGGCGACCCGGGTCGCGGACGCGTGCGCGGGCAGGCCCGCGTGCAGCGCCAAATCCTGGGTGAGGCCGCGCAGGATGAGCTGCGCTGAGAAGCCGTGGTGGCGGCCCTCGCGGTAGAGGCGGCCCATGGCGAAGAGCGCGTCGGTGGCCCCCACGCGTGTGGATTCGGGCGGGGGACGCGGACGGCCGAAGCGCTTGAGCGACACCGACCACAGCGCCACGCCGAGCAGCAACTGCAACACGGCGAAGTGCAGGCCGTAGCGGCGCGCGAAGTCCACCACCGAGCGCTCGTTGGTGAAGCCGTGGTGGAACTCGTCGAACTCGAAGGGGCCGGGGCCCATCGCGGCCAGGGCGCTGAGCCAGAACTGCGCGTTGTCCGCGCGCGCCAGCGCCTGATTCATCGCCAGCTCCGGCGCGCCCACCACCAGCACGCGGCCCTGCCCGTGAGGCACCACCGCCGCCACGAACATGCCCAGCCGCTCATCCTCCAGGAGGGGGATGGCGTGCTCCGGAAGCTCCAGGTAGGCCTGCACCTTCGCCTCCACCCGCTCCACGCCCAGCGTGTACGGGGTGGGCTGGGGCGGCACCAGCGTGCGCATGGGCAGCGTGGTGTCGGCCTTGAAGAGCTTCACGCCCAGGGCCTGCAGCACCGGGTTCTCCTGGGAGCCCCACGGGACGTAGACGGCGGTGCCGCCGTCGCGCACGTGCTCCAGCAGCTTCTCCGTCTCGTCGTCGTCCAGCGCGGCCGCGCGGAAGGCGTTGAAGCCGGTGCGGGGGACGTGCTCGTCGCCCAGGCCCGCGTCGGGCTCGGCGGCCAGGGCCGTCTGGTCCGGGTCTGCCTCGTACGCTCCGGACACCTCCACCGCCAGCAGCACCGGTGTCCCGGGCCCGGACATGACGCGCAGGTCCGCCATGCGCCGCGTCACCGGCAGGCCGCTCTCCTGGGCCAGCAGGAAGAGGGCTCGCGCGCCGTCCTCCTGCGCGCGGTAGCTGGACAGCGTGTCCGCGAACGAGTTGCGGCGCGCCCCTCGGACGAGGAAGGTGGCCAGCACCGCGGTGAGGAGCAGGGCGCCCACCGCCAGCAGCGGGAAACGGTCACGCACCGGCCACCTCCGGGCGTGGCGGCGCGGCCAGCAGGGGCTCGGTGAGGGTGCGGAACTCGCGGTAGCCCTCTGCGCTCACCGGCACGTTGCCGTACCAGGCGAAGTCGAAGCGCCGCGTCAGCTCGCGGAACGGGGCCTTCCATTCCGCGCGGCCGCGGAACTGGTACAGGTAGTCCCAGTTGCTCAGCGTCTCGTCGTAGAGGATGGCGCCGTCGCGGTGGAGCCGGGACAGCAGCGCCAGGTAGAGGCTGCGCACCGCCTCGCGGTAGGCGCCCCGGGCGGCCAGCTCGTCCGCCAGGTGGGCCCAGCCCTCGGGCGGGCGGGACAGCGCGTGGTGGGCATCCCCCGCCAGCGTGGACGCGTCCACCGTGGACACCTGCACGCCTTCGTCGCCCTGGCCGGGCTTGTGCCGGTTCAACGCGCGCAGCAGCACCACGCCCAGCACCGCGAGCGTGAGCGTCACCAGCACCACCACCAGCACGTTGGCCGCGCTGGCGCCGGTGATGAGCGGCTTTCCAGGCTCTTGCCGAGGCGCCTCGCGCTCCTGCTGGAAGAGCTTCTTGAGCAGCTCCCCCAGCCAGTTGATGAAGCGCTGCCACCAGCCGGGAGACTCCGGAGGAACGGGGGCCTCGGGGGCCTCCTTCTCCACCTTCGGTGCCGCCTCCGCGAACTCGGGCCGGGCCAGGATGTCCTTCGCGCGCGCGGCGGCGGCGCGCGCGTCCGCCTTCGCCTGGGCGTCCACGGTGGCACCCATCGTGGCGAGCCCCTGCAGCAGCACGGCGCGGGCCTCGTCACAGTCCTCTTCGTCGAAGGCCACCCGCTCCACGCGGCGCACGAAGCGGTCCAGCTTCACGGCCTCCTGGGGCCGCAGGGACTCCAGGGGCGCGTACAGCTCCGCCGCGTCCTCGGGCGTGGCGGCCTCGCACGCCACGGCGATTTCGGACAGCCGCTTCTGGGCCTCGGCGGGCGCCATGGGCTTTTCGGCCTCGGCGGCCCGGGCAGGCGCCGCCGTCAGCAGGCCGAGTCCCAGCGCCACGGCCAGCACCGCCGCGCCGCGCGTCGCGCTCGGAGGCGGCAAGGGGCGCCCCACGTTCCGGGACGGGAGCTGTTGGACGCTGGCCAGCAGGTCCAACCCCTCCTGGCGCACGCGGCCGTCCACCAGCAGCAGCGTGGCCACCGTCGCGCGCACCGGCTCGAAGAGGGCGAAGGTCGCCACCGCGAGGAAGAGCAGCCACTGCCCGTTGTCCAGCGAGGCGAAGCGCTCCGCGAACGTCAGGTCCACGCCCACCAGCTTGCGGCCCAGCATCAGCAGGAAGTTGAGGGCGATGTGCAGGTTGAAGCAGACCAGCACCTGCACGCCCATGAGCGCGCGGACCCACACCGCGGTGCTGCGCGCCGGGCCCAGCAGCCGCGAGCACACGCCGTACAGGTTCAGCGGGTTGCCGCGCCCCTGCATCATCGCCGCGTAGCCCACCCCGTGGGCGGACAGCAGCAGATAGCCGAGCCCACCCGTCACCATCACCAGCAGGGTGTTGAAGGCCAGCACGTACGTCACGGCGATGAAGAGCGCGGGCATCCGTCCCAGCGCCGCGCGCAGGGAGGCCCACGCGGAGGGCTCGCCCTGGGTGCCCAGCAGCAGCTCCTGCACGTAGTGGCTGGCCGCGCCCTGGCCCACGCCCCGGAGGAACCACGCCAGCGTCAGCAGCAGCGAGGGCACCGTGAGCGGCCAGCCCATGCGCACCGACTCCGCCAGGTACAGCATGGCCGCCACCACGGCCGCGCCGCCGGCCAGGTGACGGGCCAGCACGCCGGGCCGCTG
>JBKGHI010000173.1:0-19023 GCA_046520405.1 Myxococcus sp. 1LA
GCCGCCCGAGCCGAAGCCCGCCGAGTCGAAGCCGGCCACCGCGCAGCGCACCGCGCTGGCGCCCACGCCGGACCCGGACACGGGTGAGCTGCCGCCGAGGAGCCAAGGCCGACGCCGGAGCGCGTCGTCGTCGCCGAGGCGCCCACCGCCCCGGTCCCCGCGCAGGCGGTGCCGGTGTCGGGCAAGGTGGAGGCGTCCGCTGTCCCCACGCGCTCCACCACCACGGAGGGCGGCGGCCTGAAGGAGGCCATTGCTCGCGCCACCCAGCAGCCGGCGCAGCCCGCCTCGCCGCCCGCGCAGGCCGTGAAGGGTGGGGCCTTTACGCTCCAGCTCTCGGCGTTCCAGGACAAGCAGGAGGCGGACCGCTTCGCCGCCCGGTTGCGTGACCGGGGCTATGCCCCCTATATCCTGACGGCCGAAGTGCCCGGAAAGGGCACCTGGTACCGTGTCCGCATGGGAAGCTTCGCCTCGCGGGATGCCGCCACCCGGTATCTGTCAGACTTCAAGCGTGAGACTTCGCTCGACGCATTCGTGGCCGGCACGAACTAGAGCGGGACGAGGAAGACGGGAAGCGCCATGACGACGACGAAGCGGGTGGAGAAGCCCTGGGGATACGAACTCATCTGGGCTCACACCGAACGCTACGTGGGCAAGCTGCTGCACGTGAAGCAGGGCCACAAGCTCAGCCTGCAGTTCCACAACCGCAAGGATGAGACCATCCACGTCCAGAGCGGCAAGCTGCTCTTCGTCGTCGACGAGGGCCAGGGGCTCATCGAGAAGGAGATGAACCCCGGTGAGAGCTACCACATCAAGCCGCTCACCAAGCACCGCATGGTGGCGCTGACCGACTGCGACATCCTGGAGGTCAGCACCCCGGAGCTGGACGACGTGGTGCGGCTCGAGGACGCCTACGGGCGCACCGGCACCAGCAACCCGTAGCCAACGTCCACCGCGGCCCGCCTACTCGCGGGCCGTGTTGTTGGGGTTGCGGGTCCACTTGTCCACCGTGCCGTCCCCGTCCAGGTCCTCGCCGATGCGGTCCACCTGGCCACCTTCCCAGTACTCCCAGTAGTCAATGCGCCCGGTGCCGCGCGTGTCGCGCTCCTTGCGCACCAGCTTGCCGCCTTCGTAGAAGGTGAAGCTGTCCGGGCGGCCGTCGCCGTTGGTGTCGCGCTCGCGGCGCGTGTTGACGCCCTTCTCGTAGAAGTAGGTGGCGTCCACGCGGCCGTCGAAGTCCAGGTCCAGGGACTCGCGCGCCTTGTCGCCGTTGGCGTCGAAGTAGCGCGTCAGGTCCACGCGGCCGTCCCAGTTCAGGTCCAGCTCCTGGCGCACCTTTCGTCCGTCCACCGTGTAGGTCCACACGTCCGGGCGGCCGTCGCCGTTGGCGTCCTGCTGCGTGACTTCTTCGTTCGCGCCCTGTTCCGGGCGGATGGCCTCACCGGGCTGGCGGGGCCGGGTGCCGTCCTGCTCCGCCGCCTTGTTGCTGGCGCAGCCGGCCAGGGCGCCCGAGGCCAGAAGTCCCAGGAAAATCAACTGCTTGTAGCGTGACATGGCGTACTCCCAGCGTCCGCGGGCCGTCTGGCGACGTCATTCGCACGAGATGCTTTCGCGCGACACGTCATTCCATATATTTTCACATATCGCCATGGCCCGAAAGAAAGTCAGCACCACCATCTACATCACCCCGGAGCAGAACGAGCTCCTCAAGGCGCTGAACCAGAAGACGAAGGTGCCCGTGGCCGAGTACATCCGCCAAGGCATCGACCTGGTCCTGGAGAAGTACAAGGCGCAGTTGCCGGGGCAGTCGACGTTCGATGAGCTGTGAGAGAGAGGCGTGACGTGAAGAGCATGCGTGGCAAGCGGGTAGCGGTCCTGGGCGGCGCCGGCTTCGTCGGGTCGCACCTGTGTGAGCGTCTTCTGGATGACGGCGCGGCGGTGGTCATCGCCGTGGACAACCTCATCACTGGCAACGAAGAGAACCTGCGCACGCTCAACGGGCGGCCGGGCTTCTCCTTCGTCAAGGCGGACATCACCGAGAGCATCCCGGTGGAGGGGCCGCTGGACTACGTGTTCAACATGGCCTCGCCGGCCTCGCCCATCGACTACGCGCAGCTCCCGCTGGAGACGCTGCGTGTGGGCTCCATTGGCACGGAGAACGGGCTGAAGCTCGCGGAGGCGCACAAGGCGGTGTTCCTGATGGCCTCCACGTCGGAGGTGTACGGGGATCCGCTGGTGCATCCGCAGCGCGAGGACTACTGGGGCAACGTGAATCCCATTGGCCCCCGGTCCGTGTACGACGAGGCCAAGCGCTATTCGGAGGCCATCACCGCGGCCTACGGGCGCACCAAGGGCGTGCAGGTCCGCATCGTCCGCATCTTCAACACCTACGGCCCGCGCATGCGCCTCAATGACGGCCGCGTGGTGCCGGCCTTCGTGGGCCAGGCCCTCAAGGGCGAGGACTTCACCGTCTTCGGGGACGGCAGCCAGACGCGCTCGTTCTGTTACGTGAAGGACCTGGTGGACGGCCTGGTGCGGCTGATGCTGTCGGACGAGCCGAACCCGGTGAACATCGGCAACCCTCGGGAGATGACCATCCGTCAGTTCGCGGAGGCCGTGCGCGCGGCGGCGGGCGGAGGCGGGACCATCATCGAGAAGCCGCTGCCCAAGGATGATCCGAAGCAGCGTCAGCCGGACATCACCCGGGCCCGGTCGCTGCTGGGCTGGGAGCCGAAGGTGCCGCTGGAAGAGGGTCTCCGGGAGACCATTGCGTGGTTCCGAGAGGTTGCCGGTACGAAGCCCGCGGCATAGTTTGCCGGCGCGTCGATACTGCAAGCCCTGCAGGTGGGAGGTTGCGTGAAGGTCCTGGTGACAGGTGGCGCGGGCTTCATTGGCTCGCATGTGTGCGATGAGTTCCTGCGCGGTGGACACGAGGTCATCGCGTTGGATGACCTCTCTGGCGGCAAGCGGGAGAACCTGGACCCGCGCGTGCGCCTGGCGGTCCACGACATCCGCAGCCGCGAGGCGTCGGAGCTCATCAAGGCCGAGAAGCCCGACGTGCTCTGCCACCTGGCGGCGCAGATGGACGTGCGCCGCAGCGTGGATGACCCCAGCTTCGACGCGGACGTGAACATCCGCGGCATGCTCAACCTGCTGGAGGCCGCCCGCGTCTCCGGCGTGAAGAAGGTCATCTTCAGCTCCACCGGCGGCGCCATCTACGGCGAGCAGGACGTGTTCCCCGCGCCGGAGCGCCACCCGACGCGGCCCATCTCCCCGTACGGCGTCTCCAAGGCGTCCGGTGAGCTGTACCTGGGCTACTACCGGGCGCAGTACGGCCTGCCCTACGTGGCGCTCCGCTACGCCAACGTCTACGGCCCGCGGCAGAACCCCCACGGCGAGGCCGGCGTGGTGGCCATCTTCAGCCAGCGGCTCATCGCCGGTCAGGGCTGCACCATCTTCGGCGAGGGCAAGCAGACCCGCGACTTCGTCTTCGGTCCGGACGTGGCCCGGGCCAACCGGCTCGCCTTCGAGAACGACTACGTGGGCGCCATCAACATCGGCACCGGCGTGGAGACGGACATCAACCGCCTCTACACGCTGCTGGCCGAGGCGGCGGGCTCCAGCGTCCCCGTCACCCACGCGCCCGGCAAGCCGGGGGAGCAGATGCGCTCCTGCGTGGACAACGCGCTGGCCAAGAAGGTGCTTGGCTGGGAGCCCAGCGTCGACGTGCGCGAGGGCCTGCGCCGCACCATCGAGTACTTCCGCCAGAAGGCCGCCGAGCCCGCTCGCATCCACGGCTGATCGGGGCACAAGCCCCCGTTTCCACCGGGAGCGGGGGAGGGTGGGCCCCTCCAAGGCGTGTCCGCGCGGGCCTTCCACGGCCGCGGTCCGGGCGTGCCGGGAGGGGGTTCAGGGCCTGTTCCGGAGGATTCCGCCCTGGAACCGGGTTGATGACTGGGGAACAAACAAGCTCCCCTGGTGGGTTGCTCATCGGGCGTACGCGTGCGCGTAGATTTTCGCGCGATTCCCTGTTACGCACGCCCGCTTCTTCCGACGAGCGCCCTGAACATGCCGGCTGAAAACGCGCACATCCGCAACTTCTGCATCATCGCCCATATCGACCATGGAAAGTCGACGCTGGCGGATCGTCTCCTCGACAAGACGGGGACGCTGACCAAGCGCGAGGCGCAGGCCCAGTTCCTCGACAACATGGACATCGAGCGCGAACGGGGCATCACCATCAAGGCCCAGTCCGTGCGGATGAACTACACCGCCAAGGACGGCAAGCAGTACGTCCTCAACCTCATCGACACGCCGGGACACGTGGACTTCGCGTACGAAGTCAGCCGCAGCCTGGCCGCATGCGAAGGCGCGCTCCTGGTGGTGGACGCGTCGCAGGGCGTGGAGGCCCAGACGCTGTCCAACGTCTACATGGCGTTGGACCACAACCTGGAAATCATCCCGGTCATCAACAAGATCGACCTGCCGAGCGCGGACGTGGACCGCACCCGCTCGGAGATTGAAGACGTCATCGGCATCGACGCGTCCGTCGCCGTGCCGTGCTCCGCCAAGGAGGGCATCGGCATCCAGGACATCCTGGAGTCCGTCGTCAAGACGGTGCCGCCCCCGACCGGGTCCGCGGACGCGCCGCTCAAGGCGCTCATCTTCGACTCCTGGTACGACAACTACCGGGGCGTGGTGACGCTGGTGCGCGTGCTGGAAGGCACGCTCAAGCTGAAGCAGAAGATCAAGCTCTTCAGCAACAACAAGGTCTTCGAGGTCCAGGAGCTGGGCGTGTTCAGCCCGTTCTCCCGTCCGGTGCCGCAGCTCATCGCGGGCGAGGTGGGCGTGCTCGTGGCCAACGTGAAGGAGCTGCAGGACGCCAAGGTGGGTGACACCGTCACCGAGGAGGCGCGTCCCACGTCCGAGCCGTTCCCGGGCTTCAAGGAAGTGAAGCCCATGGTGTTCTCCGGCATCTTCCCGGTGGACTCCGCGGACTACGAGAACCTGCGCGACGCGCTGGCGAAGCTGGTGCTCAACGACTCGGCCTTCACCTATGAGCCGGAGTCGTCCACCGCGCTGGGCTTCGGCTTCCGCTGCGGCTACCTGGGCCTGCTGCACATGGAGATCGTCCAGGAGCGCCTGGAGCGCGAGTACAACCTGAACCTCATCACCACCGCGCCCAGCGTGGTGTACCGCATCACCACCAGCAAGGGTGAGACGCTGCTGGTGGACAACCCGGCCAAGCTGCCGCCGGTGCAGAACATCGAGAAGTTCGAGGAGCCCATCCTCACCTGCCACATCCACGTCCCCCACGACCACCTGGGCGCCATCCTCAAGCTGTGCCAGGAGCGCCGCGGTGTTCAGAAGGACATGAAGTACCTGGGCAGCAGCGGGCAGCGCGTGCAGGTGACGTACGAGATGCCGCTGGCGGAGGTCGTGTTCGACTTCTTCGACAAGCTCAAGAGCGTGTCGCGCGGCTACGCCAGCCTCGACTACGAGCTGGCCGGCTACATCGAGTCCGACCTGGCCCGCCTGGACATCCTCATCAACGGGGACCCGGTGGACGCCCTCAGCGTCATCGTGCACCGCGAGCGCGCCTACCTGCGCGGCCGCGAGGTGTGCCAGAAGCTGAAGGAGGTCATCCCGAAGCAGATGTACGAGGTGGCCATCCAGGCGGCGATCGGCGCGAAGATCATCTCGCGTGAGACCATCTCCGCCATGCGCAAGAACGTGCTCGCCAAGTGCTACGGTGGTGACATCAGCCGCAAGCGCAAGCTCCTGGAGAAGCAGAAGGAGGGCAAGAAGCGCATGAAGCAGGTTGGAACGGTGGAGATTCCGCAGGAAGCCTTCCTCGCGGTCCTCAAGTCGGAGCAGTAGCCCATGAACGCCGCCATGCCTTCCGCCACCTCACCCGTGACGCTGTCCGAGGCGATGGCGGCCCGCCGCACGCCGGAGATGCTCCGCGCCCGCCGAGTCCTGGTGTGGCGCGAGCGCCTCACCAGCCTCTGGGCGCCGCTGGTCATCCTCGCGCTGCTGTACGTGCCGTACACGGTGATCATCGAGTACTCCCGCGCGTCCGCCGCGTGGGCCCAGCCGGTGATGAAGGGGCTGGGGCTGCTGCTGGTCATCTACTTCGCGGCCCTGCTGGTGTGGCGCAACGTCTCCCCCAAGGAGAAGGCGCTGCGCGGCGTGCGCCACGAGGCGAACGAGCTGCTGGAGGAGAACGAGCGCATCCTCCGCAAGCCCGGCGTGAGCGCGAAGGTGGCCGGGCCGGTGCTGGAGCGGCTCGCCGAGCAGGCGCTGCGCGTGGAGCAGGCCTCCGCGGCGGGTGACGCGGAGCGGCTGCGCACCGAGGTGAAGGGCCTGGAGGAGCTCACCGCGCAGCACCTGGGCGCGTTCCGCAAGCAGTCCGCCATGGACTTCCTGGGTGGGTTCGGCAAGGCGCTGCTGGTGGCCCTGGTGTTCCGCACCTTCGTCGTGGAGCCGTACCGCATCCCCTCCGGCTCCATGCTGCCCACGCTGGAGATTGGCGACCAGGTCTTCGTCAACAAGTTCATCTACGGCGTGCGCGTCCCGTTCCTCAACAAGGTGCCGTTCGTCATCGTCCGGCCGCCGGAGCGCGGGGACGTCATCGTCTTCAACAACCCGGTGAACGAGTCGGTGGACTACATCAAGCGCGTGGTCGGCGTGCCCGGCGACGTGGTGGAGTTCATCAACGGCGTGGTCCACATCAACGGCCAGGCGCAGGGGCGCGAGCTCGTCTCCAACGAGTTCACCGTCCACAACATCACCGACGACGGGCGTTGGTACGACCAGCAGGAGACCCTCTACGAGGAGAACCTGTCCGGCGTCACGCACGCCGCGCTGCAGACGCTGCCGCGCATGCCTCGCCGGGAAGGCCCCTATGAAGTCCCGCCAGGGCATGTCTTCGCGGTGGGCGACAACCGGGACAACAGCGCGGACAGCCGCCACGGCCTGGGCGTCACGGGCTACGGCAAGGCGGAGTACGTCCCCTATGGCCACATCAAGGGCAAGGCCATGGTGGTGTGGCTGTCGCTGGGCTACCACGGGCTGCTGCACAACCTGTTTGGTGGCACGGGCCTTCGCGTGGATCGGTTCTTCGAACCGGTCCGTTGAAACGCCCGTTTGAAGCAGGCGGGCTGGCACGCCGCGCACGACGCTTGACGTGCCGCACGCACCGGGGTACGCGGCGCCCCCGGCCATGAGACACCTGCTTGGAATCGAAGGCTGGCGCCGGGACGAGCTGGAGTCACTGCTCGACCGAGCGAAGGCACACCTCCCCGGCGCACCCGACACCACCCACCTGCTTCGCGGCAAGGTGGTGGCGAACCTCTTCTTCGAGGACTCCACCCGGACCCGCACGTCATTCCACATGGCGGCGAAGGGGCTGGGCGCCAGTGTGTTCAACTGGACTCACACCGGCTCCTCGGTGTCCAAGGGTGAGACGCTGCTGGACACCGCGCGTAACATCGAGGCAACGGGGCCGGTGGCCATCGTGATGCGCCACCGCTCGTCCGGGGCGCCGCACCTGGTGGCGAAGCACGTGAAGTGCGCCGTCATCAACGCGGGGGACGGAACGCACGAGCATCCGTCCCAGGCGCTGCTGGACGCCTTCACGCTGCGCCAGCGCTGGGGCTCGCTGGAGGGGCGCACGGTGCTCATCGTGGGCGACGTGCTGCACAGCCGCGTGGCTCGCTCCAACCTGCACTGCCTCAAGGCGCTGGGCGCCCGGGTGGTGATGTGCGGCCCGCCCACGCTGATGCCGCCGGGGCTGGAGTCGATGGGCGCGGAGGTGACGCACAACCTGGACGCGGCGCTCCCGCAGGCGGACGCGGTGATGTGCCTGCGCATCCAACTGGAGCGGCAGGAGCAGGCGTTCCTGCCCTCCACGCGTGAATATGCACGGCTGTTCGGTCTCAACGCGGCCCGCGAGGCTCGGATGAAGGCGGACGCGGTGGTGATGCACCCAGGCCCCATCAACCGGGGCGTGGAGCTGGCGCCGGCGGTGGCGGATGGGCCCCGCAGCGTCATCCTGGATCAGGTGTCCAACGGCGTCGCCGTGCGGCGGGCCATCCTGGAGGTGTGTGCGGCATGAGCTCCACGGTGCTCTTCAGGCGGGGACGTGTCATCGACCCTCGCAATGGCGTGGACGGCGTCCGTGACGTGCTGGTCCGCGACGGCAAGGTGGTGGAGGTGTCGGAGGCGCTGCTGCCAGTGCCCTCCAGCGCCGAGGTGGTGGACGCCACCGGCAAGTGGGTGCTGCCGGGCTTCATCGACCTGCACGTCCACCTGCGCGAGCCGGGCGAGGAGGGGAAGGAGACGGTCCTCACCGGCTGCCGCGCCGCGGTGGCGGGCGGCTTCACCGCGGTGGTGGCCATGCCCAACACCAAGGTCGTCAACGACAACGCCATGGTGACGGAGCTGGTGCTCAACCGCGCCCGCGCCGCCGGGCTGTGCCACGTCTACCCTGCCGGGGCCATCACCAAGGGCCTCAAGGGCGAGGAGCTGGCGGAGATGGGCGAGCTGGTGTCCGCCGGCTGCGTGGCCATCACCGACGACGGCCGCCCGGTGATGAACGCGTCGCTGATGCGGCGCACGCTCCAGTACGCCACCCAGTTCGACGTGCCCGTCATGGTCCACGAGGAGGACCTGACGCTGTCCGCGGGCGGGGCCATGCATGAGGGCACCACGTCCACGCGGCTGGGCCTGCGCGGCATCCCCGCCTCGGCGGAGGTGGCCATGGTGGCGCGCGACCTGGTGCTGCTGGAGGAGACGAAGGGCCGGCTGCACGTGGCGCACGTGTCCTGCGAGGGCAGCGTGCGGCTCATCCGCGAGGCCAAGCGCGGCGGCCTGCGCGTCACCTGCGAGGTGGCGCCGCATCACTTCATCCTGGATGACCGGGCGGTGGGTGACTACGACACCCACGCGAAGATGGCCCCGCCGCTGCGCGCGGACACCGACGTGCAGGCCCTGCGCGAGGCGCTGGTGGACGGGACGGTGGACGCCATCGCCACGGACCACGCGCCGCACGGGGTGTTGGACAAGCAGGTGGAGTTCGAGAAGGGCATCAACGGCATCGTGGGGCTGGAGACGGCCCTGGGGCTGACGCTGGAGCTGGTGCACGCGGGCGTGCTCACCGCGAACCGCGCGGTGGAGCTGCTGACGCACGGGCCGGCGAAGGCGTTCGGCCTGCCGGGCGGTCACCTGGCGCCTGGGGCGCCGGCGGACGTCACGGTGGTGGACCCGGACGCGGAGTGGACGGTGGATGCCCACCAGTTCCATTCCCGCAGCCGGAATACACCGTTCCATGGCCGGAAGCAGAAGGGGCGCGTTATCCAGACGTGGGTCGCGGGCCAGAAGGTGTTCGACAAGGGCCAGGTCGGCCAGAGCAAGGAGTCGCGGTGATGACGAAGCGGGCAGTGCTCGCCCTGGCGGATGGCACCACGTTCGAAGGCCGCGCGTTTGGCGCGGTGGGCGAAACGGTGGGTGAGGTGGTGTTCAACACGACCATGTACGGCTACCAGGAGGTCCTCACGGACCCCTCGTACGTGGGGCAGATTGTCACCATGTCGTACCCGGAGATTGGGAACGTCGGCGCCAACCCGGAGGACGAGGAGGGCGCCCGGGTGCACGCGGTGGGCATGGTGGTGCGCGCCCTCAGCGAGCAGCCGTCCAACTGGCGCGCGCGCGAATCCCTGGACGCGTACCTGAAGCGCAATGGCGTGGCGGGCATCGAGGGCATCGACACCCGCCGGCTGGTGCGCCACCTGCGTGAGCACGGCGCGCAGATGGGCGTCATCTCCAGCGAGGGCCTGTCCCCCGCCGCCCTGGTGGAGCGCGCTCGCTCCGCGCGCGGCATGGAGGGCCTGGACCTGGCCACGGGCGTGTCCACGAAGGAGGCCTATACCTTCACGGCGCCCTCGCCGGACGTCTTCACTGGGGTGGGCGAGGTGCAGGCGCCGGCCACGCCCCGCTTCGACGTGGTGGCCTACGACTACGGCCTGAAGAAGTCGATGCTGCACTTCCTGGTGGACGTGGGCTGCCGCGTGACGGTGGTGCCGGCCACGACGACGGCCGAGGAGGTGCTGGCCCGCAAGCCCCACGGCGTCTTCCTGGCCAACGGCCCGGGCGACCCGGCGGCGGTGAAGGGCGCGGACCGCACCGTGGCGGCGCTCCTGGGCAAGGTGCCAGTGTTCGGCATCTGCCTGGGGCACCAGATCATGGCGCTGGCGCTGGGCGGCCGGACGTACAAGATGAAGTTTGGCCACCGGGGTGGAAATCAGCCGGTGAAGGACCTCACGACGGGCAAGGTGGAAATCACCGCGCAGAACCACGGCTTCGCCGTGGATGACGCCAGCCTCAAGGGCCTGGCCGTCGTGACGCACATCAACCTCAATGACGGCACGGTGGAGGGCCTGGCCGTCCCGGACGCGCGGGCCTTCAGCGTGCAGTACCACCCCGAGGCCTCGCCCGGCCCGCATGACGCGCGCTATCTCTTCGGCCGGTTCGCGAAGCTGATGGCGGAGTAGGATGGCGCCACCGAATATGGACTCGCCGCTGTCACCGCTCTCGTACCAGCCGTACCTGGACCAGCTCATCGCCTTCGGCAGCGCGGAGTCCCGCAAGGAGGACCTCCTCCAGGCCAAGGCCGACTACTTCCGCCTGACGGGGGAGGTCTTCGAGGACGACAAGCTCTTCGAGCTGCGGATGGCGTCCTTCCTGGACTACTACCTCTATGACCGCGTCTCGCCGCTGACGAACAAGACGCCGGCCGCGGAGTGCTACGAGCAGCGCCTGGCCGGCGCGCCGCCCGAGGAGGCCAACGCCTTCCGGAGCTTCACGGAGACGGTCCACGGCCTCTTCGAGGTCCGCAAGCTGGGCAAGGGCGAGGTCCGCCTGCGTGAGCTGTACTCCGGCAAGGACTTCGACGTGACGGAGCGCCGCCACGTCGCGGGGCTGGAGACGGGCGACATCATCGAGGCCCGCCTCATCCCCTTCGGTGGCCACCTGCTGTTCTCCTCCGCGTTCTGCTACCACCCCCGCGTGGCCGTGAAGGCCATCAAGGCGGAGGTGAAGCGCCGCAAGAAGAAGGAGCCGGACCGCACGCCCAACGAGCTGGTCTGGGAGTGCGCCCGCCGCGCGCTCAACGTGGAGCGCTACCGGCAGCTCTCCGTCGAGAAGATCTACGACTTCGAGCAGAAGGTCCTCTGAGCCGCTGGCCCGCGGAGGCGCCCCGGGGACTTCAGCTCCCGGGGCCCCCAGCGAGCCCGCTCAGATGCGGTGGATGCTCATCAGGTTGGTGTTACCCGGGACGTTGAGCGGCACGCCGGCCACCACCACCACCGGCGTCCCCGGCGCGCAGATCTTCTCCTTCCGGCAGAGCTGGCGCACCTGGGCGAGCATGGCGTCCGTGGTGGAGACGCGCGCCACCTGCATGCCCGTGACGCCCCAGTAGAGCGCCATGCGGTTCACCGCTGTCTCGCTCGGGGTGAGCGCGATGATGCGCGCATGGGGGCGGAACTCGGAGATGAGGCGCGCGGTGTGGCCGCTCTCCGTGTAGGCGACGATGGTGCCAATGCCCAGCTGCGTCGCCGCCGCCACGGCCGCCGCGGCCACGCCGGTGCCCAGATCTTCAGAGCGCTCGAAGGGGGAGTGGTGCTGGTGCTTCACCACGCCGCGCTCCGTCTCCTCCACGATGCACGCCATGGTGGACGCCGCTTCGATGGGGTACTTCCCCGCGGCCGTCTCGCCCGACAGCATCACGGCGTCCGCGCCGTCGAGGATGGCGTTGGCCACGTCGCTGACTTCGGCGCGAGTGGGGCGCGCGTTGGCCACCATGCTCTCCAGCATCTCCGTGGCGACGATGACGAGCCCGCCCTGGCGGTTCACCGCGCTCACCATGTGCTTCTGGATGGCGGGCAGGCGCTCCAGCGGCATCTCCACGCCCAAATCGCCACGTGCCACCATGATGCCGTCCGCGACGGCGGCAATCTCCGCCAAGCGCTCCACCGCCTGGGGCTTTTCAATCTTCGCGATGAGCGGCGTCTTCAGCTTCGCCACGTGCGCGCGGGCCTTCTTGATGTCCTCCGGCGTGCGCACGAAGGACAGCGCCACGTAGTCCACGCCCACCTCCTGGCCGAAGGCCAGGTCCGCCGCGTCCTTGCGGGTAATCGTGGGCACGGACATGGGCGAGCCGGGCAGGTTGAGGCCCTTGTGGTTCTTCAGGACGCCGCCCACCTCCACCCGGCACTGCACGTCCTGTCCATGGACGCGCAGCACCCGCAGCCGCACGCGTCCGTCGTCCAGGAGGATTTCGTGGCCCTTGGCCACGTCCTTCACCAGCGTCTTGATGGGCGTGGGGATGACGCCTTCCTGGCCCAGGACGTTGCGCGTCGTCACCGTGACGATCTGGCCCTGATTCACCAGGAGTTGGCCGTTCTCGAAGCGGCCCAGGCGGATCTTCGGCCCCTGGATGTCCTGGAGGATGGCCACTGGCGTGCCCAGGCGCTTCGCGACCTTGCGGATGGTCTCCACCCGGCGGCGGTGCTCCTCGTGCGTGCCGTGCGAGAAGTTCAACCGCGCCATGTTCATGCCCGCGCGGATCAACCCTTCGATGACCTCTGGAGTGTCCGACGCGGGCCCCAGGGTGCAGATGATTTTCGCCTTGCGCATAGGGCTGCGCATCCTAGGCGCCCGGGTGCCCGGCTTGACAGCCTCGCGCCCACGGGACTAACTCTTCGCATGACGCGGCGCCCTCACGGGCCTCGCGGAGCCTTTGCGCTCTCGATGGCAGAGAGAGAAAGCCCGGCATCCCTGGGAGGGGGGCCGGGCTTTCTCGCGTCAGGACGTCCTGGTGCCTACAGCTCGATTTCCTTGCCCGTGCCCAGCGGCTGCGGCGGCTTCACCAGCGGGTGGCCGGGCGGCAGGCCTTCCATGTCCATGTCGATGGGCGGCTCACTCGGCGCGCCAGGGGAGGGGAAGCCGGGCATGTCCATGGGGCCGCTGCCGCCCACGCCGGGGCCTTCCTGCTGGAGGCCCTCAATCTCCTCGCGGGTGATGCCGGCCAGCGTCAGCACCTTGCGCGTGACGCGGATGCGGGCGTGGCTGGTGAGCGCCATGGCGATGGAGTCCGAGGGCCGGGCGTCCAACGTCATCTTCTTCTTGCCCTGCTCCAGGAAGACGCGGCCGGAGTAGACGTTGTCACGCAGGTCGTCGATGCGGACCTCCGTCACCTTGGCGCCCAGCTCCGTCACCACGTCGTCCAGCAGGTCCTGCGCGAGCGGCTGGGGCGGCTGGCGCTCCGCCAGCCGGAAGGCGATGGAGATGGCCGAGGCCTCGTCCACGAACACCGGCAGGACGATGCCCTTGTCCTTGGTGGCGAGGACGACCGCGTGGGCCTGGGCTTCCTCCAGCGGGACGACGTCCTGCACCTCGAGCTCCACGAGCTCCGAGCAGGCCTTGGGGTCGTCCTCGCCTTCGGTGATGCAGGGTTGCCCTTTGGATTCGCCAAGGGCCGCGAGCGCCTTCGGTGGTGTGAAGGCGGGAAACATCAGCAGCCCTCCGAGCGCCAGAAGAACGGCCGAGAGAGGTGCGACGAACAAAGTGGCTCGGTTGGGCGTTTTCACGCCTTTAACCTACGCACCCGGCCATCTGCCGGGAGGGTTGCGCTCCAGGCCCGGTTACCCCTGGTGATGCGGGGTGCTTCCCGGGCTGGAGGGCAGGCGGACAGGCTCAGCGACGGTCGTCGTCGTCCTCGTCCTCGTCGTAGTCCTCCTCGTCGTCGACGTCCTCGTCCTCATCCTCGTCGAGGTCGTCGTCCTCCGATTCGTCTTCGTCGTCTTCCTCGTCGTCGTCGTCGAGCATGTCCTCCAGGTCCTCGGACTCCAACGTCATGGACACGGCGAACCGCTTGTCGAGCGCGGCGATCTGGGCGCGCATCTCCGTGAGCGCTGCGACGAAGTCCTCAGTGAGATTGGCGGGCGCCTTGGCGTCGCAATGCGGGCAGACGATTTTTTCAGTCCCTTCGATGAGGTCCTGAGCGTCCAGCTCGAAGCTCGCCTCGCACTTCTGGCAGGTGAAGTCGATGCTCATGGTCGGGCGCGGCATACAAAGCACTCCAACCAGCTGTCAACGTCCGAGACGTGGGGACATTGGTCAGGGGCCTTGCTTCCGCTAGCGTCCCGGGGATGGACCTTCCCAAGACGGTGGTGCACGCGCTCCATGACCGGGCCGCGCAGCAGGAGCAGCGTCCGGCCCTGTGGACGCGCCGTGGGGGCGCCTATGCGCCCACCTCGTGGTTCGAATACGCGCAGCGGGTGCGGCGCTTCGCCCTGGGGCTGCACGCGCTGGGTGTGGGCGCGGGCCAGCCGGTGGGCATCCTGAGCTTCAACCGCGAGGAGTGGCACGTCGCCGACCTGGCGGCCATCGCCATGGGGGGCGTCCCTGTCGGTCTCTACACCACCAGCTCCCCGGAGCAGCTGGAGTACATCCTGGGGCACTGTGAGGCCTCGCTCCTCGTGGTGGAGAACGAGAAGCACCTGCGCACCGCCCTGGCCCTGCGCGAGCGGCTGCCGAAGCTGCGCCACGTCATCGTCATCGACGCCCCCACCGTGCTCCCGGAGGGCGTGCTGCGCTACGCGGACGTCATGGCCCTGGGCACCGGCGCGGACGAGAAGCCCTACTGGGACAGCATCCACGCCTTGAAGCCGGAGGCCATGGGCACGCTCATCTACACCTCTGGCACCACGGGGCACCCCAAGGGGGTGATGCTCAGCCACCACAACCTGGTGTGGACGGCGAAGCAGCTCACGGACTCGGTGACGTTCGGCCGGCCGGACGCGTCCTCGCTGGTGTCGTATCTGCCGCTGTCGCACATCGCCGAGCAGATCATCTCCCTCCACAGCCCCTTGCTGAGCGGGGTGCAGGTGTACTTCGCGGCGTCGGTGGACACGATGCCGCAGAGCCTCAAGGAGGTGCGCCCCTCGTTCTTCTTCGGCGTGCCGCGCGTGTGGGAGAAGTTCAAGGCGAAGGCGGAGGAGGGGCTGGCCTCGCAGCCGCCCACGAAGCGCAAGGTGGTGGCCTGGGCCCGCCGCGTCGCGTCGGAGCGGCACGAGCGGGTGATGCGGCACCAGAGCGTCCCCATGGCGATGGAGGCCCAGTACCTGCTGGCCCGGAAGCTCGTCTTCGCGCCGCTGAAGGAGCGCATCGGCATGGACCAGGTGACCTTCTTCGCCACGGCGGCGGCGCCCATTGGCCGGGAGGTGCTGGAGTTCTTCGCCTCCATCGACATCGTCATCCACGAGGTGTGGGGCATGACGGAGGTGACGGGCCCCGGCACGGTGAACACGGAGTCCCACACGCGGTTGGGCTCGGTGGGCCGGGCGATGATGGGCGTGGAGCTGCGCATCGCGGAGGACGGCGAGCTGCTGGTGCGCGGCGGCAACGTCTGCATGGGCTACTACAAGAACCCGGAGGCCACCGCGGAGCTGCTGGCGGAGGGCTGGCTGCACTCCGGTGACGTGGGCCAACTGGACGCCGACGGCTTCGTTCAAATCACCGGCCGCAAGAAGGACATCATCGTCACCTCCGGCGGGAAGAAGACGTCCCCGTCCAACATCGAGGAGCTGCTGAAGGCCCTGCCGGGCGTGGGACAGGCGGTGGTGCTGGGCGAGCGCCGCAACTTCCTGGTGGCCCTGCTGACGCTGGACGCGGAGAAGGCGCGCGCCCTGGCCAAGGCCCAGGGATGGCCGGAGGACGGCTCCACGCTCGCGGAGGACCCGCGCCTGCGCCAGTTCCTCCAGGAGCGCGTGGAGCGCGACGTGAACCCAAAGCTGTCCCGCTTCGAGACCATCAAGCGCTTCGCCGTGCTGCCGAAGGACTTCACCGTGGAGGGCGGCGAGCTGACGCCGAAGATGAGCGTGCGCCGTAGCGTGGTGGCGGAGAAGTACGCGGACCTCGTGGAGTCACTCTACGAGGAGCCCCAGCACGGCTCGCGTACGGGCTGAGCGTCGCGTCCGCGCCCACGAAAGCGAAAGGGGCGGGGAACCTCGCGGTTCCTCGCCCCTTCGTGCTTCAGGCCCCCGCGCGTGGCGTGGGCCGTGTGTCACGGACTACTTGGCGGCGCGCTTGTCCATGGGGACGTAGTCGCGGCGCGGGGCGCCCGTGAACACCTGGCGCGGACGGGCGATCTTCTGCTCGTTGTCCGTCACCATCTCCTCCCACTGCGCGCACCAGCCCACCGTGCGGGGGATGGCGAAGAGCACCGGGAACATCTCGACCTGGAAGCCCATCGCCTCGTAGATGAGGCCCGAGTAGAAGTCGACGTTCGGGTACAGCTTCCGCTTCACGAAGTACTCGTCCTCGAGCGCGATGCGCTCCAGCTCGACGGCGATCTCCAGCAGCGGGTTCTTGCCCGTCACCTCGAAGACCTCGTCGGCCACGCGCTTGATGACCTTGGCGCGCGGGTCGTAGGACTTGTAGACGCGGTGACCGAAGCCCATCAGCTTCTTCTCACCCTCGCCGCTCTTCACCGACTTGATGAACTCCGGGATCTTGGAGATGTGGCCGATGTCGCGGAGCATGCGGAGCACCGCCTCGTTGGCGCCGCCGTGCAGCGGGCCGTAGAGGGCGCCGATGCCCGCGCTGACCGCCGAGTACGGATCCACCTCGGACGAGCCCACCGTGCGCACGGACGTGGTGGAGCAGTTCTGCTCGTGGTCCGCGTGCAGGATGAAGAGGATGTCGAGCGCGCGCTCGAGCACGGGGTGGACCTTGTAGGTCGCCGTGCCGATGCGCTTGATCATCGCCAGGAAGTTGGCGACGTAGGACAGGTCGTTGTCCGGGTAGATGTACGGCAGGCCCATCGTGTGCCGGTAGGAGAACGCGGCGATGGTGGGCATCTTCGCGATGAGCCGCGTGATCTGGATGCGGCGGCTCAGCGGGTCCTTGATGTTCTTCGCGTCGGGGTAGAAGCTCGACAGCGCCGCCACCGTGGAGCTCAGCATGGACATCGGGTGCGCGTCGTAGCGGAACCCGTCCATGAAGCTCTTCACGTTCTCGTGCACGTACGTGTGGTGCGTGACGAGGTGGTTGAACTGCTCCAGCTCCTTCGGGGTGGGCAGCTCGCCGTTGAGCAGGAGGTAGGCGACCTCGAGGAAGCTCGACTTCTCAGCGAGCTGCTCGATGGGGTAGCCCCGGTACTCCAGGATGCCCTTGTCGCCGTCGATGAAGGTGATGGCGCTCTTACAGTTGGCTGTATTGAGGAACGCCGGATCGTAGCCCATCAACCCAAAGTCATCGTCGCCCGTTTTGATCTGGCGGAGAGCATTGGTGCGAATACAGCCGTTCTCGATCGGGACCTCGTAGGTCTTCCCGGTCCGATTGTCGGTGATCGTCAGCGTGTCCTTGGCCATGGGGCGGAGATTTCACAGGGCGGAGAGTGCTTTCAACAAAAAAGAACGATAAGTCTGCTGGTCGGACACTGGGGGTCTCAGCGTGCATCAGTTATTCGAACACCGGCCCCCGCCAACTGCCGCCAGAACCCCGGAAAGCTCTTCTCCACGCACTCCGGCCCGGTGAGTGTCAGCGGCGTGCCGGACAGGACACACAGTGTCGCAGCTGTCATCGCGAGACGGTGGTCACCCTGGCTGCTCATCTCGAACCCCACGGGTGGCATGCGGGGTGGTTCGATGCGCAATCGTTCGCCTTCCAGCACCGTGATGCCGCCGTAGGCCTTCACGAGCGTCCGGATGCCCTCCAACCGGTCGCTCTCCTTGACGCGGAGGATGCCGACTTCCGTGAGCGTGGAAGGCGCGGGCAGCACGCAGGCGAGCGCTGCGAGGGTGGGGAGCAGGTCCGGGCACTCCTCGCCAGAGGCGCGCAGGCCCCCTGATAGTTGGCCCTCCACCTTCAACGTGAAGGGCGCTCCCGTGGGCACCGCGCGCAGGCCCACCTGCTCAATCAGCCGGACAATGGCGTCGTCCGGGTGGGCACTGCCCGTGTCCGCGCGGACCACGGTGCCGCCCGTCTTCCAGGCCACCAGCAGCAGGTATCCCAGCGAGGACCAGTCCCCCGGCAGCGTGGGAACGGACGGGGGCGCCGTGTACCCAGCCACGGTGTAGCTGGACGGCGCGACCTGGATGTCGAAGCCGAAGCGGCGCAGCCACGTCAGCGTCAGCTCCAGGTAGCCCGCGCTGGTGAGCGGCCCGTCAATCTCCACGCGCCACGGGCGGCGCTCGCGCAGGTACAGCGCCGCGCAGCCCAGCAGCAGGCTGGAGGCGTACTGGCTGCTCTGCGCGCCGGGCACGCGGAACACAGGCGTGACATTCGACGTGTCGCGCGGCGCGCGCAGCTCCACCGGCCAGGGCGAGCCCTCGGTGAGCGTGAGGCCCGCCGGACCCAGGGCCTCGCGCCAGGGACGTGAAGAGCGGGCCGTGGGGACGCTCGCCCAGGCGCGGCGTGCCGGTGAAGCGCGCCTGCGCGCCGGGCGTCACCGCCGCCTGGGTGACCAGGATGCGGAAGGGGGCGCCGCCGTCCGCGCAGTCGATGTCGCGCACGGCGTCCGGTGGCAGGCGCAGGGCCTCGACGCCCCGGCGCAGCACCCGCACGTCGGCGGGGAGGTCCTCGTCCGCCTCGGCCTGCACCGAGGGCAGCGGCCACGAGCCCGTGAGGTGTCCCAGCACCAGCGCCCGTTGCGCGTCCGACTTGGACACCGGCGGGGTGAGGGCCGCGGCGTGAAGCCCGGAGGGGTCCACGAGAATGCGGGATGCCTTCGCCGAGCTCATGGGCGCACCCCCTTCATCCACGCGGGCAACAGCGCGCGCCAGCTCTTCTCCTCCACGTCACGCACCTCGGAGGTGCCAATGGCCGTCAGCAGCACCATGCGCAGCTCGCCCTTGGCGCCGGCCTTCTTGTCGGCGGTGAGCAGCGCCAGCACGTCCTTGAGGGGCGCGGGGCGGAGCAGGGCGGCGGCGCGCTCGCGGCCCAGCACGCCCGGGCCGTTGG
>JBKGHI010000174.1:0-18937 GCA_046520405.1 Myxococcus sp. 1LA
CCCCCGGGCCCACGCCCTGGTGGAGGAGACCTTCCGCCTGCAGCCCCGCGCGCCCGCGCGGTGCGCGCCGCGGCACAGGTGTCCCGGCAGCTCGACCGCAGCCGCGAGGCCATGGACCGGATGCGCGTGGTGCTGGCGCTCCGCTTCGACGACACCAGCACGCGCCACATGCTGGCCACGATGCTGGCGGAGGCCGGGCAGGTGGACTCCGCCCAGCGCGAGTACGCCCAGTTGGTGAAGCTCAACCCCTTCGACAACGGCTCGCGCGTGCGGCTGGCGGAGCTGAAGGCCAGCAACGGCGCGGTGGAGGAGGCCTCCGCCCTCTTCGCCGAGGCCCGCGAGCTGTCTCCGGACGAGCCGGAGGTGTACGAGCGCGAGGGCCGCGCCCTGCTGGCCGCGGGCCGCCGTGAGCCGGCGCTGGCCTCCTTCGAGCGCTCGCTCGTGCTGCGCCCGCAGAATCCGGGCCTGAAGGAAGCCCTGCGCGCCCTCAAGGGCGAGAGCACCGGCGCCGGCATGCAGTACCTGGTGGACGCCCAGCCGCTGGCCAAGGAGTCGGAGGCCTACGTCCACGAGGACGCCCTCTACCTGGTGGACAACACCTACGTGCGCGTCCAGCAGAGCGGCCTGTCCAGCCGCCTGCACCAGATGGTGGTCAAGGTCTACAACGCGCGCGGCGTGGACGCGTTCCGCACCATGCCCGTCACCTACTCGCCAGACCGCCAGGAGGTGCGCGTGCTGCGCGCCCGCGTCATCAAGGCGGATGGCTCCGTGGTGGAGAGCTACGGCGAGAACGACCGCAACATCAACGAGCCGTGGACGGGCATGTACTACGACGCCCGCGCCAAGATTCTCTCCTTCCCCTCGCTGGCGGCGGGCGACACGCTGGAGCTGACGTACCGCCTGGACGACACCGCGCAGGACAACCTCCTGTCGGACTACTGGGGTGACGTGGAGAGCGTGCAGGGCGTCTACCCGAAGGTGCGCTTCCAGTACCTGGTGGACATGCCGCAGGCGCGGCCCCTGTACTGGAACAAGAGCAAGCTGACCGGCCTGGAGAGCGCGCAGGAGTCGCTGGACGGCGGCCGCGTGCTGTACCGCTGGAGCTCCAAGCACGTCGCCAAGGTGGTGCCGGAGCCCGGCATGCCCGGCTGGGCGGAGGTGGCGCAGAACCTCCACGTGTCCACGTACCAGACGTGGGACCAGGTGGGCCGCTACTGGTGGGGCCTGGTGAGGGACCAGCTCCAGCCCAACGCGGAGCTGCGCCAGACGGTGGACCAGGTCCTCCAGGGCGTGGACCGCAAGAATGAGCTGGCGGTGGTGCGCGCCATCTACAACTTCGTGGTGACCAACACGCGCTACGTGGCGCTGGAGTTCGGCATCCACGGCTTCAAGCCCTACCGCGTGGACCGCGTGCTGGCGCGCCGCTTCGGCGACTGCAAGGACAAGGCGAGCCTCATCCACTCCATGCTCCAGGTGGCGGGCGTGGAGAGCCGGCTGGTGCTGCTGCGCATGCGCAACCTGGGCGCCATTGGCGAGGAGCCGGCGAGCCTGGCGGCCTTCAACCACGCCATCGCCTACGTGCCCAAGTTCGACCTGTACCTGGACGGCACCGCGGAGTTCCACGGCGCCAACGAGCTGCCCAGCGCGGACCGGGTGGCCAACGTGCTGGTGGTGGAGCCCAACGGCAAGAGCACCTTCCTCACCACGCCGGAGGCGAAGGCCGCGGACAACGCCACGCGCATCTCCCTGGACGTGACGCTCCGCGCGGACGGCGGCGCCGAAATCACCGGCGCCAGCACCGTGGGCGGGCAGCACGCGCCCGACTACCGCCGCGCCTACCGGCCGGAGGCCACGCGCAAGTCCACCTTCGAGCGCGCCTGGGCGCAGAGCTTCCCCGGCCTCACCGTGCACGAGGTGAAGCTGAGCGACACCACCCGCCTGGATGACAACGTGGCGCTGGACTTCAAGATGAGCATCCCGCGCTACTCGGAGGTGATGCCCAATGGCATGCGCTTCCTGCCCTTCGGCACCGGCCGCACCTATCAGCAGGCCTACGCCTCGCTGGCCCAGCGCCGCTTCGACCTGGTGATGTCCAGCCCGTGGACCAACGGCTTCCTCCTGCGCTACGCGCTGCCCGCCGGCTGGACGGTGGCGGAGCTGCCCCAGGCGGTGGAGGAGACGACGAAGTTCGGCCACATCAAGCTGAACTACCGCCTGGAGGGCGGCAAGCTGGTGGCGGAGGGCGAGGTGGCGCTCACCACCGCGCGCGTGTCCGCGGACGACTACCCGGCGTTCCGAGACTTCCTCGGCCGCGTGGACCGCGCCTTCGGCCGCCGGGTGTTCATCCAGAACGCGGAGAACCGCACCGCGTCCTCCACGCCGTAACACGCGTGGGAAGGCCCGCGCCCGCCGGCTCCACGGCGGGCGCGAGGGCCGCGGCGCTGCTCACGATTCGAGCAGCCCGGCCAGCAGCGCCCGGACCTCGTCCGGTCCCTTCACGCGAAAGGCCGCGCGCGTGGGCTTGTTGCCCGCGTGGATGGTGAGCCCGCCGGAGGGGATGGACGCGAAGAGGTCCTCGTCCGTGCGGTCATCGCCAATGGCCACCACCCGCGTCCCGGGCGCCGCGCCCTGCGTCGCCGCGCCCACCACGCGGCCCTTGTGCACGCCCTGGGGACGAATCTCCACCACCTTGTCCCCGGGGAGGATGTCCATGGACTGCCCGGCGAACTTCTCCGCCAGGTAGAGCCGCAGCTCGCGGGACTGCAGGGCGCCGAACTCCGCGTCCACCAGCCGGTAGTGCCAGGCCAGCGAGGCCGTCTTCTCCTCCACGAAGGAGCCCGGCACACGCGCGGAGAAGGCCTCCAGTTCGGGGCGCACGCGCTCCTTCCAGTCGAACGTCACGCCCTCCAGCATCCGCCACGTCTCTCCGGGCGCGCGGCGGGACCACAGGCCGTGCTCGGCGTACAGGCCCATGGCCAGGTCCCCCAGCCATTCCTCCAGCGTCTCCTTGGGCCGGCCGCTGACGATGCTCACCGAGGTGCCGGCCGGGCCACCAGCTTCGCCAGCAGCGCCTTCAGCGCCGCGTCCGGCGCGGCCAGCTCCGGCCGGGGCGCGTAGCCCACCAGGGTGCCGTCGTAGTCGAGCAGCAGTTGCAGCCGCTCCGCCTGCTTCATCTGCGCCAGCGCCTCGGAGGCGCCCGCCTCGGCGCGCGCGGCCACCGGCGGCAGGGACTGGAGCCGGTCGAGGAAGGAGGACGTCCACCAATGCACGTCCCGCGACTTCACCTGCTTTCGCAGCGTGCGCATGCGCGTGCGGCGGTCCTCCTCCGCCATGCCCAGCGCCTTCTCGATGGCGTCCGCCATGGCCTCCACGTCGTAGGGGTTGACGATGAGCGCGCCCCCCAGCTCCGCGGCGGCGCCCGCGAACTCGCTGAGCACCAGCACGCCGTCGTCGTCCGGCCGCGCGGCGCAGAACTCCTTGGCCACCAGGTTCATCCCGTCCCGCACCGGCGTGACGAGCATCACGTCCGCGCCCCGGTACAACCCCACGAGCTGACGCTCGTTGAACGAGCGGTAGAGGTAGTGCACGGGCACGTTGTGCACCGTGCCGTACGTCCCGTTGATGCGCCCCACCAGCTCGTCCACCAGCTCGCGGTAGTTGGCGTACGCCTCCACCTGGGTGCGGCTGGGCACCGCCACCTGGATGAAGCGCAGGCGGCCACGCCAGGCGGGCGTGCGCTCCAGCACGCGCTGCACCGCCAGGAGCCGCCGTGGAATGCCCTTGGTGTAGTCCAGCCTGTCAATGCCCAGCAGGATGCGCTGGCCTTCCGCGGACCGGCGCAGGTTGGCCACCTCGTCCAACATGCCGGGCTCGCTCGCAATCGACTCGAAGGCCGCCGCGTCGATGCCCATGGGGAAGGCCCCCACGCGCACGTCGCGGCCCTCCCAGATGACCCGGTCGATGTCCGTGTCCAACCCCAGGTGCCGCAGCAGCGCGCCGGAGAAGTGCCGCACGTAGCTGACGGTGTGGAAGCCGATGAGGTCCGCGCCCAGCAGCCCCTTCAGCAGCTCATGCCGGCGCGGCAGCGTGCTGAAGATTTCCGACGAGGGGAACGGGATGTGGTGGAAGTAACCGATGCGCGCGCCGGGCAGGCGCTGGCGCAGCATGCCGGGAACCAGCATCAACTGGTAGTCATGCACCCAGATGGTGTCCCCGGGCTGGTAGTGCTTCGCCACCAGGTCCGCGAAGCGCTCGTTGACCTTGCGGTACACCTCCCAGTCCCGGTCCTGGCGCGGAATGCGGTCCAGCATGTAGTGGCACAGCGGCCACAACACGCGGTTGGAGTAGCCCTCGTAGTAGCGGCTCACCTCGCTGGCGGACAGCGTCAGCGGCACGCAGCGCTGCTCCGCGAGCTGTTCGTCCACGCGAGCACGTTGGCTTTCCGTCAGACGGGAGACATCCCCGGGCCAGCCAATCCACAGCCCACCCGAGCGTTCGTGCGGACGGCGAAGGCCGGTGGCCAGACCTCCCGCGCTGCGGACCACGGAGACAGTGTCCTTCTCCACCTTGACGGTGACAGGAAGCCGATTCGAGACGAGTAGGAGTCGGGACATAGGCCCCTACTGCATTAGTCACTCCGAGCAGGAATGGCCATGGTCGAAATGGGCGTCAGGCCAGAAGATGGCCCCTGGTGTCGGGTGGACGGCGGTGCCCAGCCCAGGCGAGACAACAACGCGGGCTGCCGGCCCGGCTTCCACACGAAGGCATCCAGCACGTAGTGCGTGGCCTGTGGCAACGCAAGCAGCGGCACTACGAGCGCCAGCACGTCCGGGGGCAGCGTCACGGGGCTCTGGCCGAAGAGCGCGCCATGCTCGCGCCACACGGCCTGGTCCCAGAGGAACTCCTCGGCCAGCGCCAGCGCCACCAGGAACAGCAGGAAGCCCGGCAGCCCCGCGCGCAGCAGCGCCGCCCCCGCGCCGTAGCCCCCTTCCGCCTGACGCCCGCGCGCGTAGCGGAAGAGCAGCGCGAAGTAGGGCACGCCGTGCAGCACGACGTTCATCACCGTGAACGTGAAGTCGTCCCGCGCGACGACGATGCCGCCGAACCACGCCACCCACGTCGCCACCACCAGCAGCACCTTGCCCGCCTGCACGCCCTCACCGCGCACCACGCGCGCGGCCTGGAAACCAGCCCACGCGATGAGCACGACGGCGTGGAGCCCCAGCCCCACGGTGCCCACCCAGGACGGCAGGCCCGCCAGGAAGTCGCCGGGCACGAACCACCAGAAGTCGCGAGGCAGGTTCGCGTGCCACCAGACGACCGGGCCCAGCGTGGCGGCGTAGATGGCCGCGGCATCCAGGCGCCGCTCCAGCGGCGAGACGCGCGCCTTGCGGCCGTACAACGCCACCCAGCCGTACTGCTGCCGCACGAAGTGGCTGAGCGCGACGTAGGCGAACAGCGACCAGAACGTGCCCGGCGACACCAGGTACGCGAGCACGCCCGCCACATAGGCGGCCAACGGCGCGCCCAGGTAGAGCCCGGGCCGCTCCCGCAGCTCCGCCGGGTCCAGGTAGGTGCGGAACAGCGTGGACCAGACGTGGGCCACGTCCACGCAGACGACGAAGAGGAGCCACGCCCACAACGGCGAGTCCCCCGCCACGCCGAGCCAGGGCGCGGCGAGCACGAAGGCCACGGAGACGAGCGCGCTGCCAGCGAAGACGGACAGGTCCACTCCCGGGCTGAACAGCCAGCCCTGGGAGGGCGCGAGGAGACGAGGCATCAGGGCCATGCAGCCTACCAGAGTCGCCGCACCCGGGACTCGGCACCGGGCCCGTGTACGGGACTCGGCACCAGGCCAGTGCACGGGACTCGGCACCAGGCCAGTGCACGGGACTTGGCACCGAGCCCGTGCCCGGATGCGGTATGAACCGGTCCATGCACGCCGCCGCGCCCACAGAGGCCCGCACGCACGGTGACAAGGTGGGCGTTGGACACGCCGTGGACGTTCCGCTGCCACCGCCGCGCTTCCGGCGCAGGCTGCTGGCGGTGATGCTGCTCGCCGGGTGGGTGCCACTGGTGCTGCTGGGCGTGCTGGCGCAGGACGCGCTGGAGCGCGTGCTGTCGGTGTCCATCGCTCCGGTGGAGGGCGTGCTGGAGGAGGTCGCCGCGGAGCTGACGCGGCGCGAGCTGCCGCAGGACTCGCTCAACGAGGCGCGGCTCAACCTGGCGCAGGCGGAGCTGGCGCGGCGTGCCTTGGTGCGCCGCGTGCCCGCGTTCATCACCGGGCTGGTGCTCGTCTCCGGCGCCGCGTTGACGGTGGCGGCGGTGCTGCTCGGCCGGGCCCTCACGCGTCCGGTGCGCACCCTCACCGAGGGCATGTGGGCCTATGCGCGCGGGGACCTCTCCGTGCGACTGTCCGCCCCCGAGCCTCCGCGCGACGAACTCCAGTTCCTCCTGGGCCAGTTCAACCGCATGGGCCAGGAGCTGCTGTCGCAGCGCGAGCGCCTCAAGTCCGCCGAGCAGATTGCCGCCTGGCAGGACGTGGCCCGCGCGCTCGCCCACGAGCTGAAGAATCCCCTCACCGCAATGAAGCTGTCGCTCGCGCGTCTGACCCGGACGGATGTGCCCACGCCCCACGACAGCACCCGCATCACCGAGGCAGTGGCCCTCCTCCAGGAAGAGGTGGACCTGCTGATGCGGATGACCCAGAGCTTCTCCACCTTCGCGCGCCTACCCGCCCCGCGCTTCCAGGACGTGCCCCTGCGCCCGCTGCTCGCCGAAGTATGCACGTTGTACGCGGGCACCTCCCCCGTCCCCGTGGAGCTGCGCCCCGGCGCGGAGGCCACGCTGCGCGCGGACCCGGATGGCCTGCGCCGCCTCTTCGGCAACCTGGTGAAGAACGCCACCGAGGCGTCGTCCGCCAGCGCCGCGCCCGTCCACGTCACGCTGGAGTCGCCCCAACCGGGCACCGTGCGCGTCACCGTGGCGGATGGAGGCAGCGGCGTTTCCACCGTGCTCGAAGGCCCGGAGCTCACCCGTGGCCTCTTCAGCACGAAGCCCGGCGGCAGCGGACTGGGCCTGCCCATCTCCCAGAAAATCGTCCACGAGCACGGCGGAAGCCTGCGCCTGGAACCGGCGCCCGGGGGCGGTACGCTCGCGCGCGTGGAACTGCCCCTCACCCCGCCCGCCTCCGCATGAAGCCCGGTCCTCGCATCCTCGTCGTCGATGATGATTCCGGTGTCCTCAAGGCCCTGCGCGGCCTCTTGAGCGACGAAGGCTTCACGCCCGTGGAGGCCCGCTCCGCTTCGGAGGCCACCCAGGTGCTCGACGCGCCCGAAGGCCCTCCAGCGATGATGCTGCTCGACCTGCGCATGCCGGGCGAGACGGGGCTCGAACTGCTCGCGCGGCTGCCCCGGCCTCTTCCCGCGCCCGTGGTGGTGTTGTCCGGCGAGGCGTCCCCCGCCGAGGCAGTGCAGGCCTTGCGGCTGGGCGCTACGGACTTCGTGGAGAAGCCGCCCTCCCCCGAGCGCCTGCTCACCGCGATACGGAACGCGCTCGCGCTGGGCTCGCTCCAGGAAGAGCGAGAGCGTCTGCTGGACGCGCTGGCCCGCCCTGGCCATCTGGTGGGTGACAGCCCCAGCATGGCGTCGCTGCGTCAGCTCATCGCGCGCGTGGGCCCCAGCGACACCGCCATCCTCATCACGGGAGAGACAGGCACGGGCAAGGAGCGCGTCGCGCGGGCGCTGCACCTCGCATCGGGGCGCAAGGGCCGGCTCGTCGCCGTCAACTGCGCGGCCATCCCCTCCACCCTGCTGGAGAGCGAGCTGTTCGGCCATGAGAAGGGCGCCTTCTCCGGCGCGCTGTCCCGGCGCGCGGGCCGCATCGAACAGGCGCACGGCGGCACGCTGTTCCTCGACGAGCTGGGCGACATGCCGCTGGAGCTCCAGGCCAAGCTGCTGCGCGTCCTGGAGACGAAGGAAGTGGAGCGGCTGGGCGGCAACCTGCCCGTGCCGGTGGATGCGCGCGTCGTCGCGGCCACGCACCAGGACCTCGCCCGCGCGGTGAAGGAGGGCCGCTTCCGTCAGGACCTCTACTTCCGCCTCAACGTGATGCCGCTCCAGGTGCCGCCCCTGCGCGAGCGCCCGGAGGACCTGCTCCCCCTCGCGCGCGCCTTCGCGGCCGAGTTCGGCGGCTCCCAGGCCCCCCTCGTGCTCGCCCCCGGCGCGGAGGCCGCCCTCCGCGCCTATCCATGGCCGGGGAACGTGCGCGAGCTGCGCAACCTCATCGAGCGCCTCAACCTGCTCCGGGGCGAGGGCCCGCTCACGCTCGGGCCGGAGCTCGTCTCCGCGCCCCAAGCCGCCGCCGCGGCCGCCCGCCCCTCCCTGGGCCAGAAGAGCTACCGCGAGCATGTGGAGGATTTTGAACGCGAGCTGATCCGCGCGGCGCTCCTGGAAGGCGAAAGCATTGCCGGCGCCGCGCGGCTGTTGCAGGTGGACCGGGGGAACCTCTACCGGCGCATCAAGGCGCTCGGACTCCCCGTCACCTGAAGCCACGCGCAGGGTGTCGACGCAACCCCGGAAATTCCCGCGCGATAATAGAGCCCGGGCCCCCGCCCACCCCAGGGCTACCCCACCGGGAGTGCTGTCCCCATGTCGAACCGCATCGGCCGCTCCGCCTTCGTTCCCCCCACCCCGACGCCCGCGGCCACCGCGCAGGAGCGTGAGCGCGCCGGACGCGCCACCGCGCAGGGCGCCCGCGGCCAAGGCCCAGGTCGACCAGTTCGAAACGCGCGGCGGCGCCCGGAAGGCCACCCTGCTGACGGGGACGAGCGCCCAGGCGGCCCGCGTGGAGCTGCCGCCCTCGAAGGCGGCGGACCTCCAGCCGCAGGTCCACGCGGCCACGGGTTACGCGGCGCACTTCGGCGCCAACGGCAAGCGCGGTGGAACGGCCTTCGTGGAAGGCCAGGGCAGCGTCGCGCTTCCTCCAGGCAGCGGCCGAGGCCCCTCCTTCCACGCCGAGGCGGGCAAGCCGCTGACGGTGACGATGGACCCGTCGCGCGTCATGAAGTCGACGGAGAAGCTGGAGCTGGTGTGGCGCATGGTGCCGGGCGGCACCGAGACGGCCGTGCCCCTCTCCGACGGCACTCGCGACCCGGCCACCGGCAAGCTGAACACGATTCCGGCGACGTTCGAGTTGCCCCAGGACGCCTTCGGCCTGGTGCGCATGTCCATCCGGACCACGGACGCGAGCGGCCGGGTCAGCAACCAGTGGGACCCCAGCTACGACGCCGCGGTGGCGCCGCCGGAAGCGGCCACGGTGGTCTTCTCGGAGGACTGGAAGACGACGGTGGAGGGCTCGCTGCGCGCGGGCGACACGCTGAAGATTGCGTACGACAAGGACCGGCTCGCCGAGCTCATCGGCAAGATGCCGTCAGACGTGGTGGCCTCCGTGTCCTTCAACGGCGAGCCGCCCATCGACGTGCCGCTCACGGTGACGCCGGACGCGGAGGGCAAGCCGGGCGCGATGTTCATGCCCTCGCTCAAGATTCCCCTGGAGGCGACGGAGATGTCGCTCTGGTTCAAGGGCCAGGGGGAAGGCGCCACGGGCTGGGACTCGTCCTTCGGGCAGAACTTCCAGTTCGACATCGGCACCGCCCGCGACGACGCGGACCCGTCCTGGAAGGCGGAGATGCTCCGCAGCAAGAGCTTCCCCAACCTCACCGAGGAGAAGTTCGTGGGCATCGGCCCCTCCACGCAGCGCTACAACTGCATCGCCTGGACCGTGGGCGTCCGCGACGAATGGGTGTGGCCGGGGACGAAGGTGGAGGACTTCGACAAGCTGTACGCGGACAAGGGCTTCAAGCCCCTGGACACCGTGGACCTCAGCCACGACCCCATCATGGAGAAGGTCGTCATCTACGGCATCAAGCCGAGGAGCGGCACGGGCCCGCTCGAGGTGACCCACGGCGCGCTGATGGACGAGCAGGGCCGCTTCACGAGCAAGATTGGCACCCAGCCCCTCATCCGGCACAACAGCGCTGACGACCTCACCGGTCCTTCGTATGGTGAGCCGGTGCGCGTCTACGTGCGCCCCCGCCAGTCCCCGGTGAATGCCTCATGAGTGATGTCGCCGCCCGCTTCGACCGGCTCGCCCAGGAGTGGGAAGCACACTGCGCCGCGCACCGCGAGGCGTCCAACCCATATGTCTTCCTGAACCACCCCGCCTTCGAGGCGCTCGTGGCGCTGGGACGGCCCGCCGTGCCGCTCATCATCGAGCGGTACCGCGAAGGCAGCCTCTTCTGGGGCGCCGCCCTGCGCCGCATCACCGGCGTCGACACCTTTGGTGATGGCGTGGTGGGGAAGCTCGACGCCACCCGGCGTGACTGGCTGTCCTGGTGGGAGCAGCACCAGGGCGAATACACCGGCCGGACCTCCTGAAGCCCGAGAGGTCCGACACCGGACCTCATCTGACGCCGCAGGGACGGAGGCACGCCGTCTCAGAGCCGCGTGCAATCGCCGCGCACGATGTCAGTATCACATCACGGTTTCACATCCGGATGTATCCCTGACATCGACGCGGCTGCCCGGTCCTCGTCCTTTCGAGCACTTGCCCCGACCCTCTGGCTGGAACGGCACGTGCTCTCCCTGCGTGCATGAACCGCTTCGCGCTCCTCGTTTGCTTCCTCACCGCCACCGCGCTCGCGCAGCCCGCGCAGCCGGCGGCAACCGGTGCTTCCACGCCTCCTGCTGAGGCATCCCCCGTCACGCCTGCGCCCTCCACGCCGAACGCCGCACCGGAGGACGCACAGCCCGTCACGCAGCCCGCCACGCCGAGCGTGGCGCCGGACGACGCACGGCCCGCCGTGCAGCCCCCCACGAACGCCCAGGTGACGCCGCTCAGCGCGACGCCTTCGCCGGCACAGGACTCCCGCGAGGACGGCCCGACGACGGCCCAGGACCGCGAGGAGTCCCGACATGAGCGGCGGAAGACGTGCCCCGACGACTTCGATGACGAGGACGAAGAAGGCCCGGACGAGCGCGGCGTGCTGTCCCCGCTCCAGCTCACCGTGGACGGGCGCCAGCTCACGCCCGGCCGCATCGAGCTGCACGGGCTCCACTGGCTGACGGATGCGCAGGTGCGGGCCTACATCGGCGCGCCTCGCGCGGACACGCAGGAGCTGCTGAGCGGCAGCGAAGTCCACCTGTTCCTCCGTCGGCTCGCCCGCTCGGGCCTGTTCGCCCGCGTGGAGCCGCGCGTGCGCGTGGTCGAGGCGCCGCAACCCGCGGTCCTCGAAGTCCACCTGGAAGAGAACCCCGTCGTCACCGCCGTGGAGGTGGACGGGCTCCAGGACCTGCAGTCCTCCGAGATTCTCGACGAGTTGCTGCGGCTCCCCCACCACGTCCCCACCGAGGACGAGGACGACGACGAGTCCTTCACCGCCACGCTGCGCGTGGACTCGCGTCGCGGCACGCTCTCCATCGTCCGCCCCTGCCCGCAGCGATACCCGCCGCGTGACTGGGTGGCCCGCCTGGAGCGCGGCACGCTGCATCCCGGCATCCTCCTGGGCGGCGTGACGCACGGACTGGAGCGCACGCTGAAGCGCCTGCGCGACGACGGCTACATGCTCGCGAGCCTGTCCGCGGTGTGGTCGCCGGACGGCAAGCTGGTGGTGACGGTGGATGAGGGCCGGCTCGAGTCCGTCGAGGTGCGCGGCGTGGAAGCGGACATGGCCGCGCGGGTCCAGGACGCGCTGGACCTGAAGCCCGGCACCGTGTTCCTCCGCAGCGATGCGAAGCGCGCCGTGAAGCGGCTGGAGTCCCGGCTCCCCTTCCTGGAGCCCGCGGACGTGGATGACGCCGAGGCCAAGCGCGCCCAGCGCACCCGCATCATCGAAACGCGCGAGCCGGACGGCACCCGCGCCTACCACACGCAGGAGCTGCCGCGCGCGAAGCCCCGCCACCGGGAGCAGGTGGAGTTCGAGCTGAACTGGAAGCAGTTCGCCGACTGGTGGGATGACGTGGAGTCGGCCGACAGCATCACGCTCGAGGGCAAGAAGCTGGTGGTGCACCTGCGCCCGCGGCGGCCGGACTTCGACGTGGACCTGCTCCCGATGCACACGCAGGTGACGGGCTTCTCGCCGGGCCTCGCGGGCCGGCTGCGCATCTGGGACGCGAAGGACCGCGTGCACGCCACCGTGGATGGCGCGCTCACCATCCCGCTGCGGTGGGGCGGTCAGTACCTGCCGGATGACCCGGAAGGCACGCGGCGCCAGCGCCGGGTCAACATGCTCGGCGGCGCGAAGCTCCATGTGCCGAAGGTGGGGCTCGCCGAACTGGGCGCGCAGGTCTACGACTTCACCGACACGCTGGACCGGTGGCGGATGGGCGACATCGACTCGTCGCTCTACTCGGCCCTCATCAACCGGCCGGACCGCGAATACTTCCGCCGCAAGGGCCTCACGGCCTTCGCCACCTGGCGCTGGGCGGAGGACTGGCTCGCGGGCGTCGAGTACCGCACCGACCGCTACGAGTCGATGCGCAGCTTCACGCCGCCCTTCTCCCTGTTCCGGAACGACTCGGCGCCCTTCACCAACTCCCCCGTCACCGAGGGCCGCTTCAACTCCGTGGTGGTGCGCATGGAGTACGCCAGCAACGTGCCCGCCGCCGCGTCCGTGGGCTCGCTGTTCCGCACGCCGGAGACGTCGCTCTTCGACCGGGACGGCGACTGGGAGAGTCGCGCCTCACTGCGAGGCCTGCTCACGCTGGAGGTGGGCACCGGCCCCGGGAGCGAGGGCGCCGACACGCGCTTCTGGAAGCTGGTGAGCGACATCGCGCTGGAGGTGCCCACCGGTTGGGACACCGGCCTGTCGCTGCGCGTGCGCAGCGCGGGCGGCAGCCACCTGCCCGAACAGAAGCGCGAGGCGCTGGGCGGGTGGACGGCGCTGCGCGGCTACGGCTTCAAGGAGTACCGCGGCGACGTGTCCGTCCTCACCACCGCGGAGTACCGCTGGAGCGCCCTGGGCGTCTTCGCGGACCTGGGCACGGTGCGGACGGATGACGCCTGGACGGACGCGCGACTCGGCCTGGGCGCCAGCCTCCACCTGGGCGACGACGTGCGCTTCGACGTGGCGTGGCGCACGGATGAGCGCGCCACCGCCACGCCCGAGGCGCGGCTCCTCTTCCAGCGGACCTTCTAGAGACGCATGGACTGGCCGCTCACACGCGTGGGACGCAGGCTCGGCACGGCGCTGGTCGCCGTGGCGAGCCTGTACGCGCCCACCGTCCATGCAGAAGAACCGCGGGCCACCTGCACCGCCACCCTGTCCGGGCGGCGCGTCATGGTCCGCTCCGAGGCCTTCGACTTCATCTCCCCCGAACTGGACCGGCTGGTGCGGTTGGGCATGGCGGGGAAGCTGGAGGTGGAGCTGACGCTCTGGCGGCGCAACAGCGTCTGGTTCGACGAGCGAGTGGACACCGCCCGGGTGACGCAGGTGCTCGCGTTCTCCAAGGGCGCCTACGTGCTGGATGGACGTTCGCTACCGGAAGGCCCGTCCGCGCTGACACTGGAGCGCGTGGCGTGGTCCCTGGAAGAACGGCCCGAGCCGGGCGAACGATTCCAGGTGCGCATCAACGTCCGTCTACAGGTCGTGACGGCCGCGAGCCTGGGCCGCGTGGCCGCGTGGCTCACCCAGGGGAAGCAGGCGCCTGACGACGAAGGCGCCACGCTCACAGGTTCCGTGCTGCTGCGCTCGGTGGCCGAGGACCTCTCCCGCGGCGCCAACGCGCGCTGCGACGTCACCCGGCCGCCCTGAGCCGCGGACGCGTCGCGCGTCCGCCATGAACCCCTTTCAAACGCCCGGCCTCCAGGCCGAGGCCAGGAGTCCGTCATGCGCCGTTGGCTGTTCCTTCTGTTCGCCCTGTCCTCAGTGGCCCCGGGGTGTCATCCGCCGCCACCCGAGCCCACGGCCCACGGCGTCGAGGTCTTCGCGCCTCCTGGCATCGAGGCCCGAGGAAGCAAGGCCCCCGTCCTCTACGTGGAGGCGGAACGAGCGCTGTACTTTCCCGAGGGCGTTGGAGGCGGAGGCTCGCGGCATCCGGTGGTGCCTGGACCCGCCGAACTGCTCGCCCTGGGACGGCGCACCGACATCATCATCGTCACCGTCGCACCAGGCCCTTCCGCCCTCCACGTACCTACTGCCGCGCCATGGCCGTATTCGACTCCGTGACAGCGTCGTGGACGTGCTCGCCCGACACGTCCACCACCACCTCCGTCAGCGTCCCGCCCTTGAACGCGAAGGGCGGTTGGTACTGCTGACTCACCGGCGAGTTCTCATCACGGCCACACGTCAGCCCTTCGCCCAGGCTGATGAGCAGCGGCATCGTCTCCGAGATGTCGCTCTGGGCCACCAGGTCACCATTGATGAAGAGGCGACCTCGTCCCGGAGCGCCCCGGCCCGCGGGCAGGTCCGGGGTCCCCGTGGGATGGAACTCGAAGCGCAGCTCCGCGTGGCCCTTGGGCACGTCCACGGCGGATTCGAGGTGGAACTCCTTCTCTCCCACGAAGTTGTAGACGTAGTGCAGCTTGCGGTCCTTGATGAAGAGCGAGTACCCACCCGTCAATCCACCATGGCAGAGCAGCACGCCCTCCACGCCGTCCTCCACGTCCACCCGCGCGGTGATGGCGTGCGCGCGGTTGAGGACGTGCACCGCCACGTTCTCCGGCGCGGGTGAGGTGTTGGGCCGGTAGACGTAGCGCTCCCGCTCTCGCGAAATCTGTGGCCGCTCCACGGCGAAGAGCTCGCGGGACGGCGTTATCAACGGGAGCACGTTGTACCGGCCCGCTTCGACGTACCAACGGGCAATCAGCTCGATGAGCTTGTCATGCTCCTGCGCGGCCACGTTGCGTGTCTCCGAGCAGTCCTCCGCCACGTGGTACAGCTCCCAGCCCTCCGTATCGAGCTCACGCAGCTTCGCCTCGGTGAGCTTCAGCATGCCGAACGGCTCCTTCGACTCCGTGAAGGACGGCCCGGGGAACGGACACACGGCCCGCCACCCGTCGTGGTAGAGCGCCCGGTGGCTGAACATCTCGAAGTACTGCGTGTGATGCCGGCTCTCCGCGTCCGCATCGCGGAAGGTGTGCTTGAAGCTCACGCCTTCGATGGGCGACTGCGTGACACCGCGAATCTCCGTCGGCGCTTCGAGGCCCAGGCAGTCCAGCACCGTGGGCACCATGTCGATGGCGTGGCAGTACTGCGCGCGAATCTCTCCTCGCGCATGGATGCCGCGAGGCCAGTGGACGATGAACGGGTCGGTGGTGCCGCCCCGGTACGTCTCGCGCTTCCACCGCTTGAAGGGCGTGTTGCCCGCCCAGGCCCAGCCCCAAGGGTAGTGGTTGAAGTGGCGCGGGCCGCCCAGCTCGTCCATCGCCGCCAGGTTCTGCTCCAGCGACTCCGGCGTGTTGTTGAAGAACTTCAGCTCATTGACG
The DNA here is from genome assembly GCA_046520405.1 of Myxococcus sp. 1LA. Taxonomy (GTDB): domain Bacteria; phylum Myxococcota; class Myxococcia; order Myxococcales; family Myxococcaceae; genus Myxococcus. The sequence goes on from JBKGHI010000174.1 coordinate 15,484, forward strand.
GAGCCATGCAGGCCGCCCTCCGGACTGGCGCCGTTGTCGGAGATGACCATGATGAGCGTGTTCTCCAGCTCGCCGCTCGCCTCCAGCGACTCGATGAGCCGGCCGATGTGGTGGTCCGTGTGCTCCAGGAAGCCCGCGAACACCTCCATCATCCGCGCGTAGAGCCGCCGCTCCTCGGGCGACAGGCTGCCCCACTCCTGCACGTCCGGGTCATGGCGCGACAACTGGGTGCCCGGAGGCAACACGCCCATGGCGAGCTGACGCTGGAAGACCTTCTCGCGGTAGGCATCCCAGCCGTCGTCGAACTGGCCCTTGTACCGGTCCACCCACTCACGCGGGACATGGTGGGGCGCGTGCATGGCGCCGGTGCAGAAGTAGAGGAAGAAGGGCTTGTCGGGCGCCACCTGCTTCGAGTCGGCGATGAAGCCGATGGCCCGGTCCACCAGGTCCTCCGTCAGGTGGTAGCCCTCCTCCGGAGTCTTCGGCGGCCGGACCTGATGATTGTCGTGCACGAGGTCCGGGTAGTACTGGTGCGTGTCTCCGCCGAGGAAGCCGTAGTACCGCTCGAAGCCACGGCCCAGCGGCCAGCGCGAGTAGGGCCCGGCGGCGCTCGTCTGCTCCGCGGGCGTGAGGTGCCACTTGCCCACGCAGTAGGTGTTGTAGCCGTGCCCGGCCAGCATCTCCGAGAGGAAGCCGTTCTCGAAGGGAATGCTGCCGTTGCGGCCGGGGTAACCCACGGAGATTTCGGTGATGGCCGCCATGCCATTGGAGTGGTGGTTGCGGCCGGTGAGGATGCACGAGCGCGTGGGCGAGCAGAGCGCGGTGGTGTGCATGTTGTTGTAGAGCAGCCCGCCCTTCGCCAGCCGGTCCAGGTTCGGCGTGCGGATGGGCGAGCCATAACAACCGAGCTGGCCGAAGCCGGTGTCGTCCAGGACGATGAAGAGGACGTTGGGTGCCCCCGGCTTCGCGCGCAGCGGCGCGGGCCAGGCGGGCGAGGACTCCTCATCCGTCCGGCCGATGACGCCGGGGAACGCGGTTCCGGGCGGGTATTCCTTGAGCGACATGGTGCGGCCTCCCCGAGGACGCGCGGGCGCGGACGCACGCGGCCTCCTCGAGGAGGGAGATATGCATGCGCCCCAACAGCGCCCCTTGTCCTCCAGGCAGGCACGAGCAGGCGGGACACCGCATGCCGAAGACACTCACCGCCTCAGAAGAACCGGCTGAGCGTGTTGTTGCTGGTGTTGGCCTCGGAGGAGCCGTTCTCGTTGGTGCCAATCGCCGTGCAGGTGACGGTGCCAATGGGCGCCACCGCGTTGTAGATGCTCTTCGTCTCCCCGGGCAGGATCGCCTCGTTGACGTAGAAGACGGAGGCCGAGCCGAAGCGCGAGCACTCCACGGAGCCCAGCGTCCCAGGCCGTCCGTTGTTCCTCACCCGCACCTCGGTGCGTCCGGACGACGTCCACAGCAGGCTGGTGACGACCAGGTCGACGCCCGCGGGAAAGTCGCGCGTGTAGATAGGCCTGCGGGCTGCGAGGGCTCTTGCAGCGCGAGAGGAAATTGGCGAGCGCGGGATTGGCCGAGTAGCAGGAGGACCAGTCCGAGAGGAACGTCGTCATGTAGGCGTCCGCGCCCCCCGTCCCGGCGCCCGGCACCCGCATGCGGACCTTCGCGAAAGAGCCCGTGGTGCCCGGCGTCCAGGCCGCCGCGGGGAGCACACGCGGGAGGCTCCAGCCATAGAGGTCCACACCGTCGCTCGTGGTGTAGCTGACCGTGGGGGACGTGGTCGTGTTCCCCGCGTTCGTCCATGTCGCCGTCCCCGTGCCGTACTCCAGCACCACGGACTGGGACGCCGTGTTGGTGTAGCCCGCGAAGTTGATGCTTCCGGTCGTCGACGCGACGGACTCGCCGTCGACCGGGGAGAACATGCAGCCCGAAACAGCGAATGACAGTGCCACCAGCAGGAGCTGTCGCGTGCATTCCTCCATGGGCGCCTGAGAAGGGAGTTTCGCGGCGCGTGAAATCGAACGCGGCCGCCTTCAACCCTTCGGCCTGCCCTGGGAGGCTAGAGCCAGCTCGCCTCGCGCCGGCCCAGCTCCGCCAGCACGCGCTCCGCGGCCCGCACGCCGAACCAGTTCGCTTCCTCGAAGAGCCCCATCCCACCCAGGTCCGAGTGCGCGAAGTGCAGCGAACGCCCCAGGCTCTCCGCCGCGGCCTGCTTCGCCGGTCCCCACATGAAGCCCGGTGAAGGCCGCACCATGGCGTGGCCCCAGCGCTGGACTTCCAGCCGCTGAGCCTGCCCGGCGATGCCCGGGTGCGCGGGCAGCATGTCCGCCATCACCAGCGCCTCCCAGTCCGCGTAGCTGGCCGACAGCGCCTTCTCGCGCTCCGCCTTCACGTCCGCGCCGTCCATGGGCAGGTACCAGGTGAGCACCGTGGGGCCCTGCTCGTCCTGGCGCAGCGTCTGGTGCGTGGACACCACGTAGCCCAGGCTGCGGCTCTCATAGAAGACGTTGTCCCAGGCCAGCGGAAAGCCCCGCGAGCGCGGCGGCGAGGACAGCGACAGGTTCGCCACCACCCACGGCCCATACGTGAAGCCACCCAGCCACGCCGGCCGTTCCCGCCGCCACGGCGCCACCACATGCGCCGCGATGAAGCGCGGGCACGCCAGCACCACCTGCCGCGCCAGGAAGGCCCGGGGCTTGCCCGTACCCGCCTCCAGCGCGTCCACGCGGCAGCCCCCCTCCACCGGCTCCACGGTGTGCACCAGCACGTTGCGCTCCACCGCGCCGTGCGGCAGGGCCGACACCAACTGCCGCACCAGCCGGCCGTTGCCTTCGGGCCAGCTCAGGTAGCCCTCGCTGCGCTCCCCATTCCCGTCCTGCCGCGCGGTGAAGTACCAGATGCCGGCCCACGCGGAGACGTGCTCGGAGGTGGTGCCGAAGTCGTCCCGGCACGCGTAGTCCACCACCCACTTCAGCCGCGGCGAACGGAAGCCCTCGCGCTCCAGCCAGGCCGCCATGCTCAGCGCGTCCAGCGCCGTCCACTCCGCGTCGTCGCTGGACAGGCCAGAGGGCACCGCGAAGGCCCTGCGCCCCCTCGCGTCCCGCGCCGCGGCGAAGCCGTTCATTCGCGCGTCGAAGCGCCGCAGCTCCGCCAGGTCCTCCGCGCTGGCCCCCGCGTGCAGGTAGAGCCCTTCGTACCAGTGGCCCCGGTAGAAGAAGCGCTCCTCCGGTTCATGGATGAGCAGCGACTCCTCGAAGCGCGGCCGGCCGGAGTCATCCACGTCCGCCACGGCGCCCATCTCCCGCAGCAGCCGGACGACAGGGCCCCGGTCCTCCAGCGGCGCCGGCAGATAGTGCGCGCCCCATGGGTACGCGGAGACGGCGTTACGCCCGGAGCGGGACGTGCCGCCCGGCTCCGCTTCCAGCTCCAACACGCGCACGCCTCGCACGCC
>JBKGHI010000175.1:0-18870 GCA_046520405.1 Myxococcus sp. 1LA
ATGCTCGGTTGCCCGACCATTTCCCTATTCGGCTAACTAATATCCGAACAGGCCCTAACCAAAACTGACAACGGAGCTCGAACTACCCGCCAGTGCGCCGGCAATCTTTCCAATCGTCGCGGTGACAGACAATGCCGTATCCAGCCAGCCCATATGTCATCTCCAGGTGTACGGGCCGCGAGGGCTCAGCCCGAACCTGAAGCCTATCACCACACACGGCTTGCAACGGAATTACGCGATGTCCAGACAAAACATCGCCATGGATGGATTTTTATGCTGGCAACAACTCGCAAGTCAGGGTTCATCCTGACCTCCCAGGGAGCGCATGGCATCGCAGCGACGGATGCGGTGCCACGCGCGCCCTCCTCCCCAGAGCGGTCCGTACTTGAAGATGGCGCGCAACCCATACAGGGAACAGGTCGGTGAATAGATGGTAAGCGTTCACGGGATGGTGCTTGACTGAGCGGGCAGTTGGGCTGAGAACGGAGGGCTCCACCACGCTCGGCGCGGGCACAAAGGACACAAGCGCGAGTTGGTGCCGCTGGACAAGGTGACGCAGGTGGTGGAGTTGCCGTGCATCGTGCCCGAAGTAACACAATACGAGCTGCACACGGGCTGGTGCGCCGACTGCAACACGTGGCGCTGCGCACCGTTGCCGACGGGCGTGCCCGAGGGCACCTTCGGTCCGCGACTGACAGGCTTCATCGCCCCATGCACGGGACGTTTTCGCATGTCCAAGCGGCTGGTGCGGGAGTTGCTGGAGGATGTCCTGGGCGTGGAGCTGGCACTCGGCGAGCGGAAGTCGTGACGCGCCAGCAGCCAGTGCTCATTGTAGCGGTGGGCCCAGTCCAGCAGGGCCCGCCGCAGTTCCTCCACGGTGGAGAAGGTGCGCACCCAGAGCCGTTGCTCCTCGAGGGTGCGAATGAAGCGCTCGGCACAGGGACGAGCGCTGAGCGGCCCGGCCGGCCGCATCAAGCCTGCGGCGCCGTCCAGACAAGGTTCCACAGGTGGCCGTCGAGGTCCTCGAAGCCCTGGTCATACATGAAGCCGTGGTCCTCGGGCGGATGCGGAATGCGGCCGCCGGCGGCGACGGCCTTGGCGATCAGACTGTCCACTTCCTCCCGGCTCTCGCAGCTCAGGCAGATGACGACCTCGTTGGCGTCCTTCGCCTGCACGACGGGCTTGTCGATGAGGGTCTTGAAGAACGCTTCGGTCGTCAGCATGGCATGAATGCTGACATCCACGATGACCATGAACGCCGCGCTCTCGTTACTGAATTGTGGATTGAAGCTGAAGCCGAGAGCGGAAAAGAAGGCTTTGGATTTGTCCAGGTTTTTGACCGGCAGGTTGAAGATGAGCTGCTTGTTCATGATGTCCCCATGTCGAAAGGTGAGTCGAATAACGAGTCCTGCATCCGGACAACGACTGATAACTGTACCGCGCCGGATTGTTGAGCCACCAGGTTGGTCGTAATCAGGCCACTTGCCTCGACATCATCAGCTCTCGCCGGGCCTGACTCGGCGAGAGGGAGCCGTGACGCTCCAGCAGCCAGACGAGCCACGCTCGACAGAAGGCGCGACGGTGGAGCGCGGCCACTCCTGGCTGAATCGCTTCCGACGACTGCTGGTGCGATGGGAGAAGCGCGAAGACACCTACCTCGGAACGCTGCACCTCGCGCTGGGCATCATCACCTGATTCCACGCGCTCCTACCGAGATAAGCGCTAAGCTCCGGGATGTTGGCCCCTCAATTGCGTTAGGCTGAGGCAGCCCCCGTCTCGTCACTGGAAGCCGAGCACCCATGCGTTCCCGCCCCTTCGTCCCTGTCCTCCCGGCCGCTTCCACCTCGTCTGTCCGCGCCAAGGAGGTGGCCCTGTGAGCCGCATCGCGGGATGGGTGTTGCTGGTGCTGGCGATGGTCGTGTCGTACCGCCCGGCCGAGGCCGCGCAGGCGAAGAAGGCGCAGGCGCAGAAGACCCAGGTGGCGGTGCTGCGCCCGGAGGGCCGCCAGGCGGATGCGCTGCGCAGGGTGCTGACGCAGGAGTTGGGCAAGAAGGGACGCGGGCGAGAGGTGCTGCCCGCGAAGAAGGTGGATGCCCAGGTGAAGCGCATCCGCGGCGGTCCGAAGACGGATGCGCAGCGGCAGGCGCTGGCGAAGAGGCTTGGCGCGGACGTGCTGATCCTCGCCTCGGTGAAGGGGACGAAGCGCTGGGACGTGGAGGTCCGCGCCTACTCCGGCAAGGACGGCACCCTCCTGGCGGAGGAGCGCTGGGACGTCCGCACCAACCGCGCCTTCCCCGACGTGCGGCGCGAGCTCGAGCCCAGGCTGGGCGCGGCCCTGAAGGCGGGCCCGGAGAAGAGCCTCCCGTCTGCCGCAGTCACGCCTCCGACGCCGGTCTCCGAGCCGGAGGTCGCGCCCCCGGCTCCCATCGCGGAGGCACCGCGCCCGGCGGCGGTGAAGCCTCCTCCGCCCACCGTGAAGAAGGAGGAGCCGCCGGTGGAGTCCGAGCCGAAGGCAGCCGGCCTTCGCAACCTGGACGGCCCCATCCTGGAGGCGCTGCTGTCCGGACAGGGGCTGTTCCGCCGCTTCAACTTCTCGGGCAGCAACGCCAACGAGCTGCCCGGGTACAACCTCAACAGTGGCGCGGCGGCGAGCCTCGCGGTGAGCTACTTCCCGCTCTCCCACTTCACGGATGGGATGGTGCACAACCTGGGTATCGTGGTGCGGGGCTCACGCGCCCTCGGGCTGTCGTCGCGGCTCCCGGATGGCTCCGAGTACGGCACCACGGCGCAGCTGCTGGAGGGAGGCCTGCGCTTCCGCCTGCCGCTGCGGTGGCTGGAGGTCTCGGTGGGCGCGCTGTACGGCACCCACTCCTTCGCGGTGGAACTCCCGCCGGCGAGCACCCTCGCCCTGCCCGACGTGGACTACCGCTTCGCGCACGTGGAGCTGGGCCTGCGCAAGGCGCTCACCGAGCGGTGGGCCATCGCCGCGCGCGTGGGCTACCAGCACGTGCTGAGCGGCGGCGAGCTGTCCTCGGACGACTACCTCCCGGAGCTGAGCGGCTCCGGACTCGATGGCGAGCTCGCCGTGGAGTTCGCCCTGACGCGCATGCTGGGTCTGCGGCTGGGCGGAGAGATGCGGAGCTACTCCTTCACCGCCGGCGCCGCGGAGGGAGCCCCGGTCTTCGCCGACGGCGCCAAGGACCTGTACTTCAGCGGTCAGCTCGGCGTGTATCTGAGGCTGTAGCACCGGCGCACCGAGGGGGTCTGTCCCCCTCGCATGTGGCGCCCCCTCCACACTTTCCGCGAGGCTCGCACGAAAAGTCGGGGCTGATGAACCACGCATGCACGTGTGACACGAGTTTTTCAGTATCCGTGTCATCGGGCCATTTGACGGATGCGCGTGCGAGTCGCGGATACATTGACAGGAACGCGCAATCCATCCGATTGGTAGGTCTCCCAATGATGGAGGCGCTCGTGCCGAGGATGCGGTCACAACGGTTGTCACGAGAGCCAGCGGAGCGGGGACGGTGGTGGCGCCCGGTGGTGCTCGGGCTGGTCTTGAGCGGGGCTGCTGGCTGCGAAGGAATGATCTCCGACCCGGAGGGCCCCGGTGGAGGGCCCGGTACGCCCACCGTCATCGAGAAGCCAGCCCCGTCCGTGCGGATGGCGCGCCTGACGCACGTGCAGTGGACGAACAGCGTGCAGGAGCTGCTCAGGCTGGACGCACCGCCCACCACGCTGGCGGGCACCTTCCGCGCGGACCCCGCCCAGAGCGGCTTCCTCTTTGACAACGATGCGCGCGCCCTCTCCGTCGACGAGGCCCTCTGGGGCGCCTACCAGCGCGCCGCCGCGGAGCTCGCCGGCCAGGTGACGACGGACGCGACGAAGCTCGCGCGCCTGCTGCCTCCGTCGGCCGCCACCGACGAAGAGCGCGCCCGCGCCTTCGTGGAGTCCTTCGGCCTGCGCGCGCACCGGCGCCCGCTGACGCCCGAAGAGGTGGAGAGCTACCTCGGGCTGTACCGCAAGGGGCCGCAGGCCTACGCGGACATGTCGGCCTTTGAGGGTGGCATCCGGCTGGTGATTGAAGCCTTTCTCCAGTCGCCCCACTTCCTCTACCGCGTGGAGCGCAGCACGGAGGCCGTGCAGGACCGGGTGCCGCTCGACGACTACGAAGTGGCTTCGCGGCTGAGCTACGGCCTCTGGAGCGCCATGCCGGACGACGCCCTGTTCGCCGCCGCGAGCGAGGGCACCCTGCACTCCCGCGAGGGCGTCGCCACACAGGCACGGCGCATGCTCCAGGACGCGCGCTCGAACAAGGTGGTGGAGGCCTTCCACCGCACCCTCTTCGACGTGCCCCGCTATGCCGCCATCCGGCCCTCCCCCACGCGCTACCCGCAGGTGTCCGAGCGCCTCGGGGAGTACGCGGCCCGGGAGACGAGCCTTTTCGTCCAGGACGTCGTCTTCTCCCGCAAAGGCGGCTACAGCGACCTGCTCACCTCGCCGGCCACCTTCGTCAACGACGAGCTGGCGCGCGTCTACGGGCTGAGTGGCGCGTTCACCGCCGACTTCGTCCCCGTGACGCTGGACTCGCGCGAGCGCAAGGGCGTGCTCACCCAGGTGGGCTTCCTGGCCTCGCACGCGACGTCGGTGGACCCGGACCCCATCCACCGCGGCGTCTTCGTGTCCGAGCGCATCATCTGCCGGAAGATTGGCGCGCCGCCGGCCAACATCCCACCGCTCCCCGCCCCCCAGGGCCGCACCAATCGCGAGGTCGTCGCCTCGCACACCGAAGTGCCAGGGACTCCGTGCGCCAGCTGCCACTCGACCCTCATCAACCCGCTCGGCTTCCCCTTCGAGAACTTCGACGCCATCGGCGGCTACCGCACCACGGACAACGGACATCCGGTGGACGCCAGCACGACTCCCAACATCAACGGAGAGACGGTGCCGGTGCGCGACGCGCTCGACCTGGCGGACGCACTCGCGGCCAGTGAGGCGGTGCATGCGTGCTACGCGCGGCACTGGGTGGAGTACCTCCACGGGCGCCGTCCGCCAACGAGGATGTGCCGCTGGTGGAGCGGCTCGGAAAGCTGTCGAAGGCGGGCAACCTGTCCATCGTCGACCTCGTCGTGGAGGTCGTCACCAGCGAGGGCTTCGTGAATCGCCACCCGGAGGAGCTGCCATGAAGCTGAGTCGCCGGATGGTGTTGAAGGGCCTGGGCGGGACGATGCTGAGCCTGCCGTTTCTCGAGGGGCTGATGCCGAGGACCGCCCGCGCGGCGGACTCGGGGGCGCTGCCGTACGCCATCTTCTTCCGGCAGGCCAACGGCGTCGCCTCGGCCCAGACGACGTCGGAGCTCGGCGCGGAGCCGGAGCGCTTCTGGCCGCGCACCCTGGGTGCGCTCACCGCGGAGAGCATCGCCGGGCGGGCCGTGGGCGTGCTCAATGACCACCGCGCGCACCTGCTGCTGGTGCGCAACGTCAACATGAGGGACTACAACTACGGGGACGGCCACGCCCGCGGCGCCATGCAGGGGCTGACCGCGCGGGGCCCCGTGGTGGAGGGCGCGGGCGGGGGCTCCGAGTCCGGAGGCGAGTCCATCGACCACCGCATCGGCCGCGAGCTCAATCCGCAGCAGCGTGACTCGCTCGTCTTCTACGCGGGCCGGCGTGGCGGCTGGCTCGGGGGGCCCTGCCTCTCCTACCGGAGCAGCAACGTGCGCCGGGCCGCGCTGCATGACCCGTGGAATGCGTACCAGACGATGATTGGCGGCCCGGGAGGACTGACTCCCGAGGCTCGCGAGCAGCTCCTCGTCCGTCAGCGCAGCGTAAACGACCTGGTGAAGGCCCAGCTCCAGGCGCTCCAGCAGCGCCCCGAGCTGAGCGCGTCCGACCATGAGCGCTTGGACCTGCACCTGTCCAACGTCCGGGACCTGGAGGTCGCCCTGAGCTGCCGCATGCGCGCGGACCAGGAGCTCATCCTCCAGCAGCAGGCGCCCGGCTATGACAGCACGGACGGCACCGAGGTGCTCGCCACCGCCAGGCTGCACATGGACATCGCCGTGATGGCGATTGCGTGCGGCACCAACCGCGCGGCCGTCATCCAGGTGGGCAACGGCAACGACGGCGACACGCGCTACCGCAACCCGGACACGGGGCAGTTGATGGAGAACTTCCATTACGTGTCCCACCGTCGCTCGTCGCACGACGCCAGTGGCGGCATCATCACCGGTTCGGACCTGCTGCACCACCACGTGGACGTGCAGTTCGCGAGCGCCTTCAAGCACCTCCTGGACCGGCTGGTGGCCTACCAGATGCCGGACGGAAAGCGACTCATCGAGCACGGCGTGGCTGTCTGGTACAACGACCTGGGCAACGGGCCGGCTCACTCGGCGCGCAATGTGCCCTTCGTCCTGGCGGGGAGCTGCAATGGCTTCCTCAAGCAGGGCGTCTACGTCGAGGCGTCGGGCGGCGGCAATCCCAACCACAACCGGATGCTGAACACGATTGGCACCGCCGTGGGGCTGAGGAACGCGGCCGGCGGGTACCTGGACGACTTCGGCGACCCGGCGCTGACCAAGGGCGTGCTCTCCGAGCTCATCGCCTGAGTGGACGATTGCGACCTGCTCCAGTGTCCGGCGCTGGAGCAGGTCGTTCAGGCAGCGTGACCACGCTGTCCGTGGGGCGGGGGCAAGCGCACCGGGACAGAGCACGGCGAAGCGTTACGAATCTTCGCATCTCAGTCATTCTTGCCCCTCCTGTGCCAACCCAGAATTCGATCGCTGCGTCATGAGCGGAGCAAGGCGAACATGCCTCCAGGAAGCATCCCGGCCCGAAGGCAAAGCGCCTCAGCACGGGAACCATCACGCCGGAGGGAGTCCCGTCACTCCTGAAGCGGACCGTTCGCGGGAGGTTCGCGAAGTCGAGCACGCTCCGCGAAGCCAAGCGCTTCGCCGCGCAGCGCCTCGCTGGAGAGTGCGCGGACTGCGACATCATCCACCACGTGGGACGGCTCGTCCTCGACGAACTCTCGACCGGACGGAGACCTCGGATTGGCCTCCTGGTCGTCGAGGGAGACCTCATCGTGAAGGGACGCTACGAAGACTCGCTCGACCCCGGGTCCGTCGTGGTCGTAACGGGCACCCTGCGCGCGGGGGATGTCATCACGAAGGGGTTTCTCGAGGTTCACGGGGACCTGATCGCCGAGCGGTCAATCCTTTGCATCGACAACGATGCTTGCTGCGAGATCTTCGGAGACTTCCGTGCCCCTTCGTCTACACGAACTACCACGCGGTGAAGGTGCATGGAGGCGTGAAGGCACGACTCGTCACGGGAGACGCGAAGCACATCCGGAGCCAGCAGAAGTACGCATTCGTCGAGGAGACAACTCGCGAGGTCCGCGAACGCCTCTCGCCCAAGCTGCTGAAGGTCTTCGCGGACGAGATGTTCGAGGACGAGGAAGGCGACGAGGCGGACCCGGATGAGCCGTGGATCGACGCCATCGACCCGGAGAAGCTCGCCGCGTTCGTCCGGCGCGGCCAGTCCGTGCTGGCGGAGGCTCCGCCGAGCCGGCGGCGGAAGTGACGAGGGTAGGTGCGCGGACTCCGCGCGTCCCTGGTCTGTGATGAAGTTTGAAGTCATGGCCACGCCGGCTCGATGTGGAGAATCGGGCCCGCAGGCATCTCCACCTTCGGTGCGTGCTTCGCGGAAGGCTTCGCCCAACACGCCGATGTCCGGGGCTGCGCTCGCGAGCGACAAGTCGAGGCCCGACGAAGCGGTGCGTCTTGGCATCGACGCGTGTGCCGCCGCAGGCATCAAGCTCGACGTCGATCTCCGGCTCGTCGCCCTCGCGTGCCGCTACAGCTCGGGCACCATGAAGACGCCCGACTACGATGTGGCCGACGCCTTCGTCGCACTCTGCACCGCCATCCTCCACGAGGAGTACGGCTGTCGCCAGGTCCTCGCGCCCGACCCGACGTGGCAGGAGCGGCTCGTGAAGGAGCGGGGGCGCGATCTGGGTCCCGACCATCACGATGAGCGCACCGGCGTAGGCGGCTGCTACGGTCCATCTCGATGAACAAGCGGCTCCGCAAGAAGAAGCGCGGCGGCGAGTTCAAGGAGCTCGGCTTCGAGCTGCTCGGCGACCTGCGACCCGGCATCTCCGACGTCGACATCGACGCATTCGTCGACCGGCTCATCGTGGTCGTTGAAGCACGGAAGCTCGGCTTCGGCGGTGGCGGCGGGCGTGATGGCAAGTTCGAGGGCTTCGTCACGCGCATTGGGCGCGGCAGCGCCACAGAGGATGATCGGGCGAGCGTGTGACCGGACACTGCTGACACGCCCTGTCAGCACACCTCGGGCACAACCCTGGGATGCACAAACCAAGGAGACGCACGATGCGCCCATTCACCATCTGCGCCTTCAACGCATCCGTGTACGGCACTGCGTTCTGCCTGCTCTCGCCCCCAGGGCGTCGTCAGCTCGGCACGTCAGCCGAGGCGACATCTTTCCTGACACAGGGGCCCCACCGGTAAGGCCTTTTTGTTCAACACGGGCCTCGCGATGACTATCGCGGGGCCTTCGTGCTTGAGCCGCGGAACTTCTCTGCGCTCTTGGGACGCCTGGGCCTGAATCAGCGCAGCGGCAATCCCAGCCGCCTCGCCAGGAATGACTGCATCACGTCGCCGCGGCCTGGGTGTATTCTTTCGTCATGCGGCCATGAAGGTAGAAGGACGTACGGAGGCTCGCGGTGCCGAACTCCACCGCCAGCGCTGCGATGTCCGGCGACCCCTGCGGGATGTCGATGCCGCGCGTCGCGAGCAGGTTGCGCGCGAGCGTGCCGAGGCGCGCGAGCGTGGATTCGAGCGCGCGAAAGCTCACATCCGAGACCGGCCCGGTCAGCAGGACGACCTGCGCCGCCGGATGCGTGCGGTAGAAATCCGCCGCCGCATGAACCATGCGCGTGATCAGCTCCTGCCAGTCCTTGGCCCCCTGACGCTGCCCAAGCCCGTGCCCGCCAAGCACGGGTACGGGTATTCCGAGGGGCGCCCCCTCCGTCAGTCCCCCGATGGGGCGTTCCTCGACACGAGCCCCTTTGGCATCACCGTTGTGGAGAAGGGCCGGGGCCGCGTCTACGTGCTCCGCGCGGGGGCGGCTCAGCCGGAGGGAGCGCTCCAGGTGGAGCCGGGCCATGAGCAGGACATCTGGAGAGCCCAGGCCACGCCCCACGGCGTGCTCCTCCTGCTCGTCATCAACTACCGGCAGACGGCGCTCCTGCACTTCGCGCTCGACGGCACCCTGCTCGGCTCCATCCCGGGGAGCGATGAGGAGGATGAGGAGGATGAACTGACCTGGGGCGGTACCGGGGTGTGCGTCCTCGACGCGGCCCGGGCGCTCCTCTTCGTACAGGACAAGACCCTCCTGGTGTCCCTGCCCGGGCTCCAGGTGCTCGAGACGCTCGTGGGGGGGTTGCCCCACTTCGTGTCCGTGACGCCCGCGGGGCCTGACCGGTGGTGGGTGGGCGCCGAGGACAGTGACGCGCTCTTCCTGCTCACCGCCGAGCCCGGACACCCCTTGCGCCTCCACGCCGCGAACCGTCCGGTGCGCCCGGGCGCGCCGCTCATGCACATGGGCTACAAGACCGCCCGCAATCCGCTGGACCGAGCACACCTCGGCGCCGCTGACCGTGTCCTCGCCCGTGGCCGAAACGTGGCGGGCGGTGGTGCGCAATGACTGAACCGCGTGTGATGCCGTGCGGGTGCGGGTGTCCAGAGCGCTCGTCGGCGCTCGCGTGGTGGACGTGAGCGTGCGGTATCGCGGCCAGCCGCTCCCAATGGTGAGTGAGAACCGCGTGAACGTCGTGGGGGATACCGTCGGACTGGAGGGAGGGGCCACCGCGGAGCTGGAGGTGACCTTCAAGCCCCGCGGCGAGGGCTCGGGACCGCTGAACATCACCGTCGAGCCGCGCTCCTGGCGGTACCTGGGCGACAAGGAGCCTCGCTTCCTCGCGGTGGAGGGACATCCGGCATCCACTCAGTTACTGCTCACGGTAGGTTAGCGCGAACCGCGCCCCCTCCGCGTCCTCCGTGGCCCTGCTCGGGCACAGCGCCCAGCTTCCAGAGCAGGACGCCGCCTCCGAGCAAGGCCACCAGGCCCACTGCCGCCGCGAGGATCCAGCCTCGTCCCAAGCAAGCCCGTGCCTGGGTCTCCAGGCCATCCGGGGCAATGACGGTCGGGTCGTCGCTCGCGGTGACTTGCTGGATGAGCTGGGCCACCTGCTGTGGGGTCACCGGCTCCCCCACCGAGAGGATGAACGCCTCCAGGTCGGCCTGGAGCGCATGGCAGTCCGGGTAGCGCTGGTCTCGATCCTTGGCGAGCGCCCGGGCGAGGATGGAGCGCAGGACGTCGGGCAGCTCCGGCCGGTGCCGCTCGGCGGGAATCATGGGCTCGGTGAGGATGACCTGTGCCAGGCTCCAGACCGACGTGGACTCGAAGGGCCTGCGCGCGGTGAGCAGTTCGTAGAGCACGACCCCGAGCGAGTATACGTCCGTCCGCCGGTCCAACCCGTCCCGGGACCTCCATTCGTCGAACGACGAATACGCGAACGCGCTCTCGTGGGGGACATGGCCGTAGCAGGAGCGGGGGGGCCACCGGGCCCGGAACCTGGCGGTGCCGAAGTCCACCACCTTGGCCGTCCCCTGGCGCGACAGGAGGATGTTGTTCGGCTTGATGCAGCCGTGGATGAGCCTCAGCGACTGGTTCGTCTTGGGGTCGGTGAGGTCGTGGGCGAAGGCGAGCGCCTCGCAGGCCTGCGAGATGATGCGCGCGCACAGCGTCGCCGGCAGGGTCATCCGCTGGGCCGCCGCGCGACTGATCAACCAGTTCAGGCTGGGTCCATCGATGTACTCCCTGGCGAGGAAGTACGTGCTGTCCGCCTCACCGAAGTCGAAGACCTGCCCGATGTGCGGGTGCACGAGCCGGGCGGCGGTCATCGCCTCGTCGAGGAACATCTCCGCGAGCTCCACGTCCTCGGCCAGGTCCGACCGGAGGCGCTCGAGCACCAGCGTCTTCTCGCGGCCCTGCGGGCCGGCGGCCTTGGCCAGATGGCCCTCGATGATGCCTGCGGTGAGCTGGCGGATGAGCTGGTATTTGCCGACGTGGGATGTCACGAGACGTATGAATAGCAGACATCGCCGGCCTCATCGAGCGAGGGGAGCCCTCCCCTCGTTCGACGCCTTGCTTTGCTTGAGCCTACGTCGTCTCTGTTGCTTGCCGGCTGTGGACCCGCGGACTTCAATCCAGGTACACCCGGGGCGGCACCCACCAAACGGAGTCCTGCCGAGGTCCAGGCCCTCATTAAACGACTCGCCTTTCGGCCTCTCAGAGAGTTTGAGTCCTCTTAGAGAAAAGCAGAGGGAGAGAGTTCGCGCAGGGCTTCATTCGGGGAGCTGAACGACGGGCCCTACGAACCGGTAGGGCCCTTTTGTTTTACACGGGCCTCGCGATGCATATCGCGGGGCCTTCGTGCTCAAGCCGCTGAATCCCAAGGGATTTTGGCTCGCGGTGGCGAAGAGGGCCCTCTCGGCGCTCAACTCCGCAGAGTGAGAGGCCCCCGCTCCTCCGCCGTCGCTTGGGCTCTTCGCTTTTCCAGTCCAAGCAGAGGTGTGGAGATTGCCGACGATGGGTCGAGTCTTCGTGGGCGAGCCATGGAGGCGTCACGCACATCCGATGGTCCCAGCAAGCCGTCGACGCATCACGCATCAGCAGCCTTGGCTCCGAGAAACCGGGCGATGAGCGCGGCCCGGGACTGTACGCCGAAGCGGCGGTACAGCGTCTTCGTGTACTGGTTCACCGTGAAGCGGCTGATGCCGAGCCGCTCGGCGATCTGCTTGTCCCCGAGCCCCTCGAGCAGCAGGTCGAGCGTCTGACGTTGGCGAGGAGCCAGCCTGCCACCTGGCGCCGTCAGCATCGAGGGCGTCGGTGGATCGAACATTGCGCCGCACTCCGCATGGAACAGATGCAGCATCTCGCGATCCGCCGCGTCGAAGGGGCGTCCGCTCCGCCCTCGATAGAGGCCGATGCCCCGCGCCACCCCCGGGAGCCCCGACCACCGGCTCGAATACACCGAGTCATCGAGCCCTGTAGGCTGCAGGTAGTGCTCGACGTAGGGAGCGCCATACCAGCTCCGGTCATCCACCAGCTCGCGACGTGTCGCCGTGACGAGGGAGCCCGGCGTCGAGCGGCGCGCCCGCAGGGAACGGATGGCCGGGTTGCATTCACTCCCCATCCTCCGGAGCGCCTGGAGTGCGGGCACGGCGCTCCCACTCCAACCCTCCAGGACGATCTCCGTGAAGCCCTCCTGGACGCCGGGTCTGAAATCGTGCTCCACCACGCACGCCCCTGCATCCGCGCCCATGATTCGACAGAGCCCGGCAAGCAGATGCCGGGACCGAGCCTCCACGACCGTGGGCAGCTCATGTGTCTCGTTGATCAGACGAACGAGCGCATGAACCTGCGGGCTTCGAAGCATGCCATCACGCATGAGACCTCCCGACTCTTGCCCGGCTCAGCATCTCCCTAACTTTAGGGAATTCAAACTTAGCTTGGCCTGACCCAGCATTTCCGTCCAACAGGACACGAAGGCGGCCTCGCCTTCGCAGCCGATTCATCTCCGCGGACAGGCGAGATGCCCAGAGGGAGGATGCTCGATGAACGCGTCGTCGTTGTTTCGATTGGGGTGCGCCGTCATCTCGATGACGGGCTGCGGGATGCCGTCGGCGGATGATTCCCGTCCAGCCGCTCCCGCGGGTGGTGACGAGGAGCTGCTCGAGGACATCATCGTCAACGTGACCGCGGATGGGGAGGTGGAGCAGTACTCGCTCCTCGTCACGCGCGCGGAGCGGGAGGCGCAGGAAGACACCCGCATGAGGCAGCAGGCGGGGCTGGATGGACAGGTGCGGCCACATCTCCTGCCCCTCATCCTGGACTGCAACAACCCGAATGCCCTCTGGCTCTACGCGTCCCAGAACTACGGGGGCTCACGACTCTGTCTGAACCGGAATGTCGCGGATGGAATAGGCGTGCTCGACCTCTCGAAGGTCGTCTATGCCCGCTTCAACGACCTGCCGATCATCATCTACTGGAATGGCCAGGTGCGGAGCCTCTGGGCCGGGGCCGAGGGTGGAAACCTTGCCCAGTGCGATCTGGTGAGACAGCTCTGCTACACCGGAGCCGCTCCCTACGTGGGCTTCACCCCGGGGCGCCAGATTCCGGCCATCACCGCGGACACGCGGCTCAACACCGCATGGATCAGCATCTACGGACTTGCGGCAACTCCCGCTGCGGTACCGACGGACGCCGCGTCTACATACAACTCCAATTCCCCCCAAGAAGGAGGTTCACCATGAAGCACATCATCGTCCTCGGCGCAGTCATCGCGCTCACATCTTCGACCGCGGCCCAGGCCTTCGAGATTCGGAGCCACCTGAACAACAAGTGCCTCGAAATCTATGCCTTCGGGAACGACAACGGCTCTCGCACCGGCATGTGGGACTGCTGGGGTGGTGCCAACCAGCAGTGGACCTGGGTTGGCGGGGAGATCCGCAACTCCATGAACAACAAGTGTCTGGAGGTCTTCGCCTTCAGCAACGACAACGGCGCCAAGGTGGGGATGTGGGACTGCTGGGGTGGTGCCAACCAACAGTGGTATCTGGATGGAACCCAGATCCGGAGCAGGCTCAACAACAAGTGTCTGGAGGTCTTCGCCTTCAGCAACGACAACGGCGCCAAGGGCGTGATGTGGGATTGCTGGGGTGGCGCCAATCAGCAGTGGTACTTCTTCTGACCCAGCGAGCCATCACCACCGCATGCGGGGAACGGGATGTGCCGGTCGCGATGAACATGATGACGACCGGCGCGTGAAGGTGCCCCAGCATGTGGTGGTGAGCGCCGACGGAAGCCCGACAGGGCGGATGCTGGCGGGCGCACCAGGGGTTCGTCGGGTCGCGGGCGGGGGCTACACGCACGCCCCCTCAAGATGCTCGACCCGCATGAAATGGTCGATCGATTCCTTTCGCAGGGACAGCTCGCACGGGCAATGTCGAAGACCTCCCGGAGCGCGAACATCACGCGCTCGGCCGGATTGAGGGGCTCCAGCACGGTGAGCATCGCGTCCGGGATGCGCTCCGCAAGCGCGAGGTCCTCGGCGAGCGCGGGGCGGGTGAGCAGCAGCTCGGTCACCCATGCGCCGACGCACTCCGAAGCAGATGACGGGCTCAGCCTGAGACAGTGGCCGCCCGTACCACTGGTGATTCAATTCTCTTTGGCGGCTTCGACCACCTGCGCCAAACCTCGCAGCGTCCGGCCCACCAACTGCTCGACGGTGGTGTTATCGGGAAGTTGCAAGACGCGATGCACCCACAGAGACGCCAAGCCATGGGTATACGACCAGGTTCCCGTGGCGGCACGCTGAACCTCAGCCGGCTTCGCTGAAGGGCCAATCACCCGTCCGAGAATGCGTTTGACCTGTTCGAACGCCGCCGTGCGATTCGTGTGCAGCTCGACGACGACATCCTTCCCGGCGAGTTCCGGGCCGAACATGACCTGGTACAACGCCGGGTTCCGCCGGGCAAAGTCGACGTACACGACACATGCGCGCTCCAACAGGTCCGAGCCGCGGTCTGAAGCGCCGCCGAGCGCATTCAGCGCGTCGTGCAACTCACGAAACCCCTGCGCAGCGAGGTGCCCGAGCAGCTCTTTCCGCGTCGCGAAATGATGGTAGGACGCGGTCGGGCTGACGCCCACCTCTTTGGCAACGGCGCGGATCGACAGGTTGAGCGGTCCCGCCTCCTCAAGCGTCCTTCGCGCGACCTCCAGCAGTCGAGGGCCCAAGTTACCCACATGGTAGGTGTCGCGTGCTCGGGCGGGGCTCTTCTTCATGCTCATGCGTTTGTCCTGGAACACATCTTAGCACCAGGCAGAATCTTGACGCTGATAAAATCGCACTCTATCGTTCGTGGTGATGTCACCCTCCCCCTACGCCGCCTCTACCGAGGAACGGTTGAACGTGCGTGAACCTCTCGCCCCAGCAGCGCGTGGAGAGCCCCCGGAACAAGCGCTTTCCGTCGGGAGAGCCCACTCGCCATGTCGGCGTTGACCAGGCGTCGATCCACGAAGTGGGCCTCTGGCCGGGAGAGCCGTTGCATCTCCCTATAAGAGACTGAAAGGAAGCCCATGGCGCTCATCGAGAACATCGCCGATCTGGCGCTCGCTCCACTGTATGTGGCCCAGGCAATCTATGCGCGACGGAAGGCCCCTCGCCTGCCCGAGCCGGCGGGAGCCCGCGCCGGGCTCGCCGGGAGCGGCACCGAGTTGCGCCTGCTCATTGCTGGAGATTCGTCGGCTGCGGGCGTGGGCGTCTCCACTCAGGACGATGCGCTCGCGGGAAAGCTCACGCGGCATCTGTCCGAGCGCTTTTCCGTGTCGTGGCGCCTGGTCGCCGAGTCAGGGCTGACGACCGCGGGCATCGCCAATCTCTTGGAGCGCACCGAGCCCGCTGCTTTCGACATCGCGGTCGTCGCCGCAGGAGGAAACGACCTCACGCACCGAGTCCCCGTCGAACAATGGCTACAAGACTTCGACCGACTCGTCGCGCTACTCGCAACGCGCTTCACGGTCAGCCGCATCTTCATCTCACCACTGCCACCGATGCATGAGTTTCCTGCACTACCGCGGCCCTTGCGCGGGTATGTCGGCAGGCGAGCCCGTGAATACAACGCAGCCTTGAGTGGGTTCGCTCAGGCGCGCTCAACCTGCACACTGCTCGGGGATGCGTTCGCCCTGCGCAACTCAGCCATCCGCATCCAGGACCTCATGTCGTCTGACGGTTTTCACCCTGGCGCTCCCGTCTACGCGGGCTGGGCCGAATGCGCCGCTGCCGCAATCTGCGCAGGAACAGGGCTTCAATCACATCCCGGATCAAGACCATGACCCTTCCGGCATACCCGCACCTTCTTGCTCCACTGGATCTCGGTTTCACGACGCTCCGCAATCGGACGCTGATGGGGTCGATGCACACCGGCCTGGAAGAACACGAGGGCGGGTTCGAGCGCCTGGCGGCCTTCTACGCCGAGCGTGCCAGAGGTGGTGTCGGCCTCATCGTCACAGGAGGAATCGGACCCAACGAAGAGGGGGCCGTCGCATTCGGCGCAGCCAAGCTGACCAATGAGGACGAGGCCAGGCAGCACGAGCTCATCACACGCGCTGTCCACGAGGCTGGCGGCAAAATCTGCCTCCAGATCCTCCACGCAGGACGCTACGCGTACAACTCCGCGTCCGTCTCCGCGAGCCCCCTCAAGGCGCCGATCAATCCATTCACGCCAAGAGAGCTCGACGAGGCGGGCATCGACAAGCAGATCGCCGACTTCGTCACGTGCGCGAGCCTGGCCCGCCAGGCGGGTTATGACGGCGTTGAAGTGATGGGCTCCGAGGGCTACTTCATCAACCAGTTCCTGGCCGCGCGAACCAACCACCGGACCGATCGCTGGGGCGGCCCCTTCGAGAACAGAATGCGCCTCGCGGTGGAGATCGTCCGGCGCATCCGTGAGGGCGTCGGCCCAAACTTCATCATCATCTTCCGCCTTTCCATGCTCGACCTGGTCGAGGGTGGCAGCTCGTGGGACGAGATTGTCACGCTCGCCAAGGAAATCGAGGCGGCGGGCGCCACAATCATCAACACAGGCATCGGCTGGCACGAGGCCCGGATCCCGACAATCGCGACGCGGGTTCCCCGCGCGGCGTTCAGCAAGGTGACGGGAAAGCTGAAGGGGCAGGTCCGCATCCCGCTCGTCGCCACGAACCGCATCAACACGCCGGAGGTCGCTGAGCGAGTCCTCTCCGAGGGCGATGCCGACATGGTCTCGATGGCGCGACCGTTCCTCGCCGACGCGGACTTTGTGAAGAAGGCCCTGGAGGGACGCCCCGACGAGATCAACACCTGCATCGGATGCAATCAGGCGTGCCTCGACCACACCTTTCAGCTCAAGCTGACGAGCTGCCTCGTGAACCCGCGCGCGTGCCATGAAACCGAGCTGGCATATCTGCCGACTCCCACGCCGAAACAGCTCGCCGTGATCGGCGCGGGGCCAGCGGGGCTGGCATTCGCCACAGTGGCTGCCGAACGAGGCCATCACGTCACGCTCTTCGAGGCCTCGGACGAGATTGGCGGTCAGTTCAACCTCGCGCGTCGCATCCCCGGCAAGGAA
The DNA here is from genome assembly GCA_046520405.1 of Myxococcus sp. 1LA. Lineage (GTDB taxonomy): Bacteria > Myxococcota > Myxococcia > Myxococcales > Myxococcaceae > Myxococcus. The sequence goes on from JBKGHI010000175.1 coordinate 17,261, forward strand.
GAGTTCAGCGAGACAATCCGATATTTCAAGAGACGCCTTGAAGCGACGGGCGTGGACGTGAGGCTCCGCACCCGTGCCACCGCGGGCGACCTCGCCAGCTTCGATGAGATCGTGCTCGCAACGGGCGTGAGCCCGCGAAGGCCAGCGATTGCCGGAATCGAGCACCCGAAGGTGATCGGCTACGTCGACGCCATCCAAGGGAAGGCGCCCATCGGCGTGCGCGTTGCCGTCATTGGCGCCGGAGGCATCGGGTTCGACGTCGCAGAGCTGCTGACCCACCCGGGGCCGACGACGAGTGACTCGCCCAGCGCCTTCTGGAAGAGCTGGGGCATCGACGAGAAGCTCGAGGCGCGTGGCGGCGTCGAGGGAATCGTTGCCGTGCCGCATGCATCGCCTCGCCATGTGTACCTTCTCCAGCGCAAGGCCTCGAAAGTTGGTGAGGGGCTCGGGAAGACCACTGGCTGGATTCACCGCACCACCCTCAAGAACCGCGGCGTCGAGATGCTGAGCGCGGTCGAGTACCTCGCGATCGATGACGACGGGCTCCATGTGCGCGTCGCGGGTGGCCAGTCTCAGGTGCTTGAGGTGGATACAATCATCGTGTGTGCGGGGCAGGAGCCGCTCCGCGACCTTCGAGCGCCGCTCGAAGCCCTTGGAAAGAAAGTCCATCTCGTCGGCGGTGCCGACCTGGCCGTCGAGCTCGACGCCAAGCGAGCCATCGACCAAGGCTCCCGTCTCGCCGCAACCCTCTGACCCCGAGGAAGCACCATGTCCGAACTGAAGCTATCCGAACCGAGTTCCGCATCGCTCCAGCGCTGGCACGCCATGGTCGCGCGCAAGGACTTGAGCGGCGTCACCGAGCTTTTCGACCCTGAGGTCGTGTTCCTGTCGCCTGTCGCGCACCGCCCATACCGGACTGGCCCCGTTGTCTCCACCATCCTCAACACGGTGCTCACCATCTTTGAGGACTTCACCTACCACCGACAGCTTGTCTCGCCTGACGGATTGAGCGTCGTTCTCGAGTTCAGCGCGCGTGTAGGCAAGCGTGAACTCAAGGGCATCGACTTCATTCGCTTCAACGAACAAGGAAAGATCGTTGAATTCGAGGTGATGATTCGTCCAATGACGGGCCTCTCGGCGCTCGCCGAGGAGATGGGACGGCGCCTCGCGAACGACCTCACTGCCGCGCCGACGACGTAGAATCACTCAGGCGAAAGGCAGTCGTTCTGGACTGAGCAGGTCAAGGCCACGGCGACCTCTGCGCTCGTCGATGGAAGCAGCCTCCGCGAGCGTGGTCGTGACGGGGCAGCTGTGTATCACTGGGGCGCTGATGGCGCCTGAGCTCGCACGGGCGGACATACCTCTCGGGCGTGTACGGCAGCCAGACAGGGGCCGCCCAAGGCGACGCATCCCCACCGTCAATGTCGATTCGTCATGACCTGACTCGGCCTTCTGCCTCGCAAAGTGTTTGAGTGCGCTAGGAGTGTGTAGCGGTAATGGGGTTGGGAGCGAGACCGGACGAGAGACGCCGGTCCGCCGCAGGGTGCGGCAGGCGGCTACGCTGCCGTCGCGCGGAAGAGCTTGAGGAGGTTGTGGGTGGCGCAGATGAG
>JBKGHI010000176.1:0-18818 GCA_046520405.1 Myxococcus sp. 1LA
CTCGGGCGACTCCACCTGCGCGGTGGGCTCCACGGAAGCGGACTCCGTCACCTGGGGCTCGGAAGGCGCGGCCACCGCCTCGCCGGCCACGGGAGCCGGCGCCGACTCCACGGACGCCGTCGTGGATGGCTCGACCGCCACAATCTGCTCGGGCGTGACGGGCTGCACGGCCGCCTCGGCGGCCACCGCCGTCTCCGGCGCGGCGGCAGGGGCTTCCTCCACGGGCGCCACCGGCGTCTCCGAGGAGGGAGGCGTCACCGACGGCGCGTTGGCGGCCAGCTCCAGGGCGGTGTCGCGCGGCAGCGACTCGGTGGGCGCCGCGACGGGCTCGAAGTGGGCGTCCTCGGGCTCCGGCTCCGTGTGACGGGGGGCGCATTGCGGGCGGCGAACTCGGCGGCCTCGGCCTCGGACTCGTCCGGGACGTCCGGCGCATCCTCGTGCTCGCCTTCGGTCAGCTCGAACTGCGCGCGCGCGAAGTCAGGGTCGTAGACAACGTCACTGACATAGAGGAACGCGGCCTTCTCCAGGCCAATGTCCACGAAGGCGGCCTGCATGCCGGGGAGCACCCGGACGACCCGGCCCTTGTAGATGTTCCCGACGACGCCCTTGTCCTTCTTACGCTCGAGGTAGAACTCCGCGATGTGTCCGCTCTCGACGAGCGCGACGCGCGTCTCGCGACCCGCGGCGTTGATGACCAGGATGCTGCTCATGGATGAGTCCTGCTGGCGCGCGCGGTAGGGCGGACCTCACCGGACGGGCGGCGGCGAGACGCCGCGCCTCCGAGCGCGCTGCGAAGGGAGAGGCGGCCTCCGGCGGGTCGTCAGCGAGCGACACCGTCCCGGGCATGCCGGGTGCGGCTGGGGGCGCGCTGTCGAGGACCGAGGGGACCACCGCCTGCTCCTCCGAGTTCATTGGCGCCCCGCATTGCGACCGGCACCGTGCCGGGCGAGGCCTTGTCTTCACACCGCGTTCGAGCTTCCCCACGACGCGCGTGCCGCCCGCTCTTCTATCCACACCCGGTCGGTGCCCATCGTGGGCCACCTTGGGGGGGCGACTGGAGCCTCGGTGCAGCTGGCGCGCCCGGAGGAGCCGGGAACGCAACCCGTCAAAATCCCTACCAGACGTTGACCCCCGACAACGCGGGGCGTCACACAACCGTCCAGAAACACGAGGAGTTTTTCACGGCCCCCCCGGTGTGTAAAGCCGAGAAACGGCTTCCATCCACTGTCAGGCAGATGCCGGGCGGCTACCCGGCAGGGCATCAAGCCTGGGCGGGGGCTTGTTTGCGCTCCCCTGGCTTGTCCAGTCGCCCTCGGGGCCGCCGCACCAGCCGCAGGCCTGTCCAGGTGGCGTCGATGGCGCAGATTTTGTTGTCCACCAGACCAATGTCCAGGGCCGCGTGGCGGACGAAGTCCTCGGAGAGGCCGCGGCGGGCGGCCTCGCCCCCGGGCCAGCACACCCAGATGCCGCCCGTCAGGGCCATGGCGCGGGCCAGGGCCGGCAGCCGCTGCACCAGCTCCTGCGGGTCCTGGGTGAAGAAGAGGATGACATCCAGCCCCGTCACCGCGGTGATGAGGAACTCCACCCCATCCGGCAGCGGGTTGAGCTTCTGCACGAAGCCCCGGGGCGGGTTGATGACGGAGACCTTGGACCCGGCCCGGATTCCCAGCATGGCGGGGAGGGAGGCCAACGCGTAGGGCGTCATGACGTGCGCTCCACGTTGAATTGACTGAACTCGCCGGTGGCCTCGCCGTCCGTGCGCTGAACGCCCGAAACCCGGGCCTGCGGCGGACCGCGGTGACACCAGCGGATGAATTCCTCGAGCACGGCGGGCTCCCCTTCCACGACGGCCTCCACGGCCCCATCCGGCCGGTTGCGCACCCAGCCTGTCAGACCCAGGCGTGTGGCTTCAACGCGGGCGCTCTCCCGGAAGAAGACGCCCTGCACCTTGCCTTCGATGCGCAGCGCGGCTCGCCGCGTGCCACTCATGGACCGCCCCATCCTCTAGGCGTTCGTCTGCAGCATCTGCAGGAACGCCTGCTCATCCAGGATTCTTACCCCGAGTTCCTGGGCCTTCTTCAGCTTGCTGCCCGCATCCTCGCCCGCCACCACGAAATCGGTCTTGCGCGAGACACTTCCGGCCACCTTGCCACCCCGGCGCTCGACCTCTTCCTTGGCCTGCTCCCGCGTCATACCCGTCATCGCGCCGGTGAGCACCACCGACTTGCCCACGAAGGGGCCCCCGGTGGCGACATGGGGCGCCGCCGGCGTGACACCCGCCGCCAGCAGCGCGCGGATGGCCTCCTGGTTCTGCGGCTCCTGGAAGAAGGTGTGGATGACCTGGGCCATGATGGGACCCACGTCCTTCACCCGGGAGATGTCCTCCAGGCTGGCCCCGAAGAGCATCTCCGCCTGGGGGAAGGCCTCCGCCAGCGCCTTGGCGGTGGCGTCACCCACGTGACGGATGCCCAGGGCGTAGAGGAAGCGCCGCTGCGTGGTCTGCTTGGAGTGCTCCAGCGCCGCGACCAGGTTGTCCGCGCTCTTGTCGCCCATGCGCTCCAGCGTCAGCAGCTTCTCCTTGGTGAGCGCGTACAGGTCCGCGAACGTCTTCACGCTGCCGGTGGACACCAACTGGGTGGCCAGCTTGTCGCCCAGGCCTTCGATGTCCATGGCCAGGCGGCTGGCGAAGTGGCGGATCTTCTCCACCAGCTGCGCGGGGCAGGAGGCGCCCGTGCAGCGGATGATGGCGCCGTCCTCGTCCTTGGTGGCCACCGCGTTGCACACCGGGCAGTGCTTGGGGAACTCGAAGGGGGCGGAGTCCGCGGGGCGCTTGGACAGCACCACGGAGACGATTTCCGGAATCACGTCACCGGCGCGCCGCACGAAGACGGTGTCGCCCTTGCGCACGTCCTTGCGGCGCAGCTCGTCCTCGTTGTGCAGCGTGGCGCGCGCCACCGTGACGCCGCCCACCTTCACCGGCTTGAGGTGCGCCACCGGCGTCAGCGCGCCCGTGCGGCCCACCTGGATGCCAATGTCCAACACCTCCGTGGACTCCTCCTCCGGCGGGAACTTGTAGGCCACCGCCCAGCGCGGGCTCTTGGAGACCTGGCCCAGGCGTCTGCGCTGGTCCTCGTCATCCACCTTCACCACCATGCCGTCCACCTCGAAGGGCAGCTCGTGGCGGCCCTTCAGGGAGGCGTCATAGGCCTCGCGCACGCCCTCCAGGCCCTCGGCGCGGCGGTACTGGTTGATGGGCAGGCCCAGCGTCTTCAGGTACTCCAGCTTCTCGATGTGCGTCTTGAAGGCGGGGACACCCTCCCCGGGGACGCATTCATAGAGGAACACGGAGAGGGGACGGGCGGCCGTCATGCGCGGGTCCAACTGGCGCAGGCTGCCGGCGGCGGCGTTGCGCGGGTTGGCGAAGAGCGGCTCGCCTTCCTCCTCGCGCTTCTCGTTGAGCTTCTGGAAGTCCTTCTTGCGGATGAAGACCTCGCCGCGCACCTCCAGCACCTCCGGCACCTTCACGCCGTCCTGGGGGAACAGCGACATGGGCAGGCTGCGGATGGTGCGCAGGTTGGCCGTGACGTCCTCGCCGGTGGTGCCGTCACCCCGGGTGGCGCCCTGGACGAAGGCGCCCTTTTCATAACGCAACGCGATGGCGAGTCCGTCCAGCTTGGGCTCGCAGACGTAGGTGATGGCGGGCAGGCCCACCAGCTTGCGGATGCGCTCGTCGAACTCGATGAGGCCCTGGTCCTCGAAGAGGTTGGCCAGCGAGAGCATGGGTGCCCGGTGCACCACCTCGCCGAACTCCTCGGCCGCCGCGCCGCCCACGCGCTGGGTGGGCGAGTCCGGCGTCTGGAGGCTCGGATGCCGCGCCTCCAGGTCCTGCAGCTCGCGCATCAGCTTGTCGTATTGCGCGTCGCTGACCTCGGGCGAGTCGAGGACGTAGTAACGGTAGTTGTGGTGCGCCAGCTCACGGTGGAGCTCACGGGCTCGGGCTGCGGCATTCTGGAAGTCGTCCACGGTTCGCGGTCCTTACTCCAAAACACGGCGCGGCTGCGCGTGCCTCGGAAGACGGCCACTCTACGGTTCCCGACTGACAAGGTCCGGTCGCCGCCTCCGGGTGAACCCATTCCCAGGGGAAGTGGGCCTGGAGGGCGGGGTGGTGTCGCTGGCAGTGGCGATGTGCGCGCGCCGACCCGGCGGGTCCTGAGGGCCCGGGCACGGGGGACGGGAGGCCCGCAGGGGCGGCTGGAAATGGAGGACACCCGCGGGCGTGTTGCTCACCTGGAAGCGACGCGACCGCGAGCCTCAAGATGCCTTGACAGGCCAGGAGGGGGTCAATAACGTCCCTCGCGGTTTCATGGCGCAGGCGTATCCGACGGCGCCGACTCTTCTCCCAACCACAAGGCTCACGCCCGCGCAGTCCCTTCCTGGGATTCCGGCGGGGCCGTCCTCCTGGAAGGTGCTTCCGAGGGCCGCGCGGACGTCTCCCCCCGCCAAACCACCCGTCCGAGTCCTCGGGCGCTTCATTCCTCCCCAAGCGTTACAGACATGCGTAAAGCCCGTACTTCGAGAGAGAAGACTGCCGACACCGACGTCGCCGTCGACGCGGAGGCGGAGAAGCCCCGCCGCAAGCGCGCAGCGAAGACGGTGGAGCGGGATGAGGCCGAGAAGCCCACCCGCGCCCGCCGCAGCGCCGCCCGCCGGGACGACGAGTCCGGTGCCGAGGCCGAGGAGGCCCCCGCCGAGCCGCCCCGTCCGGTGCTCACCCCCATCTCCCGCCCGGTGCGGGACGACGACCTCCAGGAGGCCCGCATCTCCGGCGAGGCCGAGGAGCCGGCCGCCTCCCTGCCGCCCGCTCCGGAGCCCCCCGAGGCCCCCGCCATCACGGAAGTCACCCGCGACGGCGAGCCCATGCAGGTCATCAAGCTCAATGACCTGAAGCGGATGAAGATTATGGACCTCTCGAAGATGGCCCACGACGTGGGCATCGAGGGGTACCAGGGCCTGAAGAAGCAGGACCTCATCTTCGCGCTGCTGGGCGGCATCGCCGACAAGCGCTTCGAGGTCCACGCCGAGGGCGTGATGGAGCTGCTCAGCGACGGCTTCGGCTTCCTGCGCAGCGCGGACAGCGACTACCAGCCCAGCCCGGACGACATCTACGTGTCCCCGTCGCAGGTGCGCCGCTTCAACCTGCGCCCTGGCGACACGGTGACGGGCCCCATCCGCCAGCCCCGCGAGGGCGAGCGCTTCTTCGCGCTCCAGAAGGTGGACAAGGTCAACTTCGCGGACCCGATGTCGGACGCGGCGCGCGAGCGCATCCTGTTCGACAACCTCACGCCGCTCTATCCGACGCGCAAGCTCAAGCTGGAGCATGAGTCGTCGGAGATGACCACGCGCATCATCGACATGTTCTGCCCCATCGGTCTGGGCCAGCGCTGCCTCATCGTGGCGCCGCCGAAGGCGGGCAAGACGGTGCTGCTGCAGAACATCGCGCACGCCATCAGCCGCAACCACCCGGACGTCTACCTCATCGTGCTGCTCGTGGATGAGCGCCCGGAAGAAGTGACGGACATGGAGCGCAGCGTGCGCGGCGAGGTGGTGTCCTCCACCTTCGACGAGCCCGCCACGCGCCACGTGCAGGTGGCGGAGATGGTCATCGACAAGGCCAAGCGCCTCGTCGAACAGAAGTACGACGTCTGCATCCTGCTGGACTCCATCACCCGTCTGGCGCGCGCCTACAACACGGTGGTGCCCGCGTCCGGCAAGATTCTGTCCGGCGGCGTGGACGCCAACGCGCTCCACAAGCCCAAGCGCTTCTTCGGCGCCGCGCGCAACATCGAGGAGGGCGGCTCGCTGACCATCATCGGCACCGCGCTCATCGACACCGGCAGCCGCATGGACGAAGTCATCTTCGAGGAGTTCAAGGGCACGGGTAACTCCGAAATCGTCCTGGACCGGAAGCTGATGGAGAAGCGCATCTTCCCGACGCTGGACATCAACAAGTCCGGCACGCGCAAGGAAGAGCTGCTGCTGGGCCCGGGCGACCTGGTGCGCATCACCGCCCTGCGGCAGGTGCTCCACCCGTTCACCCCGATTGACGCGATGGAGTTCGTGCTCAAACACATGCGGCCCACCGCGTCGAATGCGGACTTCCTCGGGTCGATGAACCGGTAGAGATTGTCTGGGCAAGGAGTGTCCATTGCTCAGACTCGGACGTTTCCGCCTGCTCACCCTCGTCATGGGGGTGATGCTGGGCGGTGGTGGAGTGGGGTGTGACGGCCTGGGAGATTTGCCGCTGGGGGACATCCCCCCGACGCTGTCCGACCAGACGTGTTACACGGACGACGACTGCGTGGCCAACGCGTGCTGTGGGCTGGGGACGGCCGTCACGCACGCGGATGAGGGCCCGACGTGCAGCGGCCCCTGCAACAGCGGCTGCCCGGAGGGCTCCATCGACTGCGGGCGCTGCATCCCCACCTGCCGTGAGGCGCGCTGCGCCGCCGCCTGCCAGTAGGGCTCAGGCGGCGGGCGGCTGGCGTTCCGCGGGGAGCGGGCCGGACGTGGCCAGGGCCACCGCGGGCGCGGGCTGGGCCTTGAGCCGCGCGTAGTCGAAGCACGCCACCAGGACGGACGCCACGGGCACCGCGAAGAGGGCGCCCACCAGCCCGAAGAGCCGCTCCCCCGCGATGAGGGAGAAGGCGACGATGACGGGGTGCAGGTGCGCCGCCTGCCCCATGATTTTCGGGTTGAGGAAGTACGCCTCCAGCGCGTGGATGCCGATGATCCACGCCAGAATCGCCAGCCCCTTCTGGAAGCCGTCCGCCAGCGCGATGAGGACGATGGGCACCGAGCTGAGGATGGTGCCGAAAATCGGGATGAGGCTGAAGAAGGTGGCGATGGTCGCCAGCAGGAAGGCGAACTTCACGCCGAACAGCAGCAGGCCCATGAACGTCAGGACGCCATTGACGATGCAGATGGTGACCTGACCGCGCACCACGCCGGACAGCGAGCGGTCGATGCGCTCCAGGAGCTGCCGCGCGTCCGTGCCGTACTCCGGCGGAATCAGCGTGCCGAAGTAGTGGCGGATGGCCTGCGCGTCGATGGAGAAGAACGCGGCCACCATCAACACGAAGAACAGCATGAAGACGCCCGCGGCCACGCTGGTGACGATGCTGCGGGACACGTTGACGATGTCCCCCAGGTTCTCCTGCACCAGCACGGAGATGCGCCTCACCGCGTCCCCCAGGAACTGCTCCAAATCCAAAGCGAAGCCGAAGGTGCCGTTGCCGCTGCCCGCGTCCGCGCCCTCCATCGCGCGGTTGGAGAGCGCCACCGGGATGCCCCGCGTGCTGAGCCACGTCTCCGCGCGCTGCGCGAGCTCCTGGACGTGCTCCGGGGTGAGCGTGTTGGCGAACGTCACCGCCTCGCGGCTGACGCGCGACAGCTCACGGTAGAGCTGCGGCACCAGCGCGACGAAGAAGAGGTACACGCCCACGAAGAAGCCGGCGTAGATGAGCAGCAGCGCCGCCCAGCGCGGCACCAGCCGGCCGGCCACCTTCACCCGCGAGATGCGCCCCACCAGCGGCTGCACCAGGTAGGCGATGAGCGCGGCGCCCGCGAAGGGCATCACCACCGAGCGGAAGGCCAGCAGGACCAGCCCCAGGCTCAGCCACAGCGCTCCCAGGAGGAGCAGGCGATTGCGTCGGTCGGCGGGGGTGGGGGAGTCCGAAGGCTGCTGCGACATGATGTCTGGCTTACGGCAGTGCCCTCCCGGAGACAAGGGCCGCCACGTAGGAGCCCCGCCCCGGTGCCGGGCGGGGATGGCGCCCGTTCAACATTCCACGGCGGACCCGGCGGCGGCTCAGGCGCTGGGCACCGGAAGAGCGTGGAGCTTCGACTGGAGCCGCTCCAGGCAGTCGCGCATGTGCTTGCGCTTGACGCGCCCCTCGGTGGCCTCGCCCAGGGCCAGCATCTGCTCGGTGAGCCAACGACTGAGGAACAGCAGGGGCAGCCGGTCGTCCGGCGCCAGGCCTCGCTCCAGGTAGCGCTTGTTGCGCATGTAGTCGTCGTAGGCGTCCGTCTCATGGGCCAGCTCCCACTGGGCCAGCCGGAAGGACTCCGCGTAGACGGCTCGGGACGGCCGGGGCCGAGGCTCCGTGAAGAGCGGCGCGAAGTGGCCTCCCGTGTCCAGGTCCACCTCCTGGACGGGCGGTGGCCACTGCTGCAGGTCCTTGTGCAGCAGCTTCGCCACCTCCTCCAGGAGGTGCTCCAGCAGGGATACCGGTTTGAGGTCGAAGAGGTGGTCCCAACGCGACGCCATGGCTTTCGTCCTTCCTCAGATGCCGGCGTCGGACGTGCCCGCGTCCGGCGCGCCCGCGTCGGGGACGCCCCCGTCACCATTGCCCGTGCCCGCGTCGGTGCCGCCGTCATCCGTGAACGGGCCCTGGCAGCAGGTGGGCACCTGCGCGAAGTAGAGCGCCGCCTGCGAGCAGGACACGCGGATGTCGCGGAGGTAGGCGCTGCAACCGGTGACGAAGCGGTCGCTCCCGCAGGTGGGCGGGGCCGCGGTCGCCGGGTCGCAGGCCTTCAGGGTGACGGCGCACACGGCGCGGGAGCGGTAGAAGCGCGCGTCGGTGCGGCCCCCGGGGACGACGGTGCACGTCGTGCCCTGGCCGCACTCCTGGAAGATGGGGCCGCTGGAGCAGGGACCCACCGTGCACTCCGGCTCGCAGTTGAGCGCCTCCGAGTCGTCACAGCGGGGCGCCTGGGCGCAGTAATCCTCCGAGCACGCGGTGGTGAGCAGGGCGAGGAGCAGGGTCGGCAGGGCGAGACGGGACACGGGGGGCCTTTGTCGGGTCAGGAGAAGCGCTCGAGGAAGTTCAGCAGGATTCTGCGGCCGGCGGGAGAGGGCGTGAGGCCCGCGAGCAACTGACGGACGTGCTCGCCGGGCGCGGCGCCTCGTGCCACGGCCGCCTGCTCCAGGCCGTCCCGCCGGGCCTCGATGACGGCGCGAATGGCGTCCACGCCGGCCTCCGGGTGGAACTGCACGCCGCGCACCTTGGGACGGAAGGCCAGCGCCTGCGCCGCCGTGTTCGCGTTGCCCGCGAGTACCCGCGCGCCTTCGGGCACGTGCGAGACGATGTCCTCGTGGGTCGCCTGCGCGGTGAAGCGCTCGGGCACGCCGTCGAAGAGCGGGTCCTCCCGGCCAGCCTCGGTGAGCGTCACCTCGATGCTGCCCGTCTCCCGGCCCTGGGGATTGCGGGAGACGCGGCCGCCGTAGGTGTGCGCGAGGAGCTGCTGGCCGAAGCAGACACCCAGCACGGGCGTGCCCCGCTCACCGGCCTCCACCATGAAGTCCGCGGCGCGCTCCATCCACGGGGCCAGCGCCGTCACCGACAGGGGGGAGCCCGTCATCATCACCGCGTCGTAGCGGTCCGCGCGCGTGGGCAAGGGGGCGCCCTGGTGCACCGGGACGATGTCGAAGCGGTACCCGGACAGTCCAATGGTTTGCAGAAACCACCGGTCGTAATCACCGACGGAGACGCGCACCGATTGGGCCGCGTCACCGGCTTTCAGCAAGAGGACGTTCTTCACCGCCGCAGGTTGCCGCATTCAGCCCCCATTCCTACCGTGTCGTGCCCCGCGTGTCCGTTCCTGACCCGTCGAAGTGGAACGCTCCCGTGTGCTCCGAGGTACCCACATGACCGGCGCCCGTTGGCTCACCTTCCTACCCATCGTCCCCAGTCTGCGCACGGCCGGGCGGCGGGTGGAGCCCCAGGCGTCAGGCGTTTCCAGCCAGAGAGGGGATTGAAGCAATGCCGAACCGACCGAAGGCGAAGGTCCTCACCCATCCCGTCATGGCGCGGCGCGCGCGCGGCAAGACGCCGAGTGCTTCCTCGCGGGGGGCCGCCGTCCGGGACGCCACCAGTGTGGACACCCTGCGGCGGTGGCTGGACGAGAAGGGCATCCGGAAGGTGAAGGTGGGCGCGGTGGACGTCGATGGCGTCTGGCGCGGCAAGTACATCTCCGTGGAGAAGTTCCTCAGCGCCGCCAAGGGCGGCCTGGGCTTCTGCGACGTCGTCTTCGGCTGGGACTTGAGCGATGACCTGCTCGACAACACCGAGGTGACGGGCTGGCACACCGGCTACCCGGACGCCCACGCGACAGTGGACCTGTCCACCGGGCGCGTCATCCCCTGGGAGCCGGACACGGCGGCGTTCCTGCTCGACTTCGTGAACCCCGACGGGACGCCCTTCGAGGCCAGTCCGCGTCAGCTCCTCCAGAAGGTGGCGGCCCGCGCGCGCTCGCTGGGCTACCTGCCGCGCTTCGGCGCCGAGTACGAGTTCTTCATCTTCAAGGAGCAGCCGCAGAGCCTGAAGGACAAGAGCTATCAGGACTTGACGCCGCTGACGCCGGGCATGTTCGGCTATTCGTGGCTGCGCACGTCGCTCAACGCGCCGCTGGTGCACGCGCTCATCGACGGGTGCAACGACTTCGGCCTGGGCATCGAGGGCTTCCACACGGAGACGGGGCCGGGCGTCTTCGAGGCGGCCATCCGCTACGACGACATCGAGAAGTCGGCGGACAAGGCCGCGCTCTTCAAGACGGTGGTGAAGGAAATCTGCGCCCGCCACGGCGTCACCGCGTGCTTCATGGCGAAGGTGAACGCGAAGCTGCCGGGGTGCTCCGGCCACGTGCACCAGTCGCTGTGGGATTTGGAGGGGGAGCGCAACCTCTTCCACGACGCGAAGGCGCCGCACGGCATGAGCAGACTGCTGCGCCACTACATCGGAGGGCAGGTGGCGCTGATGCCGGAGCTCACCGCGCTCTACTGGCCCACCATCAACAGCTACAAGCGCAGCGTGGAGAACACCTGGGCGCCCACCACCGTGACGTGGGGCCTGGAGAACCGCACCACCGCCATCCGCGTCATCGGAGAGAATGCCAAGGCGATGCGCCTGGAGTACCGGCAGCTCGGCGCGGACATGAACGCGTACATCGGCATGGCGGCCAGCCTGGCCGCGGGCCTGTGGGGCATCGAGAATGAAATCGAGCCCCCCGCGCCCTGCGCGGCCAACGCCTACGCGCGGAACGACGCGCGGCCCTTGCCCCGCAACCTCAAGGACGCGGTGGCGCTGCTGAAGGACAGCGAGCGCGCGCGGGAGTTGCTGGGCGATGGCTTCGTGGACCACTTCGTGCGCACGCGCGAGTGGGAGGTGCGCCAGTACGAGCGCGCCGTCACCAACTGGGAGCTGGAGCGTTACCTGGAGCTCATCTGATGAGCGCGAAAGAGACAGCCGTCATGAAGCCGTTCGACATTCCCTCCGAGCCGCGCGTCACCGAGATGGCGTGGCCCACGCGCATCGTCTTCGGCGCTGGCGCGCTGCTGCGCCTGCCCGCGCAGGCCCAGCGCCTGGGCATCCAGCGTCCGCTGCTGGTGACGGACGCGGGCGTGGTGAAGGCGGGGCTGGCCGCGCGCGTGGTGGACGTGCTCAAGACGGCGGGCCTTGCGTGCGAGGTCTTCGACCGCGTGGAGCCCAACCCCACCGAGCGCGACGTCTTCGCCGGCCTGGAGGCGTACCGGAGCCATACCTGCGACGGAATCGTCGCGCTGGGCGGAGGCAGCGCCCTGGACGCGGGCAAGCTGATTCAGCTCCTCACCACGCACGAGCCGCCGCTCAGCCGCTACGACGACGCGAAGGGCGGGGACCAGTACGTGCGGGATGATTTGCCGCCGCTCATCGCCATTCCCACCACCGCGGGCACCGGCTCCGAGGTGGGCCGCTCGGGCGTGGTGACGCTGGAGGACACCGGCCGCAAGACGGTCATCTTCAGCCCGCACCTGCTGCCGCGCGCCGCCATCTGCGACCCGGAGCTGACGCTGGGGCTGCCGCCGGGCGTCACGGCGGCCACGGGCATGGACGCCTTCACCCACTGCCTGGAGGCCTACCTGGCCAATGGCTTCCATCCGCTGGCGGACGCGGTGGCCATTGACGGCATCTACCGCGTGGGCCGCTCGCTGGAGACGGCGGTGCGGGACGGCAAGGACCTGGCCGCGCGCACGGACATGATGGTGGCGGCCATGGAGGGCGCCATGGCCTTCCAGAAGGGCCTGGGCGCCTGCCACGCGCTGGCCCACGCGCTCACGCCCGTGTCCAACGTGCACCATGGCCTGGCCAACGCCATCGTCCTGCCGGTGGTGATGGAGTTCAACCGCGCCGTCTGCACGGCCCGGCTGGCCCGGGTCGCGGTCGCGATGGGGGACACCACGCACGCGCGCGAGGAGGTGCTCGCGGGCAACGCCATTGAGCGGGTGCGCAAGCTCAACGCGGCGGTGGGCATCCCCTCACGGCTGCGCGACGCGGGCGTCCAGGAGAAGGACCTGGAGCGCATCGCCGAGAAGGCCTTCCAGGACGCCTCGCACCAGAGCAACCCGCGGAAGGTGACCCAGGCGGACCTGCTGGCCATGGCGCGCGAGGCCTACTGAGCCGCCGCCGCTGGCGCGGACCGGGGGAGGGGATTCCCCCGGCGCGCCACGTCACGGCTCAGGGCGCCTCGTCCATGGCGCCCATGCCGCCGCCCTCGGTGCCACCATCCGACAGGACCGGGACACCGGTGCCCTCGGGCGCGGTCTCTCCTCCCTCGCCCACCACGGTGCCCGTCACGGCCGTGCCACCTTCCTCGGGGGCGAACTCCAGCGTCTCCACGAACACGCGCCCGGGCAGGCGCAGGTCCATGGCGTTGATGCGCTCCTGGCCCCGCAGCTCGTAGAGTTGCTGCGCCACCGGGCCCGCGGGGATGCGGTCGTCGGAGAAGAAGATGTACATGCGGACCTTCCCCTCCTGCACCGGGATGCGGAAGCTCGTGTGCGCCACGGGCTTGTTCGCGTCACAGCGGATGGAGCGGTTCTCCCGCGTCAGCGTGAGCTGCCGGATGACGCCCTTCTCGGACACCGTGTACAGCATGCAGTAGGGAAGCTGGCCGTCGGAGGGGATGACCTCCACCGTGGCCGCCCCTGTCTTCCGAAGCTGCGCCCGTGTGGGCCTGTCCGTCGACTTCTTCCCGTCACAAGCCGCGCCACACAGCGCGGCCACCGCCAACAACCCAGTCCAGCGCCTCATGTGTCTCTCCCGGGGTGTGGAAGAACCTTCACCTGCCGCCCCCAGCCTACTTCGGAGCTTCGCTCCCAGGGGAGGTCAGGGGTTGGCCCGTGACACCTCGCGTGAGTGGCAACGACCGCCAGTGCACACCACAACCGGCCGGGCGCGCGCATGCACGGCGTTCCGCGCGCCCAGGGCCCGGCTCAGGGGCAGCCGGAGCTGACCTGGAGCGCGTCGTAGGCCATCCACCCGTTGCGCTTCGTCCCCGTGGCGGCGATGACGTAGCCGTAGAGGAACTTCATGGTGCCGGACTGCTGGCGGTAGCGGCCCGCGCTGTCCTGGACCCAGAGGGGAATGTCGATGGACGGCACGCCGTGCTCGGTGGGCACGTCCAGGCGCTGGAACTTCGTGCCCGCCGGGAAGTGGTCCACCGCGGGCCCACCCAGCGCGAAGCCCGGCACGTTGAACACCAGGTTCACCGAGCGCAGGCCATTGGCGCGCACCAGCGGCAGGTAGTCACCGGCGCGCTCGTGCGTGGCCGTGCTGTCGTAGACGACCTTCTTGAACTCCAGCGTGGTGTCATGCGTGTTGCGCACGGCGTAGCAGCCCAGCTTCGCCAGTCCCGCGCCCAGCGCGGAGACGTGGCCGACCTTCTGCTCGAAGGACGTCCTCCCCAGGATGCTGGAGATGGGCAGCCACCCGGCGCTGGAGTTGGACGTCGACACCGCGAAGGCGTGCGTCTCCCCCGCGAAGGTGCGCGTCTGGCCATGGTTGAAGGCCGCGCTCGTGCGCGTGTTGGTTCCCACCACCGTGCCGTTGCCGTCTCGAATAGGCACGCCCGTCACCAGGCCCCAGTTGTCGTCCTCGGGGGCGTTGGTGGGTACGCGGTTTCCACCAGATGCTTGCAGCTTGCAGTTGTAGGGACTGACCAGACAGTAGGTGCCATTCACACCGGAGAACGCGGACTGCTCCCGTGAAGCGAGGACGTCATCCAGACTGGAATCATCCAGGGATGGCGCCTCGCCTCCACAAGCCGAAGTCACGAGTGTCGCTGCGATGAGGGCATGGAGGGGGATTCGCATCGCGCGATACGAATTGACAGGCTTTGAGAAGACAAGTGCGGGGTGTGCGGGCTTGCCGGAAAAGTGGGGGTGAATGATCAATGATAGACATCTTCTTCTTTCCACGGGTGGGCTCGACGGCGTCAGGGATTTGGATTCAATTCCACATCCCCCGAAGGAGTTCTCCATGAAGACGAAGAAGCTCGGCTCCTCCCTCTCCAAATCCAGCACCTCCTCCTCGAACCGCTTCTCGCCGTACCCCACTTCCTCGCCGAAGAAGTCCGCCTCGCCGTCGCCCTCGGCTTCGTCGTCGAGTCGCACGCCGTCCCCGGCGCCGGCGGACAGCTTCGACGGGCGGGCCGGTGCGACGCGGCCCCAGCGCGCGGCGGCGACGGGGGGGCCTCGCCCTTCCAACGCGGACCTCTTCAAGCAGTCACAGGCGGCGGGGCTCCAGGACACGCACACGGCGCGCCCGGCCAACATGGAGGCGCTCCGGACGGTCAAGGACAGCCCCCTGGACAACCTGAACATGCTGGCGCACTACGCGAGCCAGGCGTCCAACCAGAAGGGCCTCTTCGCCACCGGCCCGCTTGACTCAAAGGGCCTGGGGCCGCAGCAGGTGCTGACCTCGGTGCCGGACCGGGACAAGGGTGAGCACACCAAGGTCTTCGGGAAGATGACGGGCGGGGAGACCAGCTCCACGAAGTACCAGCAGAAGCTCGGCACGGCGGAGCCGCGCACGGACTACGAAATCCTCCACGGCATGGGCCACGGCGAGGGCGGCAAGAAGACGCAGTCGCCCAACAACCTGGCCTCGGCGTCCCACGGCGCGAACACGGCCATGATTCCCCCGGACAAGGCCATCTCCGGCAACCCGGACGTCATGGTGGACACGAAGTTCGCCATGCGCCCGGGCACGCAGCGCGCCGAGTACGTGGACCAGCGCTTCTTCCACAAGGACTTCCCCGACCAGCCCTTCTTCCAGCAACGCATCGATGGGGACCGGCCCAAGGTGACGCAGAGCGAGTACAACAAGCTGAAGGAGCAGTCCGCGCAGTTCAGTGACCCGGACACCCTGCGCGGGGCCGCCCACCTGATGAACCTCGGCAAGAAGACGGGGAACAACGGCGGCGACACCTGAGCGTCGCTGCCTCGCGGGCGCGGTAACCCGTGAAGGGCTACCGCGTCTGCGGCCGCACGTAGACGACCACCTGGGGCGTCTCATCCACGTAGAGGCCCGTCACCGGCGTGCGCGTGCCGAAGGCCTGCCACGTGAGGAACTCGTGCTCGCGGAACTCCTGGTGGTACTGGTACGCGACGATGTCCGCGTCCGCCGGGCTGCCCACCGCGCGCAAGTCAGGGCGCAGCATGCCGTTGCGCTGGTAGTCGCGGAACGAGCCGCTGTGCACCTCGTGCAGGAACAGGCGCGCGCCCTGCTTCGCGTTCGCGTTGATCCACGGCAGCACGCCCGTCACGTGGCTGGACCAGAACTGGCGCTGCATGCCCAGCGTGGCCGCGCCCGGCAGTCCGCCCGCCAGCTCCGAGTACGCCGCCGTCCCGTAGGGGAACACGCGCACCGAGTACACCAGCGCGGGGGCCAGCAGCACGGCGAACACCGGCGCGGCCACCGCGGCCTGGGGCAGTGAGGGCCACTTCGCCTTCAGCCGCTCCCACAGCGCCGTGCAGCCCCGGGCCACCGCGGCGCCCGCGAGGATGCCCAGGAACACCATGGACGGGAACCAGTGCTTCACCCCGCCGAAGTGCGGCACCTGCGGGTGGCTGATGATGAGGATGGACGCCACCGCGTTCACCATCACCAGCGCCTCCGTCATCGTCACCGGGCGCTCCACCCACGCGCGTGTCCGCGCGAAGGCGCCCAGCACCGCGCGCGCACCAGCGCCGTAAGGCCCGTCACCATGGGGACGAAGAGGCTGGTGGGCACCGTCAGCGCCGTCTTCACGACGACGTAGGCGAGCGGGAAGGGCGGCTCGCGCAGCAGCTGGTTCAGGTAGAACCAGGCGTAGTGGTTGTGCTTGGCGTGGAAGGCCAGGTACCACGCGGTGCGGTCCACCGGGTGGTGCCAGAGGTAGGGCCAGTGCAGGTAGAAGATGACGGGCCCCAGCACGGCCATGGCGGCGATGGGCACCAGCGCGCGCGTCACCGGCGCGTTCACCTTGTCCACGCCCTTGAGCACCCAGGCGCCGCCCACCGCGAGCCCGGCGAACAGCAGCGTGTGCGGGCTGAGCAGCAGGAACTTCTGCTGGAAGCCCTCACCGCCGCCCAATGACAGCACCAGCAGGCCGTAGAACACGGCCACCGCGGCGAACACGCCCACGAAGCGGCCCAGCCAGGCGCGGGCCTCCGGCTGGCCCTCGCTTTCGCTGTAGGCGCGCCACAGCGCGAAGGGCGTGAGCACGAAGGGGAGGAACAGCGCGTTGTGCTTGGTGGCCAGCGTCAGGCCAAAGGCCACGCCGCACCACAGGCCCCAGCGCACGTCCTCCAGGGCGCGCCAGAAGCAGTACACGACGAGCAGCCACATGGCGGCCACGGGCACGTCGAAGCACGCCAGCTCCGCGTTGAAGTACTGCCGCGGCACCAGCATGAAGGCCAGGGCGCCAAACAGCCCCGCGACGCGGCCGTACATGGCGCTGCCCAGCAGGAAGGTGAGCGCGGGAATCAGCGCCGCCATGGCGAAGGCGGGGAGGCGGAACGCCGTGGCCGAGCGCATCCACCCCAGCCCCGTATGGAAGAGCAGGTGGCTGAGACCGAACAGCGTCTTCATCAGCACCGGGTGCTCGTGGTTGTAGTCCCACCCGCGCACGATGGCCGCGTCCGTCAGCGCCCGGGCCGGCGAACGGAACAACTGCTGGAACCAGCCCGCGTATTGCTCGCCCGCGATGAAGTACACGCTTTCGTCGCGCGTGTAGCCCACCGCGGACTCGGTCAGCCACAGCGCGGCGAAGGCCAGCGCCCACAGGGCCCAGGCCAGCAGCTTCTCGTCGCGCGTGGGGGCGCGTCCTCGCATCATCCCCGCACTCCCACTTCGGGCTCGACGCCCAGCACGTCCAGGCACACCTGTCGCCGGTCCGCGTTGTCCGCCTGCACCCAGATTTTCACCGTGTGCGGCGCGCCGTCGGGGAGCCGGACCTCTGCCTTCTGCACGCCCTCCAGGCCCGGCGGTATCGCCAGCGACACCAGCCGCGCGCCGTTCGCCGCGTCATCCACGCCCAGGTGCGTGGTGGAGAAGCGCGCGTCCTTGGGGAAGGCGTGCTCGAAGATGATGCCGCCCTCCAGGCGCAGGCCCACGCCGCCGGGCACGCCGTCCAGCTCCGCCACCAGGCGCTGCTTGCCGCCCGGCGCGTGCATCCACAAGCAGCGCCGCGGCTCGTAGAGGATTTCGTGCCACTCCGGCGCCACGTACAGGTGCGCGGCGCCGGGGCAGCGGTGCGCCTTGCCGTCGAAGGGGCAATCGCGGCGCGAGCCATCCGGCTGCTCCAGGTACACGCGGGCGCGTGCGTACGCGTCCGTGGCCGTGAAGCGCCGGGGCCGGTGCCGGCCATTCTCGTAGAGCGCCAGCGTCAGCGTGCCGTGCCGCGACGTCTCGCCCACCGCGCGGCGGCCGGTGAGGAAGGTCTCCAGGAAGCCCGCCTCGTCGGAGCGGGGCAGCTCCGGCTGGCCCAGCACCCAGACGCGCGGGTGCGCGGACAAGTCATCCCGGTCCGAGCCCAGGTAGCCGTACACCGGCAGCGAGGAGGGGACGAAGATGCGGGCGCGCTCCGCCCACCAGGGGAAGAGCAGCACCGCGTCTCCCGGCTGGCATTCCGCCTGGAGGCGCTCCGCCACCGCGCGGTAGTCCGCCTCCGACGGGAGGCGGCCCGGCAGGCGCAGGTGGAAGAGCAGGGCCAGGAGCGCGACCAGGAGCAGGCCCCCCAGCTCCACGAGGGGCAGCGCGCGCCTGATGCTAGGACTTCGCAAGGCGAATCTTCTGCTCGCTCTTTTCGCGGCAGAAGGTGCAGAAGATGGCTTCACCCTGGACGAAGGACGGCGTCCAGGGCGGGTACATCGAGCAGCGCGGATCCAAGCAGTGGTGCAGCTCCCACAGGTGCCCCAACTGGTGGAGCGCGTGCCGGGAGACGGCCTTGAAGGCGCTCTCCAAGTCCTTGTGGGGCGCGATGGTGAGGATGGCGCGGTCCTTCCCCTGGCGCGCGAAGCCCGCGGTGGGCGCCACGCCGCTGGGAAGCTCGCGGTCCTTCAGCTTGCGCGTGGTGAGGAGCAGCACCTTGTCGTCCTTGTAGGAACGGATGCCCTTCACCTCATCAATGAGCTTCTCCGCATCCAGCGGCTCGGACATGCCCGCGGGCACCTCCGCGCTGCCGGAGTGCTCACTGCCCACACCGAACGCCGTGTAGAGCGTGCGGTTGAACTTCGCGAGCTGCTTGTCGTCGAAGGGGTCCAGCGTCACGACGCGAATCACGGGGCGTCACCTCGGCGGAAGGGCCCTTGTGTGCAGGGGCCCGTCGGTCCATGGGGCTGTCAGCTCTCACCCTCGGGTGGTTTGACCTTGGGCGGACGGCCGCGCTTCTTGGGCGCGGCGGGCGCGGCACCTTCCGCCTCGGGCGGCTTGGGCTTGGGCGGACGGCCGCGCTTCTTG
>JBKGHI010000177.1:0-18676 GCA_046520405.1 Myxococcus sp. 1LA
GCCGCCGGGACGTGCAGCACGCCGGGCAGCGACACCTGGCGCCCACCGACGGCCGCGGCCAGCGCGCCCAGCAGCATCTGCCCCTGCGCGCCGATGTTGAACAGGCCCACCTTGAACGCCACCGCCACGGACAGGCCGGTGAGGGTGAGGAGAGCCGCCTTCATCGCGGCTTCGCCCAGGGGGCGGGTGATGACGGTGGCCGGCGCGCCGTCCAGGTACGCGGGCCAGTTGCCGATGCCACCCCACAGCATCTGCAGATAGGCGTCCGTCGCGGTGCCCGGCTCCATGGTGAGCGCGATGAGCGCCCAGCACACGGCCAGCGCCAGCAGCACGGAGAGCACCGACGGCAGCAGTTGCCGCATGCGCTCAGGCATGGCCCGGCTCCGTGGTGCCCAGCATGCGCCGGCCCAGCTCGCGCTCGTCCAGCTCGTGACGGAGGAAGTGGCCCGTCACGCGGCCCTCGAAGAAGACATAGACGCGGTCCGACAGGGCCAGCACCTCTTCCAAATCCAATGACACCAGCAGCACGCCCGTGCCCTGGTCGCGCGCCTCGCGCAGCTTCGCGTGCACCTGCGCCACCGCGCCCACGTCCAGGCCGCGCGTGGGTTGCACCACCACCAGCAGCCGGGGACGCGCGTCCAGCTCGCGCGCCACCACCACCTTCTGTTGGTTGCCGCCGGACAAGGCCCGCAGGGCCACCTCCGGGTCGGGCGGCCGCACGTCGTAGGCCACGGTCAGCTCGCGCGTGCGCTCGCGGCGGCCCTTGAAGTCAATCCACGGGCCCTTCGCGAAGGGCGGCCGCGTGTGCCGGCCCAGGGCCACGTTCTCCTCCACGCTGAGCGTCTTCACCACCGCGCGGTGGAGCCGGTCCTCGGGGATGTGGCCCACGCCGCGCGTCCGCGCCTGGGCCGGCGTGAGGCCACTCAACGGACCTCCCAGCAGCGTGCCACTTCCGGACGTCAGCGGGCGCAGGCCAGTGAGCACCTCCGCCAGCTCGCGCTGCCCATTGCCGTCCACGCCCGCGATGCCGACGATTTCGCCCGCGCGCACCTCCAGGTCCACGCCGCGCAGGGCCGGCGCCGTTCGTCGCCGGTGGCCTGGAGTCCGCGCACCTCCAGCAGCGTCTCGCCGGGAGCCCGGGCCGCCGTCGTGGTGGCGGCCGCGGCTGGCGCGCGCTGGCCTTCGCCCACCATGAGCGCGGCGAGCTGCTCCGCCGTGGTGTCGGCGGCGCGGACCTCCGCCACGCAGCGGCCCCGGCGCATGACGGCGATGCGGTCCGCCACGCCCAGCACCTCCTTCAGCTTGTGGCTGATGAGCACCACGGTGTGCCCCTGCGCCACCAGCCCGCGCATCACCCGGGCCAGCTCATCGGACTCCTGCGGGGTGAGGACGGCGGTGGGCTCGTCCAGGATGAGCACTTGGGCGCCGCGGTGCAGCGCCTTGACGAGCTCCACCTTCTGCTGCGAACCGACGCTGAGCGTGTCCACACGCGCGCGCGGCTCCAACTGGAAGCCGAAGCGGGCGCAGGTGGCGGACACCTCCTGCACCGCGCGCTCCAGGTCCAGCAGGCCGTTGCGCGTGGGCTCGCGGCCCAGCACCACGTTCTCCGCCACGGACAGCGTGGGCACGAGCATGAAGTGCTGGTGCACCATGCCGATGCCCCGCGCAATCGCGTCGCGCGGGCTCTTGAAGCGCACGGGCTGACCGTCCAGCGTCAGCACGCCCGCGTCCGGCTGATAGAGCCCGTAGAGGACGTTCATCAGGCTGGACTTGCCCGCGCCGTTCTCGCCCACCACGGCGAGCAGCTCGCCTCGGTGCACGTCCAGCGACGCGTCCGCCAGCGAGACGCAGGTACCGAAGGCCTTGTGGATGTTCTGGAGGGAAATCAGGGCGCGGCAGCCTGGAAGGAGGCGAGGTCCGCCGGGAGGGCGGGGACCTGGATGCTCCCCGCGATGATGCGCTGACGCAAAGCCTCCACCTTCTGGAGCGCCTCCGCCTTGCCGGGGAAGTCCACCCGCACCTCCGCCATGCCCACGCCGTTCTCCTTGAGGCCCAGCACCTGCTCACCGGCCCCGAAGGTGCCGTCCACCAGGTCCTTCGCCGCCTGGTACACGGCCAGGTCGGTGTACTTCATCATCGACGTGAGGATGGCGTCCGGCGCCACGTGCGCCTGGTCGGAGTCCACCCCAATGGCGTACACGCTCTTGCCCGCGGCGCGCGCCTCCTTCACCGCCTGGATGACGCCGATGCCGTCCGCGCCCGCCGCGTGGAAGAGGACGTCCGCGCCCTTGGAGATGAGGTCCTGCGCCACCTGCTTGCCGGCGGCCATGTTGTTGAAGCTGCCCGTGTAGACGGACATCAGCGCCTGCGCGGCCTGGGCGTTGGTCGTCTTCACGCCCGCGCGGTAGCCCACCTCGAAGCGCTGGATGAGGGGCACCTCGATGCCGCCGACGAAGCCCACCTTGTTCGTCTTCGTCACCAGCCCGGCCAGCGCGCCCACCAGGAAGCTGCCCTCCTGCTCCTTGAAGAGGACGGTGCGCACGTTGGGCAGCTTCATCGCCTTGCCCTGCGCGTCCAGCACCTGGCTGTCGATGAGCAGGAACTGGGCCTGGGGGTTCTCCTGGGCGGAGGTCCGCACCGCGTTGGCCAGCATGTAGCCGTTGCCAACGGTGAGCCGGGCGCCCTGGTCCACCAGGAGCTGGAGGTTGGGGACGTAGTCCTCCTGGGCCTTGCTCTGGAGGACGATGGGCTGGATGGGCAGTGAACGGAAGGCGGCCGCCGTCGCGGTCAGGTGGGCCGGCAGGGACTTGCGGACCTCGTCGGGCGAGGCGTCCACGTACTTGCCACCCTCGTAGCGCTTGCCCGCGGCCCACAGCTCCAGGCCACGAAGCGCCGCGTCATTGAAGGAGTGGTCTCCGCGACCGCCCACGTCGATGACGAGCCCCACGGGGAGGGCCTTCTTTTCCGTCTTCCCAGCGGCGGCGGGGGCCTGGGCGCCGGAGGGGGGCGCTTCTTCCTTCTGCTTGGAACACGCGCACAGGAGGGCGGTGAGGGCGAGGACGTGGAGGCGGAGCATCATGGCCCGCCTACTTACCAGATGCCCGCCCTTTCCCCGAGTGCATGAAGGGGTGGGTTCCTGCTATGGGCTCGCCTCGTGCAACCCTACGAGCTCATCAAGGCCAAGCGGGATGGCGGCCGGCTGGATCCGGCGGACATCCGCGCGTTCATCGAGGCGTATACGGCGGGGACGGTGGCGGACTACCAGATGGCGGCCATGTGCATGGCCATCTTCTTCCGGGGCATGGACTCCCGGGAGCTGGGCGCCTGGGCCCGCGCCATGCTGGAGTCCGGCGAGGTCCTGGACCTGTCCGACACGCCGGGTGTGAAGGTGGACAAGCACTCCACCGGCGGGGTGGGCGACAAGGTCTCCCTCAGCCTGGCGCCGCTGGCCGCCGCCTGTGGGGTGCCGGTGCCCATGATTTCCGGCCGCGGCCTGGGCCACACCGGCGGGACGCTGGACAAGCTGGAGTCCATCCCCGGCTTCAACGTCAACCTGCCAACGTCGGAGTACCGGCGGCTGGTGCGCGAGGTGAACTGCTGCCTGATTGGCCAGACGGCGCAGGTGGCCCCCGCGGACAAGAAGCTCTACGCGCTGCGCGACGTGACGGCGACGGTGGACTGCATCCCGCTGATTGCGTCCTCCATCATGAGCAAGAAGCTGGCGGAGGGCATCGACGCGCTGGTGCTGGACGTGAAGGTGGGCAGTGGCGCCTTCATGAAGCGCGACGAGGACGCGCGCACCCTGGCGAAGACGATGATTGGCCTGGGCGCGGAGATGGGGAAGAAGGTCGTGGCCCTGCTCACCGACATGGACCAGCCGCTGGGCCGCAAGGTGGGCAACGCGCTGGAGGTCATCGAGGCGGTGGACATGCTCCGCGGCAACGCGCCGGAGGACTACACCGAGATTACCTATGCCCTCACGGCGGAGATGCTGGTGCTGGGCAAGAAGGCCGCCACCGTGGAAGAGGCGCGCGAGAAGCTGCGCAAGGTGGTGGAGGACGGCAGCGCGGTGCGCAAGCTGAAGGAGATTGTCCAGGTGCAGGGCGGAGACCCGCGCGCCATCGACGACTACTCCCTGCTGCCGCAGGCGAAGGCCACCGCGGACGTGGTGGCGCCCCGGGACGGCTTCGTCACCGGCATCGACACGGAGGGCGTGGGCCTGGCGGCGGTGGCGCTGGGCGCCGGCCGGCAGCGGACGGACAGCAAGATTGACCCGGCCGTGGGCTTCACGCTGCTGAAGAAGACGGGCGAGTCCGTGAAGCAGGGCGAGCCCGTGGTGCGCGTGCACTACAACGACGCGGCTCCGCTGGAGAACGTGAAGGCGCGGCTCCTGGCTGCGTACCAGTTCGGCGACGCGGCCCCCGCGGTCCGGCCGCTCATCCGCGAGCGGGTGGAGTAGGGCGTCAATTCGCTGTCGTGGTTCCGGGAGCCCCGGCCGAAGCCCTGTGAGGGGCGCGGCGCGGGGCTCCTTTCATGTGGCGCTCGCCGCTTCAGGGCGTGGCGTGGTCCAGCGTTGCTGCCGCCTCGGCCCTGCGCGCCACGAGCTGGGATTCGATGTCCCAGATGACGCGGATGCAGAGCACCGCCGCCGCCACGGAGAGGCCCTCCGAGATGAGCCCTCCGAGCAGCGACACGCCCAGCGTCGTGGAGGTCGCGGTGTCCGACCCGGCCAGCGTGCTGCTCACGTTGTTGATGATGTTGCCGAGGATCCACGTGGCCCACCACGCGGTCAGCATGGACTGGTTCTCGGGGGCTCCGCCCACGCCTTTCCAGAGGTCTCGCACCACGTCGAACGGCTTGATGAGGTTGGCGAAGGGGATGAACCAGCAGAACGTGGCCCAGCCCGTCGACTCGTTGCTCAAGCCCAGGGCATTGGAGGTCTTCACGCTCAGGCGCAGCCAGCGCAGGTAGAGGACCATGGTGACAATCATGGTCAGCAGGGTGGGGATGGCGATCAGCCCGTTCATCAAATCGTAGGACGCGGCGTCCTCCGCGCTGGGCCTGCCGTCCTCCAGGCTCGCGTAGAGCCAGAGGTTGAGCATGGCGACCGGGAGCGCGAGCACCGCGCTCAGGACCAGGGCTCCGCTCGCAAACTGCGCCCTTCGCCGGGTGAAGGGCAGTGCCTGGACCTGCCGCGCGGAGCAGGCGACGCAGACACCCGCCTGGGCCGTCCGGCACTTCGCGCAGAAGAAGCGGCCGCACCGCTCGCAGGTGCCCGTGGACGGTTCACCATCATGGTCGGGGCAGACGGGGGCGGTTTCAGGAACGGCAGGTTGGGTCAGCATGGCGTTTTCAAGGCAAGGAAAGGCCGCCGCGCACGCATCGCGCGTTGGAATGGACGGGGGGCGGGCGGGGAGGGAATTCGGATGCGCACTTTAGCGGGCTGATGCACCGCCGCACAGAGGCGGTCCGGACCCGCCCAGGGCCGTCATCTTGTCGCTTCACCCCGCACCGGGAAGACGCCATCCTTCAGCGCGGAGCCATGCGGGGCAGGGGACCATGAACCAGGGCGCGGCGCTGTACCTCCATCCAGGTGTGAAGGTCCGGCCATGCGAGTGGGGCTACGGCGTCTTCACCGACACCTTCATCAAGGCGGGCGACCTCATCGAGGAATGCCACTACCTCAAGCTGCCGCGCGGGCTCTCCCAAAACCCCCAGCTCCAGGACTACGTCTTCCTGCTCCAGTGGGCCGCGCACGAGGTGCCCAGGGAGGGGGAGTGGGTGGCGCTCGTGCTGGGGTACGGGATGATCTACAACCACGCCCGAGAGCCCAACACGTCCTACCACCGAGAGGCGACCCGGGACGTCTTCTGCTATCACGCGACGCGGGACATCCACCCCGGTGAGCAGCTCTGCATCAGCTACGGCGAGGACTGGTGGGCGTCCCGGGACCAGGGCGTCCCAGCCTGAGCGCTCCTTCCAGGGCACCCCCGCGTCATTTCCGGGGGAACGCCGGGCGCAATCCGCCAGGTGGCCCCGCCTGGAACGGTGGGAGCCCCAATTTCCGGGCCTCGCCGGCCGCTGTTCCCCCGTATGATGCCGGGGAGATGGGGCGCTGTGAACAGGCGGGGATGCGGGGGGAGGCCCTCTGGAAGAGGGCTGTCGGAGGGGTGGACGTCGCCTCGGACGAGACGGCAGCACGCGTCTACGGTATGGGCTCGCGGGCCAGGACCCACGGGTGAGTGGGTTTCAAATGACTGGCGGTGGCGCGAGCATGAGCGGCAGGGAGGCAACGGCGATGGCCGAGAGGAACGACTCGATGAGCGACAAGGCCGAGGACCGACGGGATTCGCCCCGGGTCCCCATGCGCCTGAAGGTGCGCCGGGAGGGCAGCTCGGGGGACTTCGAGCAGCATGAGGGAGACCTGTCCCTGGGCGGCTGCGCCTGGCAGGGCACCGGGTGGGAGCAGGGGGCGCGGGTGGAAGTCCGCTTCCGTCTGCCCATCCTCCCCGATGAGGTGGAAGCGAAGGGCGAGGTGCTCCAGGTCGCGCAGGGCGCCAACGGCCCGGCGGCGCGGGTCCGCTTCGTGGACCTGCCGGTGGAGTCCGAGCTGGCCATCGCGCGCCACCTCGACGAAGTGCAGCGCGGCGCGGCCCGCTCGTAACGGACCGCAATCCGGCTTCAGGTAGGAGGGCGTCATGGCGGACGAGATTCCCTGGGAGCGCCTGTTCGAGGAAGCCGCGCGCGTGCGAGCGCGCGCCCACGTGCCCTATTCGCGGTTCCCCGTGGGGGCCGCCGTGCTCTACGAGGACGGCGCCGTGGTGGCCGGCTGCAACGTGGAGAACGCCACCTACGGGCTCACCGTCTGCGCGGAGCGCAATGCCTTCGCCGCGGGCGTGGCCCAGGGGCACACGAAGCCGGTGGCCGTGGCCATCGTCGTGGACACCCCACAGCCCTGTCCTCCGTGCGGCATGTGCCGCCAGGTCATGGCCGAGTTTGGTGGGCAGGACCTGCCCGTGCGCAGCCGGACGCCCCAGGGCGGCGAGGCGCGCTACACCCTGGAAGGCCTGCTGCCGCATGCCTTCACCAAAGACTTCTTCTAGCGAGAGAGCCTGAGCACGCCGTGGATTTGCTCCTGACTGGTGGCACGGTTGTAACGATGAACCGCGAGCGCGAGGTGCTCGTGGAGGCGGACGTCCTCGTCCAGGATGGCCGCATCGCCAAGGTGGGCCGGGGGCTCAAGCCCCGCGGCACCCGGCGCGTGGTGGACGTGACGGGGAAGGTGGTGCTGCCGGGCCTCATCCACGGCCACCTCCACGCCTGCCAGACGCTCTTCCGCGGCCGCGCGGACGGCCTGGAGCTGCTGGACTGGCTCCGCGAGCGCATCTGGCCCTTCGAGGCCTCGCACGACGCCGCGTCGATGCGGGCTTCCGCGGACCTGACCTTCGCGGAGCTCATCCGCTCGGGCGCCACGGCGGCGCTCGACATGGGCAGCGTGTACCACTACGACGCCGTCTTCGAGTCGGCGCGGGACGCCGGCTTCCGGCTGGTGGGTGGCAAGGCGATGATGGACGCGGGCGCGGGTGTGCCCGCGGGCCTGCGTGAGAGCACCGAGGACTCCCTGAGGGAGAGCCTGGCGCTGAAGGAGCGCTGGCACGGCACGCACGACGGCCGGCTGCGCTACGCCTTCGCCCCGCGCTTCGTGCTGTCCTGCACCCCGGAGCTGCTGCGCGAGGTGGCGCGGCTGGCCAAGGAGCACGGGCTGCGCATCCACACCCACGCCAGTGAGAACGCGAAGGAGACGGACGCGGTCCGCGCGTACACCGGCGGCGAGGACAACGTGGCCTTCTTCCACACGGTGGGGATGTCCGGCCCGCACGTGACGATGGCCCACTGCGTGTGGCTGTCCCAGGAGGAGCAGGACATCCTGCGCGACACGCGCACGGTGGTGTGTCACTGCCCCGGCTCCAACCTCAAGCTGGCGTCGGGCATCGCCAAGGTGCCGGAGCTCCTGGATGCCGGCGTGGCGGTGGCGCTGGGCGCGGACGGCGCGCCCTGCAACAACACGCTCGACATCTTCTACGAGATGAAGCTCGCCGCGGTGATGCACAACCCGCGCGTGGGGCCGTGCGCGATGACGCCCATGCGCGTGCTGGAGATGGCCACGCTGCACGGCGCCCGGGCGCTGGGCCTGGAGGACGAGGTGGGCTCGCTGGAGCCCGGCAAGCGCGCGGACATCACCGTGGTGGACGTCAGCGGCCTGCACGCGGGCCCCACGCCCGAGGACGTGCTGGTCCCCCTGGTGAACTCCGCCCGGGGCAGCGACGTGGCGCACGTCTTCATCGACGGCCAGCCGGTGCTGCGCGACGGTGTGCTCACCACGCTGGACGCCTCCGCGGTCCTGGCAAACGCGAACGCGCAGGTGGCGCGCATCCTCAGTCGTCGGCAGAAGAAGGCGCGCAGCGGCTGAGGCTCAGGCCGGCAGCCGCAGCACGAAGGACGTGGCCCAGCCGGGCGCGTCCTCCACCGCCAACCGCCCGCCGTGGGCTTCCGCGGCGAGGCGGCAGAAGTAGAGCCCCAGGCCATAACCCCGGCGGCTGTCGCGCTCCGCGTCGGCCTGCCCGTACTTGTCGAAGATGCGCCCGCGCACCGCGTCGGAGATGGGCGGGCCGTCGTTTCGCACCGCGAGCCAGCGCCCGTCCGCCTCCGCGCCGGCCTCCAGCCGCACCCGTCCGCCGGAGGGGGCGTAGCGCAGGGCATTGGTGGTGAGGTTCTCCACCACGCGGACCAGCAGGTCGGCGTCACCCACCAGCTCCAGGCCCGCGGGCACCTCCACGTCCAGGGTGAGCTTGCGCGCGCGGGCCACGCCCTCCAGCGAGCGGCGCACGTCCTCCAGCAGGCGCGCGGCGGGGACGGTGGTCCTCAGCGGCTCCAGCCGGCCCTCTTCCAGCCGGGGCACGTCCATGAGGTCGGAGATCATCCGGTCCAACCGCGCGGTGACGGCCAGGCCCGTGCGGACGGATTCCCCGAGCACGCCCTGCCGGGGCACCTCCTGCTCCATCCACGACAGGGACAGCGTCAGCGCGGACAGGGGCGAGCGCAGGTCATGGACGAGGAACTGGGTGAGCTGCTCCTTGTCGCGTTGCAGGCGCTGGAGCTCGGCATTCTGCGCCTGGGCATCCGTCAGCATGCGTTCGATGGTGCGGCGCGCCTCCTCCACCTCCTGGAAGCGGCGGGCCTCCAGCGCCCGGTCCACCTCCATGCGGGAGAGCGTCACCGCCAGGTTGCGAAGCCGCCCGGTGCCGTAGTGGATGACCACGGCCACCAGCACCAGCGCCACCACGGCGATGGCCACCGCGCCCCAGCCCACGTCCGCCTGCCGCATCAGCGCCGTCTGGGCCACGGCGGACAGCAGCGCGGTGCCGTAGACGACGGTGCCACGCATGCCCAACCCGCTCAGCGCCACGACGAGCGCGAACAGGCCCAGGCTGAAGCCCGCCACGCCCGCCGGAAAGGGCGACAAGGGCATGGCCACGGACTGGAGCCAGTACACCAGCACCACGTCCACCAGGGACTGCACCGCGCCCAGGCCTCGGGCCACCCGCCGCTGGCGGAGCATGAAGAGCACGCCGGCCGCGGCGGCGTAGAGCCCCAGCGCGGGTGGATAGACACCCCAGTCGCGGCCCCCTGCCAGGAACAGGGCGGTGCTGATGGCCAGGAACAGGGCGGCGCCCACGAGCCGCACCGCCGCCCCCGCGCCGACGACGCTCCGCCGCTGGGCGTCCGTGGCCCGGGACATCGTCTCTTCGAGCGGGCCGGGCACGGGAGGCGGAGACGTCACGAGACGTGGGTTTTCCCCGCTTCCTTCGCTGCTTGCAAGCCCTGCCGCCTATCGTGCGGAAGCGGACGGACGGGCGGGCGTAGCGCGGGCGGGCTCCATTTTCTGGCGCGGATCCGTCACGTCACGCTTTTGCATCCGGCGCAATCGCCTTAGGTAGAAGCGCGTAAGCACTGAGAAGACATTGGGACTGTGGCTGCTTGCTCGCCCCGGGGATCGTGTAAGGTGGCTGCAAGTAGGTCTGGACGGAGGTAGACCGCCGATATGTGGCAACGATTCAAGAGAGCAATGCGTAGCTTCGCCGGGTTCTTCGTCTCCTCCATCGAGGACCCGGAGCTGATTCTCGAGCAGAACGTTCGCGACCTGAACGACCAGGTTCCGAAGATGAACGAGTCCATCGCCATGGTCCGGGCGAACGTGACGCTGCTGGAGAAGGAGAACGCCAAGTACCAGGACGACGTGCGCTCGCTGACGGCCAAGGTGAAGGCCGCCATCCAGGCGGGCCGCGACGACCTGGCCGCGCAGTACGCCTCCAAGCTCCAGATTGAGAAGGACGCGCTGGGCCGCAACGAGCAGCAGTTGGCCACGGCCCGTCAGGCGTACGAGAAGGCCCTGTCGGTGAAGAAGGCGTTCATGCGCGAGAAGGAGCGCAAGACGCAGGAGGCCATGAACGCCATCCGCGAGGCGCGCCGCGCCAAGTGGCAGGCCAAGGTCGCCGACACGATGGAGTCCTTCACCGTGGCGGGCATCGACTCGACCCACGATGAGATGCTGCGCAAGGTGCAGGAGAAGTCCGCCATCAACGAGGCCCGCATGCAGATGGCCCTCGAGTCGGTGGACCACACCGCGGCGAACATCGAGGAAGAGGCCGAGAAGATCCAGGCCAACGAGTTGGTGAAGCAGTTCAAGATGGAGATGGGGCTCGTCAGCAGCCCGGCGCCGGTGTCCGACGTGGGCAGCAGCCCCGAGAAGACCATCGGCAAGAAGGTCGGCGTCGAGTAGTCCGTCTTGAATGAAGCTCCACCGCGGTCCAGGTCTCTTCCTCTTCCTGTTCCTCTGTGTGCTCGGCGCGAGCTACGCGCTCGCGTCGCGCATGGGGTACCTGGACCGTTTGCAGGAGCGGTACTTCCCGTCCACCCGTGAGGCGGTCCGCCTGTCGCCGGGAGATTTCCCGGCCGGCGTGGCCGCCCCGGTGGCGGACGTGGCCTCGGTGCCCTTGCGGCCCGTGCTCATCGGCTTCAGTCCGCGCGGTGCCTCCGCGGGCCTGTTGGTGGCGACGGGCGGGGCCACCACCCTGGACAACCCGGTGCCCCCGGCGGGCGCGGCGCAGGGGCTGCTGAAGACGGCCTATGCGCTGGACGCGCGGGCGGTGCTCTTCGCCAAGGAAGAGGACCTGCGGCACGCGCTGGCCATTGGCGCGGAGAACGGCGGCGTGGACATGGCCACCCTGTCCGTGGACCGGCTGGCCGCGTGGGCTCCGTCGCTGCGGGACGCGGCGCCTCGCACCCTGTTGCTGGTGGGACGCAGCCGGGGGCAGGAGGCCCTGGCCGCGGTGGGCGTGCCGGACCTCGCCTCCCTGCGTGGCAAGCGCCTGGGCGTGTATCCGTACGGTTCGTCGCACTACTTCGCGCTGTGGTTGCTGTCGCGCGTAGGGCTGCGCATCTCGGACGTGCGCTGGGTGGACCTGCCCACCACCTTGGATGCGGGGCGGGCGCTGCGCGAGGGCCGCGCGGACGCCGTGGTGGGCTTGTGGGGGGACGTGGAGCTGGCGGCCCGGGACAGGGGAGGCGCGGTGCTGGCGACGACGGCGGATGCGCCGCACCTGGTGGCCACGGTGCTGGTGGCGCGGGGGGACTTCTCCGCGCGCTACCCGGACGCGGTGCGCCGGGTGCTGCGGGGGCTGTTGGACGCGGGACAGGCCGTCTTGAAGGACCCGACGGCGGGGGCCCGGATGCTGGGCGAGGTGGCGCCGTACCTGGGGGACCCCATCGAGGCCATCCGCAGCGCGCCGCCCGCCACGCTGGCGGACAATCGGGCCTTCTTCGGGCTTTCCGGCGAGGCGCCTGTCACCTATGACGAGCTCTTCCAGAGCGCCGCGGCGCTCTTCCAGAAATTGAAGCAGGGGCCTCCGGTGCCTCCCGCGGAGGACACGAAGGATTTGGGGGCCCTGAAGTACGTGTCGGAGGCGCGAGGCCCCTGACGCTGGAGGACGGACGTGGCGAAGTCGCCGAACTACATCAAGGCCGCCTTCATGATGCCCGCCAACCTGGTGGGGCTGGGCACGGCGGCTGCCTCGGCGGCCATGACGGGCGAGCCGCTGCCCATGCTGGTGGCCCTGGGGCTGGAAGGCCTCTACCTGGGCGTCATGTCGTCCATGAAGCGCTTCCAGCGGGCGGTGCGGGCCAACTCGCTCCATGACCCGGAGGCGGCGACCCAGGCCTTGAACGCGCTGCAAGCGGACCTGGCGCCGTCGCAGCGTGAGCACTACCAGCAGCTCGTGGGGCTGAAGGAGAAGATCCTCGCCAACTACCGCAAGCTGCCGGGCGGCAAGGTGCTGGAGGCGGACAGCGAGCCCAGGCTGGATGCGCTGCTCACGTCCTTCCTGCGGCTCATCTCCACGTTGAACCAGTACCGCACGTACCTGAACAGCTCCGACCGCGAGCACCTGCAGCGCGAGGTGGCGGAGCTGGAGGCGGACCTGGCGCGGGAGGCGAACCCGCGGCTGAAGGACGTGAAGCAGAACCGCGTGGACATCCTCCGCAAGCGGCTGGCGCGCTTCGAGCAGGCCGGTGAGAGCCGCGAGGTGGTGAGCCACCAGCTGGCGGGCATCGAGGACCTGATGCGGCTGACGCACGAGCAGTCGGTGGCCATCCGGGACCCGGAGGTCGTCAACCGCCAGCTCACCATGCTGAGCGCGGAGGCCGAGGCCACCGAGGAGTCCGTGCGGCAAATGGAGCAGTTCCTCGAGTTCACCGAGGAGACGCGCGGCCCGCTGCCCCACGGCAGCCGGGTGCGCTGAAGCTTCACGGCGCCGGGCCGTCTCCAGGCCGTTGCCTGCTCATCATCCGGGCTCCCGGTCTGCCCTGGGAGCCTCCACGAATCGGTTGACTCTCCGCCCCAGGCATCCTGAGGTGACCGCATGCTCCGCCGAGTCTGGCTTCCGTCCCTCCTCCTCGTGCTCGCCGTCGCGGGCTGCTCCCGTTGTGGCAAGGACGCGGACACCGCCGCGCCGGCTTCGACGGCGGGGGTGGCCCGTTACCTGCCGCGCGACGCGCAGGCCGCCGTGGTCATCAACGACCTGGGGGCGCTGGGTGAGAAGCTCGCCCGCTTCCAGAAGCTGAAGGCCGCCTCGTTCGCCGCGCAGCTCCAGAACTTCTCCACCGCGGAGGGCTACGTCTCCGCGGTGATGCGTCAGATTGGCGTGGACCTGCGCAGCCGGCAGGCGCTGGAGACCGCGGGCATCGCGCCGGAGCTGGGCGCGGGCGCGGCGTTCCTCGGGGGCAACCGCGCCATCTCCGTGGTGGGCGTCAAGGACGCGGGCAAGCTGGAGGAGACCTTCGGCAACTTCGCGCGCAGCCGCCTGGGCGCGTCCGACAAGAAGCAGGCATCCGTGGACGGTGGTGACCTGGTCACCTTCAGCCGTCCGGGCAGCGCCACGCCCGCGCTGGGCATCTTCTTCGTGAAGGCGGCGCGCTTCGCGCTGCTCGGCGCCGGGCCCACCGCGGCCACGCTGGGAACGCTGGCCACGCAGCCGGAGGAGCGCTCGCTCGCGAAGGAGCCGGTGATGGCCGCGTCGCTGCAACGGCTCCCGGCCCAGCGCGACTTCCACGTGTGGCTCCCGGGCGGCGCCGGGTTCATGCTGCCGCCGGGCACCGTCCAGGGCGTCACGCTCACGGGCCGCATCGACGACCGCGCGGTGACGCTGAACGCGGACGCGCCGTGGCCGGACACGCAGGAGTCCCTGGCGGCGCTGGACGCGGTGGCGCCCGCGGCGGGAAACCTCCTGGGCTCGCTGTCCGCCGACAGCTTCCTGGTGGTCCAGTTCCGCGGGGACGCGTCGCACCTCAACGGCGTGTGGCCCTACCTCGCGGGCGGCTACCTCACCCGCGCCGTGCAGAACAGCGGCCTCAACGTGAAGACGGAGGTGCTCGACAACCTCAAGCCGGGCGCGGTGATGGGGGTGTCCCTGTCTCCCAACGTGAATCTGGGCGCGGGCATGCCGGTGTTGGACCTGCGCCGCACCAACCCGTTCCGCTTCGTCCACCTGGTGGCGCTCGCGGAGGCGGAGGACGCCACGAAGCTGCAGTCCACGCTGGAGCAGTTGCCGCGCATCGCGGAGAACTTCGGCGCGAAGGTGGAGGCGGCCGAGCTGGGCGGCCAGCGCGTGTACCTCACGTCCTACCGCGCGGGAGAGGGCGCGCACTTCGCGCTCGCGCCCGATGGCCGGTTGGTGGTGGCTTCGCCCAAGGCGCGACTGGAGTCCACGCTGGCCTCGCTCGCGAAGCCGTCAGGTGCCGGGGTGGTGGCCGAGGACCTGAAGGACGCGGGCAAGGACGCGGCCTTCAGCGCGGTGCTGGATTTGCGCCGCCTGTCGGACGCGGTGAAGAACCTGCCGTCGGAGGCCTGGGGCATTGGCGGCTTCGCCATCAAGGCCACCACGGTGCGCTGGCTGGAGGCCGTGGATGACCTGCGCGCGGTGACGCTGGCCGTGTCGCGCAAGGACAGGGCGCTCCAGGCGGAGCTGTCCCTGCGCCTGTCGCCCACCGCCGCCACCTCCAGCCCGTCGGCGGCGCCGTGATTCAAGCCCGGGACGTCGTGAAGACGTACGTGGATGGGGATGGCACCCAGGTGCGCGTCCTCGACGGGATGTCGCTGGACGTGGCGGAAGGAGAGTTCGTCGCGGTGGTGGGCTCGTCCGGCAGCGGCAAGTCCACGCTGCTCCACCTGCTGGGCGGTCTGGACGTCGACTACCACGGAGACATCAGCGTGGGCGGCGTGAAGCTGCGAGGCCTGAAGGACAAGGCCCTGGCGTACTTCCGCAACACGCACGTGGGCTTCGTCTTCCAGTCCTTCCACCTCATCCCCAACCTCTCCGCAGTGGAGAACGTGCTGCTGCCGTCGCACTTCGGCGCGGCGCCGGTGGATGCGCGCAAGCGCGCGGAGGCCTTGCTGGAGCGGGTGGGGCTGGGGACCAAGAAGGACCGTCCCCCGGTGCGCCTGTCCGGCGGCGAGCGCCAGCGCGTGGCCATTGCGCGCGCGTTGTTCGGCAAGCCCCGCTTGCTGTTGTGTGACGAGCCCACGGGCAACCTGGATGCGGCCACCGGCACGGGGGTCATCGCCTTGTTCCAGGAGCTGCACCGCGAGGGGCTCACCGTGCTGTGCGTCACCCATGAGGAGCGGATGAGCGCGGCGGCCGGACGCGTGGTGCGGCTGAAGGAAGGGCGGCTCGTGGAGGAGCGCGCGGGACTTCAGGTGGCCACGGGAGGTGCGCCATGAGGCTGGACGCGCTGTCCCGGCTGGTCCGGCTGAGCCTCGCCCGCGAGCGCAAGGGCGCCTTCTTCTCCGCCTTCGGCGTGGCCATGGGCGTGGGGGCGCTGGTGTTCTTCCTGGGGCTGGGCCTGGGCGTTGGCCGCGTCATCCGGGAGAAGATCTTCCCCACCGACGCGCGGCTGGTGGACGTGGTGCCCCCGGCGGTGTCGCTGGGCTCGCTGCTGGGCGGCGGCAAGCTGGACGCGCCCACGGTGGAGCGCCTGCGCGCGCTGCCCGGCGTGGAGGCCGCCTACCGGAAGATGAACGTGCGCGTGCCCGCGGTGACTCGCTACGACGGCGTCTTCTTCGGCAGCAAGCTGCGCATGGGCATGGAGGTGCTGGCCCTGGGCGTGGAGCCGGCGCTGGTGCAGGGCGACGTGCAGTTGGGTGAGTTCAAGGACGCGGGGGAGGGGCAGCCGATTCCGGCGCTCGTGTCCACGCGGCTCTTGGAGCTGTACAACAAGACGTTCGCCCCGGCGCGCAAGCTGCCGCAGCTGTCCGCCAACATGCTGGTGGGCTTCGGCTTCCCGGTGGAGTTCAACCGCTCCTACGTGGCCGCTGCCGCCGCGTCCGGGCCCACGCAGCCGGGGCAGGCGCAGGTGGTGGGCGCGTCGGACCGGGCGCTGCTGGCCGGCATCACCATCCCGCTGGACGCGGCCATCCGCCTCAACCGCGCGTTCGGCATGGACGCGGAGCACTTCTCCGGCGTCACGCTGGTGGCCACGGACCCGTCGCAGGTGCCCGCCATCGTGGACGCGGTGAAGGGCATGGGGCTGGAGATTGACGACCAGGAGCGCCGGATGGCGGAGAACTCGGGCGCGGCCGTGGCGCTCACCACCTCCGCGCTGGCGCTGCTGTCGCTGCTCATCTGCATCCTCGCGGCGGTGAACATCGCCCACGCGCTGTCCGCCTCCGTCCGGGCGCGGGCCAAGGAGATTGGCGTGATGCAGGCGGTGGGCGCCTCGCGGGCGGACATCCGCGCCATCGTCCTGGCGGAGGCCGCCGTCGTGGGGCTCGCGGGCGGGCCGCGGGGACCGCCGTGGCGCTGCTGCTGGCACTGGGCGTGAACCGGCTGGCGGCGGGCTACCTGCCCAACTTCCCCTTCAAGCCTGATAGCTTCTTCTCCTTCCCCTGGCCGGTGGTGGTCGGCGGTGTCGTCCTGGGGCTCGTCGCCGCGCTCGCGGGCGCGTATTTCCCCAGCCGCCGCGCCGCCGCCACCGACCCCGCACGCACGCTCGCCGGATGACACTCCCTTCTCGCAAGACGCTGGTCGGCAACGCACTGAGCCTGATTGCCATCGCCTGGATTTACGGAGGCGACCTGTCCGACGCCGTGCGCGCCCGCGCCGCGGACGTGTCCGCCTTCATGACCGTGCCCTCCCTGGAGCGGCCCGCCGTGGTGCTGGGCGTCGCCGCGCTGGCCACGCTGGCGTTCGTCGTGGGCCTGCTCCAGCGCAAGGAGGAGGGCTTCAAGGGCTACCGGCTGCTGCCCATCGTCCTGGTGGGCGCGCTCTTCGTGGACCTCGTCCTCTCGGAGAGCCGCACGCCGCTGACGTCCACGGACGTGGCGTCCATGGCGATTCAGCGCTTCCACCAGATGGCCCAGGAGCGGACCTCCGCCCTGGAGGTACCGGATGACCCGCGCCTCCTCCAGCCCATGCTGGAGGAGCTGGGGCGGCCGCCGTACCTCGTGCGGGGTGAGCCACTGCAGACCTATGCCCTCCAGGTCCGAAAAGACTGCGACGGCCCCGTGCGCGAGGCGCCCGGCGTACGCCCGGGGACGTTGCTTTACTGCGTGGCCCCCGAGCGGCAGGGGGCCTGGGTGACGATGGTGGGGCTCCCCGCGGAGGAGCGCTTCGGCTCGCCGGCCGTGGTGTCCGTCGCGGGCGAGGCGCGCTTCCTGCTGGTGCGCCCCGTTCCGCCCGAGGAAGCGGAGCCAGGAACCGCATTCCGCGACAGCCTCGCTGCCCCCCCGTCACCTGCCGGTGACACGGACGCTGGCGCTCCTCTGGCGGGGCCCTGATCCGCCGCTTGCCTGCCTGGTCAGCTTGGACGGGGCTTTCACGAGGTTGACCCCTTGGAGCCCCGATCGATAGGCTCCTCGGGAACGGACCCTCCCCCACGTGACGACCACTCAACCGAAGCGGCAGCCCATCCCGTTTGGGAAGTACCTCCTTCTGGACCGCATCAACATTGGCGGCATGGCGGAGGTGTGGCGCGGGAAGCAGTTCGGCGCGAGCGGCTTCGAGCGGCTCGTCGCCATCAAGCGCATCCTCCCCAACATCGCGGAGGACGATGAGTTCATCTCGATGTTCATCGATGAGGCGAAGATCAGCGTCCAGCTGACCCACGCCAACGTCGCGTCCATCTACGAGCTGGGCAACATCGTCGGCAGCTACTTCATCTCGATGGAGTACATCCCCGGCAAGGACATGCGGGCCATCTTCGACCGGTGCCGGAAGAAGGGAGAGCCCGCGCCGGTGCCGCTGGTGGCCTTCTGCGTGTCCAAGATGTGCGAGGGCCTGGACTACGCCCACCGGAAGAAGGACGGGATGGGGCGGGACATGAACATCGTCCACCGCGACATCTCGCCGCAGAACATCCTCATCTCCTATGAGGGTGAGGTCAAAGTCATCGACTTCGGCATCGCGAAGGCGGCCGGCAAGGCGACCAAGACGCAGGCCGGCATCCTCAAGGGCAAGTTCGGCTACATGAGCCCGGAGCAGATCCGCGGCCTGCCGTTGGACCGGCGCTCGGACGTGTTCGCCATTGGCGTGTGCCTCTACGAGATGCTGACCGGTGAGCGCCTCTTCGTGGGCGACAGCGACTTCAGCGTGCTGGAGAAGGTGCGCAAGGCGGAGGTGCCTTCGCCCACCACGTACAACCGGCGCATCCCCGAGGTGCTGGAGCGAATCGTCCTCAAGGCGTTGGCCAAGGACGTGGACGAGCGCTACCAGTACGCCAGCGAGCTGGGCGACGACCTGCAGCGCTTCCTCATCACCAGCGACACCATCTTCAGCCGAAAGGACCTCGCGCAGTACATGAAGTCCACGTTCGCGGAGGACGTGGAGCGCGAGAAGCAGCGCCTGCTGGACTACGCGGACATCAAGCCGCCCGAGGGCATGCAGGCCGCGCTGGAGGCGGCGTCCTTCAACAGCCCCATCCAGCCCTCCGCGCCGCCGCCCGCGCCGGTGCCGGTGGTGCAGCCGGTGGCGCCGCAGCCCCGGATGACGGGTTCCATGCCGGCGGTGGCTCCGGGCGGCGTGCGCCGCTCGCCCACGCTGGCCGCGCTGCCGAAGCTGGACGGCCG
>JBKGHI010000178.1:0-18616 GCA_046520405.1 Myxococcus sp. 1LA
CCGGCGCCGGCTTCGCGGGGCCGCTGGCGCTCGCGGTGCTCGGCGTCCTCGGGCTCCGGCGGAGGCGGCCCCAGGCGCGCAACCCGTAGGGCATGACGAAGGCGCCGGGCTTGTCTTGCCTGGCGCCTGAACACCGGGATTACAGTGCCAGGCCATGACAACCCGATTCCACCTGCGCTCCGCATCCATGAGCCTGGCACTTCTGCTGGCCGGCCCCGTGTGCAGCGTCTCCGCCGCGCCGAAGGCCGCCGCGCCAGCGGTCACCATCAGCGGCATCGAAGCCCAGGTCTATGACCGGCAGCAGGGCGCCGTCGTCGCGACGGACGCGGCCTCCGACCCCTACGGGATGAACGTGGACGCGTTCATCGTCGTGAAGCTCCAGGGCACGTATGAAGGTGACGCGCCGCTGAAGCTGAAGCTGCTGGTCAGCGCGCCCAAGGAGTCCTCGGAGGCCACGGGCGACCGGCCCGCCTGGAAGGTGACGCAGACGCGGGAGCTCGCCGTGCTCGCGGAGAATGGCGTCACGCAGGTGCCCTTCATCCTGCCGTACGCCTGCGCGTCGAAGGTCAAGGTGACGGCCACGCTGACGGGCGGTGGACTCAAGGCCACCAAGACGCTCGACACATCCTTCCCCTGCGCCGAGTAGGCCGTATGCTCGGGGCGTGAGGTGGATGCGCCAGGCAGGACGAGGGTGGGGCCCGGAGCCCCGGAGGAGCGCGCTCGCTCCCCCCACCCGGTGGCGGCCGAAGCAGGCTGCGCGAGCGAGGTTGTGCCACCCGCGCGTCGTGGCCCTGGCGCGCGCCTCCCGGGCCTTCGAGCATCCCCGAGCCATCCTGCACGTCGCCCGGTCGGCCAGCGGCCCCATCATCGTCAGCGAGGATGACGAGGGCCGCCGCTACCTCCAGTTCGGATGGATTGGCGCCTTCCAGAGCGCGGCGTGGCCCGGCTTCCCGCTGCGCCTGGAGCTGGACTACACGCGGGCGGTGGCGGCGACGCTGGCCTTCGTGCCCAACCCCTCGCGCGTGCTCGTGGTGGGGCTGGGGGGCGGCACCATCCCCACCTTCCTTCATGCGGTGCTCCCGGACGCGCACATCGACGCGGTGGAGATTCAGCCCCAGGTGCTGGACATGGCCCGGCGCTACTTCGACTTCCGCGAGGACGCGGCCCTGCACGCCCACGTCATGGACGGGCGGCGCTTCATTGAAGCCCCCGGGGCGCCGTATGACGTCATCATCCTGGACGCCTATGGCACGCGCCACATCCCCCCGGCGCTGGCGACGCCGGAGTTCCTGCAAGCCACTCAGGCGAGGCTCACACCCGCCGGGGTGGTGGTGGGCAACGTGCTCCGGAAGACGGGCAAGTCCGGCTCGCTGATGGACCCGCTGTGGCAGGCCAGCTTCCCTCAGCTCTACGCCTTCGACGTGCAGTCCTCGGACAACCGCATCCTCGTGGGGCTGCCGCATCCGCGAGGGCCCCAGCGGGCGGAGCTGCTGGCGCGCGCCGGACGGCTCGCGCGCGAGTGGGGCGTGTCATTCAACCTCCGCGCAAGGGTGCCCCGGCGCGTGAGCCGGAGTCCACGCCCTCGTCCCAAGGGTCGCGCCTGACGCGCCCTGCTCCTCGACGAAACGGTCACCTTCCAGCCGGAACAACGGCGCCGGCAGGCGCGTCCAGGTGACGGCTGATGTTGAAGACGCTACCGCCTACGCAGCGCCGAGCACGTGGCCTGCGGGCTCCCGGAATCCCCAGGACCTGCGCTAGGCTTCACTTGCAGTCCCAGCAGCCCAACTCGAGGAGCAAGACATGTTCAAGCCGTGCGCGAAGCTGGCCTGTGTCGTTGCCGTGGTCCTGAGTGGTTGTGGTGGCAATCCCGTGGAGGAGCCCGTGCCGGACGCCCTCGGCTCAGAAGAGCAGTCCATTATCTGGGATTGCGGAACCGGCCGGAAATTCAACCGCTACTGGTGGGTCAATAACGTCGAGGTCGGCCGCGAATACTGCGACTGCGACGGCACCTACCAGCAATTCGGCACCTTGTCGGGCCGGTACACGCAGCAACTCATCGAATACTGCTACTAGGCTTTGTCGACAGCCGATGGAAGGATGGGGCGCCGCGCTCGTCAAGGAATGTCGAGCGCGGTGGGCTCAAGGTCAGCGTCGTCTATATCTCGCAGTTGCCGCAGACGCTGTTGAAGGTTTGCTCGTACTCCGTGCAGTAGATGTCCATTCATTGACCGTAATCCAGGCCATCTCCAACAGGGTTTGGAGAGCATCAAGCCCTCAACGCCGCCCTCCTGGATGATTCGCGCGGCCTACGAGCCCGCGCCGTCGTACGCGCGCTGCAGGCCCTGGATGTCCAGCTTCACCATGCCCAGCATGGCCTGCATCACCCGCTGGGCCTTCACCGGGTCCTTGTCCCCCAGCAGCTTGCCCAGCACGGACGGGACAATCTGCCAGGACAGACCGAAGCGGTCCTTGAGCCACCCACACTGCTGCGGCTGGCCACCGCCCTCCAGCAGTTGGGCCCACAGCGCATCCACCTCTTCCTGCGTCTGACAGTCCACGAACAGGGAGAAGGCCTCGGTCAGCTTGTAATGCGGGCCCCCGTTCAGGGCCATGAACTGCTGCCCGTGCAACTGGAAGATGCCGGAGATGACGGGCCCGGAGCCCGAGCCCCCCGCCCGGCTGAGGCTCAGAATCTTCGCGTCGTTCTTGAAGACAGACACGTAGAAATTCATGGCCTCTTCCGCGTTGCCGTCGAACCACAGGAAGGGCGTGATCTTCTGCATCGCCTGCATCGTCGTCTCTCCTCCGCCGTTGGGAAGCGCCCACATACAGACCAGTTGGTATGTATCGAGCGCGCGTGCGGTCCGTCAAGAAAGTCGGTTTCGCAGCCGCGGCGCAACAGGCGCAGCGGAAGCTTCCAGCGTCGCGGGCCCAAAACACACGCATCGCGTAACAAAGCCAGAGTCCGCGTTGCCCTGGCGAGCGTGCCGCGGATAATCGGTCGGAATTGACTCACAGCGTCGGGTCACGGCACGCGCCGTCCCGCCGCTCCTCTCGAACCGGAGTTCCTGGATGCAGTCACATCGCGCGGTCTGGAGCAGGCGCCTGCTACTCATGGGGAGCGTCATCCTGCTGTCATGCGGGAAGGAGGGGCCAACGCCTCCGGGAGACGACGCCCTGGCCGCCGAACGAGGCCGGGCGCTCGCCCAGTGGAAGCAGGCCCCTTCCTCATCCACCGGGTTGGCGCTGGCGCAGGCGTACTTCCCCGACCTCGGCACGGGCCCGGCGCCATCGGTGCCCTCGGCCCGTCAGCTCGATGCCCGGCTCGCGGAGGATGGCGCGCTGACCCTGACCACGCGTGGGCTGACCTTCCACGTCCGGCCGGCGGCCTCCGCCTCGGGCGCGCTCCGCCGCGAGCGCTCCGCCGCCTTCCAGGGCGCGCGGCACCTCTGGTGGCCCGTGGGCTCCACCACGTCCACACCGGAGGGCTGGCACACCTCGCGCGTCGAGGAGGCGTGGATTCTGGACGCGCCGGCGGAGGGCCAGGCCCACCGCGCGGAGTACACCGTCACGCTGCCGCCGTCCGTCCGCCGCATTCAGGACACGGGCGCCTACCTCCAGTTCCTCGACGAGCGCGAGCGCCCCGTCCTCCGGTTCCACCCCGCGGTGGTGCGAGACGCCAACGGCCAGTCCCGCGCGGGCAGCACCCGGCTCGCGGGCGGGCGCGTGAATCCACGCACCCAGGTGTTCGACGTGGAAGGCGCGCAGGTGCGCATCACGACCGAGGTCTCGCTGGCCGGGCTCACCGCGCCGCTCGTCGTGGACCCGGGCTGGTCGTCCACGGCCGCCATGGCGAACGCCCGCGGGCAGCACGCTGGCATCCTGCTCGGCACGGGCAAGCTGCTCGTCGCCGGAGGCGTCAACAGCATGGGCTTCGTGAGCCAGGCCGAACTCTACGACCCCGACTCCGACACCTGGAGCGCGGCGAGCGCCCCCGGGATTACAGGCAACGTCACCCAGGCCGCGCTCCTCCCCAATGGGCGGGCGCTCGTGGTGGCGGATGGCTCCACGACGGGGCGGCTCTACGATGCCACCGCGAACACCTGGGCGGCCACGGGGCCCATGGCCGCGTCTCGGTCCCTCGCAACCCTCACGCGATTGGACTCCGGCCAGTTCCTCATCGCGGGCGGCAGCAGCCTCTCCTCCGCCGAGCTGTACGACCCGGCGACCAATACCTTCCAGCCGACCGGCGCGATGTCGACGGCCCGGAGCCGCCACGCAGCCGCGCGGCTGCGGGACGGACGGGTGCTCGCGGCGAGCGGCTTCAGCGCGACCGGCGAAGTCCCAAGCGCCGATCTCTACGACCCGGCGGCGGGAACCTGGACCGCGGCCGCGCCCCCGCTGGTCCCCAGGCACTACGCCACCGCCACCTGCTCCCGGATGGCCGGGTACTGCTCGCGGGCGGCCGCACCGCGGCCGCCGTCATTACGCAGTCGGAGCTCTACGACCCGGTGGCCAACACGTGGACGGCCACGGGCAGCCTAAACTTCCCGCGCAACGGCCATACCGCCACGCTGCTGCCCGACGGCCGGGTGCTCGTCGTCGGCGGCTCCGACTTCGCGCGGGCTCCCCAGACTGTCTCGGAACTCTACGACCCCGCCACCGGGACGTGGACCGCGACGACCGCCATGGCGATTGGCCGGGAGAACGGCACCACGACCCTGCTCCCCTCTGGCAAGGTGCTCACCGTCGGTGGCTTCACCTCTGCGCCGGCCCTCACGTTCTACGCGGACACGGAGGTCTTCGACCCCGGCGTCCAGAGATGGTCCCCGGCGGGGGTCCTGAGCGGGGCCCGCGTGGACCCGCTGATGGTGCTGCTGTCCTCGAACCGCATCCTCGTGGCGGGCGGCCGTGACAACACGGGCACCGCGCTGGCGTCCGCCTCGGTGTATGACCGGGCGGCGAACACGTGGTCCCCGGCGGCGAGCCTCGCCACCGCGCGAGCGGAGGCCACGGCGACGACGCTGGCCTCGGGCGAGGTGCTCGTCGTGGGCGGCATGAACGCGGGCGGCCCCCTGACCACAGCCGAGCGCTACACCCCGGCCACGAACACCTGGAGCGCCGCGCCGTCACTGACGCGCGCCAGGCACCTGCACA
Source organism: Myxococcus sp. 1LA (assembly GCA_046520405.1). GTDB lineage: Bacteria > Myxococcota > Myxococcia > Myxococcales > Myxococcaceae > Myxococcus. The sequence goes on from JBKGHI010000178.1 coordinate 5,158, forward strand.
CCGCGACGCGCCTGCCGGATGGACGGGTGCTCGTCGTCGGTGGCCAGGACGGCGCGGAGGTGCTCGCCTCCGCGGAGCTGTATGACCCGAGCACCCAGGCGTGGACCGCCGCGGCGCCCGCGTCGGGAGCGCGCGCCGCACACGCCGCCACCCTGCTACCCGACGGACGGGTCCTCATCGCGGGAGGACATGGCGCGGGGGGCGCGGTGCTCGCATCGGCCGAGGTCTACGACCCCACCACCAACACCTGGGCGCCCTCAGGCAACCTCGGCCAGGGCCGTGAACGCTTCACATTGACGCTGCTGCCCTCCGGAGAACTCCTGGCCGCGGGCGGCGGCGGCGCGGGCGGCATGGCGCTCGCCACCACGGAGCGGTACTCGACCGCCACGAACACCTGGACGCCGGACAGCCCGCTGACGCAGGCGCGCTGGGGCCACACCACCACCCTGATGCCCTCCGGCACGCTCCTGGTCGCTGGTGGCCTGAGCGCACCAGACACCTACGTGGCCTCGGCCGAGGCCTACAGCCTCCCCGTGCGGACCTGGACGCCCGTCACCGCGCCCCAGGCACGCGGTGGCGTCGCCGCCGTCGCCCTGCCCTCGGGAGAGGTCCTGCTCGCGGGCGGCACGGCCGCCACCACGGCCGAGCTCTACACGGACGTCCTCGCGCCCCCCCCCTGGCGCCCGGTCGTCTCGGCGCCGGAGACGCTCTACCAGACCTGCCCCATGGTCATCGAAGGCCAGGGCTTCCAGGGCATCTCGGGTGGCTCCAGTGGCAACTACCAGGACTCCGCCACGGACTTCCCCCTGGTGCGCCTGCGCGCCGCCGAAGGGGGACGGCTCTGGACGCTTCCCGCCACGGACATGTCCGCCACACGCGCGACGGTGCGGGTGCCCTCCGAGGCCCTGCCGGGCCCCTATGCCCTGTCCGTCTTCGCCAACGCCATTCCAGGCGGACGCATGGTGCTGGTGCGCGCCAACACCGCGCCCACCGCGGACCCCGTGCGCATCGCCACACTGACCGGCGTCCCGCTGGACATCACGCTCACCGCCAACGACCCGGACGCGGACCAGACGCTGTCGTGGACCATCGTCACGCCGCCCCAGCATGGAACGCTGAGCGGCACGCCGCCCAACCTCGTGTACACGCCCAACGCCGGCTACGTGGGCGCTGACAGCTTCACCTACCGCGTCAGCGACTGCGGCCTGGACAGCAACGAGGCCTCGGTGGACGTCGCCGTGGAAGCCACCCAGCCCCTGGCCATCACCTGTCCCGAGGACACCGTCATCGAGGCGACGGGCCCCGACGGCGCCCCCGGCACCTGGCCCCCCGCCACCGTGACACCTGGCGCGGGCGGACCGGCCACCGTCACCTATTCCCCCGAGGAGGGCAGCACGCTGCCGCTGGGGACCACCACCGTCACCGCCACCGCGGAGGACGCCTCCGGCACACAAGTCACCTGCACGTTCCAGGTCGAGGTGCGGGACACCACCCCGCCCGCGCTGACCTGCCCTTCGAACATCCAGGTGGCCTCCGATGACGCGTCGGGCGCGACGGTGACGTACGAGCTGCCCGACGCCACGGACACCGTGTCGAACGCCACTGTCACGTCCTCACCGGCCTCGGGGAGCACCTTCCGGCACGGCCACACCACCGTCACCGTCACCGCCACGGATGCGGCGGGCAATGAAGCCCGCTGCACCTTCCAGGTCACCGTCCAGGCAGCGGTCGTCTCCATCGCCGGAGGCGGCTGCCAGGCCTCGGGTGGCGGCGCCGCATCCTCACTGGCCCTGCTGGTGGTTCTGACATTGTGGCGCGGCCTGCGTCGCCGCTCGCGTACACAGGCTCGGAGCTGGGCGCTGGCAGCGCTCATCGCCTCAATCGCGCCCAATGCCCTGGCACAAAGCACCACGGGCGCGCTCGTCCCCATCGACCTGGAGCGTCTTCGCTTCACGCCCGCGGCCACGGACTCCATGCTCGTGGACACGGGAAACGTGCTCCCCGAGGGCGCCTACCGGTTGATGCTCATGGCCGGCTACGAGCGCGGCATTCTCCTGCTCAAGGGCAGTGATGGACAGGAGCGCTCCATCATCGACTACCGCGTCGCGGGCTGGCTCGCGGGCGCCTGGTCTCCCACCGACCGGCTGGAGCTGTCCGCGCGGCTGCCCGTCATCATCCACCAGGGTGGCAATGGGGCGGACACGCTGGTCGGCATCTCCGCACCCAGGTCCTTCGGCCTGGGCACCCCGGAGGTCGGCGCCCGCTACGCGTTGCTGCGACGTGAGGACGGCGCTCCCGTGTTCCTCAGCCTGGGCCTGGATGTGGGGACGCCCGGCGGGACGGCGAGCGCGTTTGGCCGGCAGCAGGGCTGGGCGGGCCTCCAGGTCGCGCCGCGGGTCGCGGTGAGCCGGGAATTGGGCCCCGTCGTCCTCGGCGCCAGCGCGGGCGTGCGCATCCGCTCCACGGAGAACGAGCCTGGCCGCGACTACGGCACGGAGCTGGAGCAGGGCATCGTCGTGTCCACGCGCGGCAAGGGCCTGCGCGGCGAAATCGCGCTGCAAGCCGCGGAGTCGCTGGTGGAGTCGGACTTCGCGCTGGAGCTGTTGGGCGGCGTGCGGCTGCCCGTGGGCGGCGGCTTCGAGGCCTTCGCCATCGCCGGACATGGCTTCACGGACATCCCGGGCACGCCGTCCATCCGCGCGGCCGCGGGCATCGCCTGGGCCCACGAGCCGCCCGCGCGGGAGGACGTGTGCCGCAGCGGACGCAGCCACACGCCGGAGCAGTGCCCCGCGCTGGATGATGACGGCGACACGGTGCCCAACGGGCAGGACCGCTGCCCGCTCGAAGCTGGCCCGCCGGAGAACGACGGCTGCCCGGACACGGACTCGGATAACGACGGCGTCGTGGACCGCGAGGACGCGTGCCCGAACGAAGCCGGCTCCGCCGAAAACAAGGGCTGCCCCGACACCGACTCGGACGGCGACGGCGTCGTGGACCGCGAGGACGCGTGCCCGAACGAGGCCGGCTCCTCCGCGAACAAGGGCTGCCCCGAGCCCAAGCCGGAGCCCACGCCTCCGCCGCCGGCTCCCGAGCCCGCGCCCCAGGCGCCCACCACCGAAGCGCCCACGCGGCTGCCGACGGAGCACCACGTGCAGTTCCCCGTCGGTCAATCCACGCTCTCCGACTCGGAGCGGCGGAATCTGGATGCCGTCGCGGACTACCTGAAGGCCAACCCGGGCGTGTCCCTGCGCATCGAAGGCCACACCGACAACACCGGCCCTGAACAGCTCAATCGCACACTGAGCCAGGAGCGCGCGGACGCAGTGCGCCAATATCTCATCCAGCAAGGAATCGAGAGTACGCGTCTGGTTGCCCGGGGCTACGGTCCGGACCAACCCATTGCGTCCAATGACACACCCGAGGGACGGAGCGCCAACCGCCGTGTCGAATTCGTCACCAGCACGTCTGGTGAGTGAAGACACGGCTCAAGGCGAGCCGCGTTGGCACACGGAGTCAGTCAAACTCCGTGTGCCAACAGGGAAATCACGACTTGACCTGAGAATAAATAATACCTGGAACACTTGGTTAAGTGTTCGGCACCTAACTATAACGCCCCTCCTGAGTTCACCGAGGGGCGTCCATGGGTACGGCGAAAAACAAGCAGCCATTCGAACTGCCAGACTTCTACGTTCCCTGGCCGGCGCGCTTGAACCCCAACCTCGAAGGCGCCCGGGTGCATTCCAAGGCCTGGGCGCGCGAGCTGGGAATGATTGGCCGCCCGAAGGACGGCAGCGCTCCGGAAATCTGGAGCGAGGCGAAGTTCGATGCCATGGACTACGCCCTGCTCTGTGCCTACACCCACCCGGAGACACCGGGCCCGGAGCTGGACCTCATCACGGACTGGTACGTCTGGGTCTTCTACTTCGACGACCACTTCCTGGAGCTCTTCAAGCGCTCCCAGGACCTGGTGGGCTCAAAGGCCTACCTGGACCGGCTGCCCTTGTTCATGCCGCTGGACCCGGCGGCCACGCCACCGCCGCCCACCAACCCCGTCGAGGCCGGGCTGCTGGACTTGTGGAACCGCACCGTCCCCAGCCGCTCCATGGCGTGGCGGCGCCGGTTCTTCGAGCACACCAAGCACCTGCTGGACGAGTCGAGCTGGGAGCTGAACAACATCAGCGACAGCCGCGTCTCCAACCCCGTTGAATACATCGAGATGCGGCGCAAGGTGGGTGGGGCGCCCTGGTCCGCCAACCTGGTGGAGCACGCCGTCTTCGCAGAGGTCCCCGACCGCATCGCCGCCAGCCGCCCGATGCGGGTGCTGAAGGACACGTTCTCCGACGCGGTCCACCTGCGCAATGACTTGTTCTCCTACGAGCGGGAGATCCTGGAGGAAGGCGAGCTCTCCAATGGCGTCCTGGTGGTGGAGCGGTTCCTGAACATCTCCCCGCCACAAGCCGCGCACCTCGTCAACGAGCTCCTCACCTCGCGCCTCCAGCAGTTCGAGAACACCGTCTTCACGGAGCTGCCGCCCCTCTTCGCCGAGTTCGGGCTGAACCCGGTGGAGCAGGCCCAGGTGCTCACCTACGTCCGGGGGCTCCAGGACTGGCAGTCCGGCGGCCATGAGTGGCACATGCGCTCCAGCCGCTACATGAACAAGGGCTCGGGTGGCGCGGGCGGCTTCTTCCTGGGGCCCAACGGGCTGGGGACCTCCGCGGCGCGGCTGCCGCAGTCGCCCACGGCCCTGGGGCTCACCCGCCTCAAGAGCTTCTCCCACGTGCCGTACCAGCCCGTGGGGCCGGTGAAGCTGCCGAAGTTCTACATGCCGTACTCCACGAAGCCGAGCCCCCATCTGGACGCCGCGCGGCGGGAGTCCAAGGCGTGGGCGCGGCGCATGGGCATGCTGGAGGTGCTGCCTGGCGTCCCTGGCGGCTACATCTGGGATGACCACAAGTTCGACGTGGCCGACGTGGCGCTCTGCGGCGCGTTGATTCACTCCCACGCCACCGCGGCGCAGCTCGACCTGTCCGCCTGCTGGCTCGTCTGGGGCACCTACGCGGACGACTACTTCCCCGCCTTCTACGGACACACCAAGGACATGGCCGGCGCCAAGGTGTTCAACGCCCGGCTGGCGCTGTTCGTGCCCGAGGACGCCGGCGCGGTGGTTCCTCCCCCCACCAATCCGGTGGAGCGTGGCCTGGCGGACCTGTGGGCGCGCACCACGGAAGGCGTGACGCCCGCCTCCCGGAGCCTGTTCCGCAAGGCCATCCTGGACATGACGGAGAGCTGGCTGTGGGAGCTCGCCAATCAAATCCAGAACCGCATCCCGGACCCCATCGACTACGTGGAGATGCGGCGCCAGACGTTCGGCTCGGACCTCACCATGAGCCTGTCCCGCCTGGCCCATGGCGACGCGCTGCCGCCGGAAATCTTCCACACCCGGCCCATCCGCAGCCTGGAGAACGCGGCGGCGGACTACGCCTGCCTCACCAACGACGTCTTCTCCTACCAGAAGGAGATTGAGTTCGAGGGTGAGCTCAACAACGGCGTGCTCGTCGTGCAACGCTTCCTCGACCTGGACCCGGCGCGGGCCGTCTCCGTCGTCAATGACTTGATGACCGCCCGGATGCAGCAGTTCGAATACATCATCGCCAACGAGCTGGAGCCGCTGGCGCGCAACTTCAGCCTGGACGGCAAGGCCCAGGACAAGCTGAAGCAGTACGTCCACAAGCTGCAGCAATGGATGAGCGGTGTGCTCATCTGGCACCAGACGGTGGACCGCTACAAGGAGTTCGAGCTGCGCGCGTCCCGCAAGCTGGGCCTGCGCGTCGCCTCGGGCCCCACCGGCCTGGGCACCTCCGCCGCACGCATCGCATCCCTGTTCGCCAACCTGCGCTCCGGCGCCTGATTCTCCCTCCTACTCGAAAGGCCCATCATGTCGAACATCATCAAGCCGGGCGGTGACGCCGAGAAGTCCCAGTTGAGCTTGGGCACGGCCGCCGCGCGCCAGCTGGCCACGACGACCAAGTCCGTCCCGCAGATGCAGGGCATCTCCTCCCGGTGGCTGCTCAAGCTGCTGCCCTGGGTGCAGGTGTCCGGCGGCACGTACCGCGTCAACCGCCGGCTGAGCTACGCGGTGGGCGACGGCCGCGTGACGTTCACCACCACCGGCGCCAAGGTGCAGGTCATCCCGCAGGAGCTGTGCGAGCTGCCCCTGCTGCGCAGCTACGACGACGTCGAGGTGCTGACGGCGCTGGCCAACCGCTTCGAGCAGAAGACGTACAAGGCCGGCGAGGTCATCACCGAGGTGGGCAAGGAGGCGGACTGCATCGTCCTCATCGCCCACGGCAAGGTGAACATGATTGGCGCCGGCAAGTACGGTGACGCCACCGTGCTCGGCGTGCTGGCGGACGGCGACCACTACAGCTACGAGGCGCTGCTGGAGTCGCAGGACTACTGGAAGTTCACGGCCAAGGCCGTCACGGCGTCCACCGTGCTGGTGCTCCAGCAGTCGGACTTCGAGGCCGTGGTGGCCCAGTCGCCCTCGCTGGCCAAGCACGTCGAGCGCTTCAAGGCGCGCTCGAAGAAGAAGCAGGACACCACGGGCCAGGCCGAAATCGAGCTGGCCGCGGGCCACACCGGCGAGCCGGTGCTGCCGGGCACCTACGTGGACTACGAGACGTCGCCCCGCGAGTACGAGCTGAGCGTGGCGCAGACGGTCCTCCAGATTCACACCCGCGTGGCGGACCTCTTCAACGAGCCCATGAACCAGACGGAGCAGCAGCTCCGGCTGACCATCGAGGCGTTGAAGGAGCGCAAGGAGCACGAGCTCATCAACAACCGCGACTTCGGCCTGCTGCACAACGCCGACCTCAAGCAGCGCATCCACACCCGCCACGGCCCGCCGACGCCGGACGACATGGACGAGCTGCTGGCCACCGTGTGGAAGGAGCCGTCCTTCTTCCTGGCCCACCCGCGCGCCATCGCCGCCTTCGGCCAGGAGTGCAGCCGCAAGGGCATCTACCCCACCAGCGTGGACTTCAACGGCAACATGGTGCCCGCCTGGCGCGGCGTTCCCATCTTCCCGTGCAGCAAGATTCCCGTCAGCGAGTCGCGCACCACGTCCATCATGCTGATGCGCGCGGGTGAGAAGAACCAGGGCGTCGTCGGCCTGCACCCGGGTGCCATCCCCGACGAGGTCGAGCCCGGGCTCAACGTCCGGTTCATGGGCATCAACGAGAAGGCCATCATCAACTACCTGGTCACCAGCTACTTCTCCGCCGCCGTCCTCGTGCCCGACGCGCTGGGCATCCTGGAGAGCGTCGAAATCGGCCGCGGCGACTAACCCCCCATCCGCTCGGACGACGTGAGAGGTCTCACATGGCGAATTTCATGAAGACGGGCGGCGACGACACGCCGCGGTTGAGCCTGGGCACGGCCGCCGCGCGCCAGTTGGCGACGACGACGAAGACCGTCCCGCAGATGCAGGGCATCTCCCCCCGGTGGCTGCTTCGCATGCTGCCGTGGGTGGAGGTGTCGGGCGGCGTGTACCGCGTCAACCGGCGCCTGAGCTACGCGGTGGAGGATGACCGCCTCGTGTTCAGCAACATCGGCGCGAAGGTGCAAATCATTCCGCAGGAGCTGCTCAAGCTGCCGCTGCTGCGCGGCCTGAGTGGTGACGACGAGGTGGTTTCCGCCCTGGCCAGCCGCTTCACCCAGGCGGAGTACAAGGCGGGCGACGTCATCGTCGAGGAAGGCAAGCCCGCCGAGCACGTCTACCTGCTGGCCCACGGCAAGGCGCGCAAGCTGCGCGAAGGGCCCTACGGCGCCCCCGTCACCCTGGACGTGCTGGCGGACGGCGACCACTTCGGCGACCAGGCCGTGGCGGAGTCCCATGACGTCTGGGGCTACACCGTCAAGGCCACCACGCCGTGCACGGTGCTGTCGCTTCCGCAGCAGGTGTTCGAGGACCTGATTGCCCGGTCCGCCGCGCTGCGCGCCCAGGTGGAGCGGTTCCGGGAGCGCCTGAAGAAGCCGCAGGACAAGATGGGACAGGCCGCCATTCCGCTGGCGGCCGGCCACTCCGGAGAGCCGCCCATCCAGGGCGGCTTCGTGGACTACGAGCTCACGCCCCGCGAGTACGAGCTGAGCGTGGCGCAGACGGTCCTCCGGGTCCACACGCGCGTCTCCGACGTCTTCAGCGACCCCATGGACCAGACGGAGCAGCAGCTCCGGCTGACCATTGAAGCGCTGAAGGAGCGGCAGGAGCACGAGCTCATCAACAACCGCGACTTCGGCCTGCTGTACAACGCCGACCTCAAGCAGCGCGTCCACACCCGCCACGGGCCGCCCACGCCCGATGACCTGGACGAGCTGCTCAGCCGGCGCCGCAAGTCGCGCTTCTTCCTGGCCCACCCCCGCACCATCGCGGCGTTCGGCCGGGAGTGCACCCGCCGGGGCGTCTACCCCACGCCCGTGGACGTCCAGGGCACGCCGTGCATGGCCTGGCGCGGCGTTCCGCTGCTGCCGTGTGACAAGATTCCCATCACCGAGCAGCGCACCAGCTCCATCCTCGTGATGCGCACCGGTCAGGATGACCAGGGCGTCATCGGCCTGCGCCGCACCGGCCTGCCGGACGAGGTCGAGCCCGGCATCTCCGCGCGCCGCATGGATGTCACGGACAAGGCCATCACGAACTACCTGGTCAGCACCTACTTCTCCGCGGCGCTCCTCATCCCCGACGCGCTGGGCGTGCTGGAGAACGTGGAGCTCGGCGGCTGATGCTTCAATAGACGGCACGGCGGGACTGGACGCGAATTCCAGTCCCGCGGTCCGGCGGGGATGAAGATTTCCGCTCCCGAGACATACAAAGACACGGCCCGCGCGGCTTGGCGTGGACGTGACTTGGATGAGCCGTGAAGGCGTGATTGTTTCCGCGCTCCCTTCACCCCAGAGAGGTTCTCATCCATGCGGATCATCCTCACCACGACAGCCGCCCTCGCCTCCCTCATGCTGCTGGGCCCGGTGGCCTGCGGCAGCAGCACGCCCGAGCAGACGCAGCCGGCCACCGAGCAGCAGCAGAGCCTGAAGGCCACGGGCACCGGCTGCAGCGCCGACTCGGAATGTGCCAGTGGCCTGTGCTGGACGGAGGCCGACTCGTACCCAACCTACAACCCGTATTGGATTCGCGCGGACAGCTGCACGGAGGAGTGCGGCGGCCCTGGCGACACGTACTGCCGTGAGCTCGCGGAGGAGTACAACGCGCCCTACCCCGAGCGCGCCCGCTGCATCAGCGCCCGCGGCGTCTACGACAACAACCCGTATGACCACTCCGTCTACCTTTGCGACATGGTGGCCGTGGGCCTGGGCAAGGTCCACTGGGAGGAGTAGCCACAGCATCGCCGTTGGCCGCCTGGAGGGACTCGCGCTCCAGGCGGCTGTTGCCTCTCCATCCGTCAACGGGCGGACGGCGTTGATTCACTTCGCGTGACGGAGCATCGTCCGCGCCATGAGCTCGAGCGAAGAAGTCCAGAACGCCCTCGCCTTGGCCGAAATCGTCGTTCCGCTGGCCGTGGGCATCATCCAGGGCATCCTGGTGATGAAGTTCGTCAGGCCCAAGCTCATGGAACGCATGGGTGGGCTGGCCAGCGTGGTCAACTCCCGGGCCAACACCTTGCTGAGCGTCGTCCAGTTGGCGCTGTACGTGGGCGTGGTGGCGACGTGCAACACCGCCTATGCGCCGCAGACGCTCGACTGGCTCCTGACGCGGGACATCCTCCCGTTCGAGCCCACGTTGCTCGTGCTGCGCGTGGCGGCCATCTTGGCCGCCTACCTGTGCGGAACCCATCTGGTCCACCTGAGCTCGGCCCTGTCGGGTGAGCCAGAGTCGAACACGCTGGAGCCGCTGCCGCTCAAGGAGCGGCGCCCGCGATGACACGCTCGATGAGCGCCAGCATCGCGGCACGGTAGACCTTGGCATCCCCGCCGGTGCTGATGGCCAACGCGGCGCGGTCAAAAGCGGCGGACAGCAGGCTGGCGAGCGCGGGCACCAGCGGCCCCTCGCCCAACACGGCGACGAGCCCCTCTCTCAATGAGCCCGCGGCGGTGGCCTCGTCGAGTGCCATCATCTCCGCATGGCCGAACACCGCCGGCCCATCCACGAGCAGCAAGCGCGTGCGGCCAGGGACGGCCATCGCGTCGAGATAGGCCAGGCTTCCAGCGATGAGCGCTTCACGCGCGTCCAGCCCTGGCGGCGTCGCCTCGTCGATGGCCCGCCGCAGCTCGGCGAATTCCCGTTCGAGCACCGCCCGCAGCAGCGCCTGCTTGTCCTCGAAGTGGTGGTAGAGCGCGCCCCGCGTCACGGCGGCGGCGGCCACCACCTCCGGCGTGGACGTCTGCGCGTACCCCTTCTCCACGAAGAGCGCCCGGCTCGCGCTCACCAGCGCCTGCTGCGTCGTCGCGCTCCGCTCATCGTTGCTTCGTCGTCCCTTGCGCTGCATACATTCAGTCTGTATGTTACTGCATCTAAAGGCAAGCCCGACCCAGCGAAGGAGACCCCATGAAAATCACCAGTTACTACCCGGTCATCATGACGAACGACGTCGCGGGCACGGCGGCGTTCTACACGACGCACTTCGGCTTCAGCCCGCGCTTCACCAGCGACTGGTACGTCCACCTCCAGTCGGAAGACGCGGAGCACGTCGCGCTGGCCATCCTCGACGGCCGACATGAAACCGTACCGGCGGCGGGGCGGGGCACGGTGGCGGGGACCATCCTCAACTTCGAGGTCGAGGACCCGGACGCCGTCTACCGGAGCGTGCAGGCGGCCGGCCTCCCCATCCTCCTTCCGCTGAGGGACGAGGACTTCGGCCAGCGGCACTTCATCACCGCGGACCCCAACGGGGTGCTCATCGACGTCATCAAGCCCATTCCACCGAGCGAGCGTTCGCGAAGCAGTACGAGGCCAGCGCGCTGCCGGTCGGCTGAGCGCCTGGCTCAGTGCGTGACGATCTTGGGCGCGATGCCCCGCAAGGGTCCGGGCAGCGCGTCCAGCATGCTTCCCACCGCGGGCAGGGAATGGCGGCCCTGGTACACGGAGGCCAACCGGGGGCGCCAATAGGGGTTGAAGAAGTTGGGCTGCTCCGCCCAGTTGCCGGGCCGGTGGTAGTAGGCCTGCCCGCGGGAGATGACGTTGAGTCCCTCCGCCATGCCGAGGAACTTCTTGCGGTTGTTCATCATCTCCAGGCCCTCGCTCTCTGGAGAGAAGGCGAAGGTGACCTTCCCCTGGTTGTTGAGCAGGGCCGGCGCGTTGGAGCCGGAGCCATCCGCGTTCTGACGGTTGATGATTTCGTCGAGCGACTTGTTCATCGCCACCCAGGTGGAGGGCTGGTTGAAGTCCGCCGTGCGCGGCGCCGCCTCCCGAATGTTGGCGTTGGCGGCGGGGTTGCACACCGAGCCGAACTGCCCTGGCTCGAAGTGCATGAAGGGCACGAGCCCGGGCCAGCGGTGGTTGCCGTCCTGCACGGGCCGGACGTTCGCCGCGTAGACGTTTGCCTCCAGCAGGCAGGCGCCCAACCTCACCACGCAGATTTCCGTCTCGTGGATGCCGAAGCGGCCCTCGGGCCCGGAGGGCCGCACGTAGCCGCCCCAGCTCTGGCCGAAGTTCGAGTAGTTGACCCGCCAATGGAGCCCGCCCCGCCGGCTTCCACTGTCCTCGTCGTTGAGGGCCCAGATGCTCGTCTTCATCATGTGCTTGTAGGGCAGCTTGGACGTGTTGTTGTCGCCCTTGCCCCGGCGGTTGTCGCCAAAGCACTTCCAGTAGTCGTCGTTCTTGGTGCAGGCGAGCGGGTTGTCAATCTTGAAGGGGCCGCTGCCTATCTCGGCGGGTCCGATGTTGATCCAATACGGGTCATCCGAGCCGAGGTTGTCCCCCTGGGCCATCATGCCCCACGCCTGGAGGTTGTCATTCCAGTCCCGGATGTAGTTGCGCCCGGTGTTGCCGGGGCCTGAGCCGTCCCGGAGGCTCCTCGCGTTGGGAAAGCTCGAGGTGAGCATGCGCGTCTGGCCAATCTTGCCGAACTGCATGACGCCAGGCACGTCGACCCCGTCGCTGAGGAAGTCCTTCAGGAAGCCGAGCATGTCCGGAATCGGCAGGAGCTCGCCCATGCGGCGGCTGGTGACGAAGCCCTGCGGGCACTCCAGGAGGCCGCCTGACGACGCGGTGTCACAGGCATAGCGGGTGGCGTTGGTGATGCCGCCCATGGAGCGCTTGGCCCGGGCGACAGGGTCATCCTTTGCCCGCTTCGTCGGGTCCAGGGCCCCAAACGGATTCTTCCAGGACGCTGGGCTCAGCGGACGACCTCCCGCGTGGGGGCTGTGTGCCTGACTGAAGAGGCACTGACTGTAAACGCCCGTGGCCAACTGGCTCATCATGGAGTTGAGGTTGCTGTCGTTCGCGGCAACCACCGACTGGGAGGACTGCACCACGTGGGTGGACGCGGACAACATCACCGCCTGCGAAGCAAAGTACATCACCCCGTTCAGGACTCGATGCGCGGGGATGATGCCCTGCCCGATGATGACATCCGGATTGAGGCCTCCGATGCCCTTGATGGCCGTCTGCACCAGCCTCAAGAAGGTGTCCCGGTAGAGCGTCATGACGCGGCTGACCACTCGAAGCAGGGGCCCGACGATGGGCACGAGCTGCAGAATCGGACACACGATTCGCCAGTAGCCGGATGGCGACCCGGCACACGGGTTCATCGTCCGCATGAGCCCGTAGAGGTCCGTCAGGAACGCCTCGGCGGAGTAGATGAGGGACAGCAACGACTGCCACATCATCGCCGACACGTAGTGCGACACCTGTGTACGATTGGCGTATGCATAGAAATTGAAGGCCCGGGCCTCCATGGCCGCCATGGAGTACGCCGCCGCGTCCGCCGTGTTCTGGAGGCGGATGCGCTCATGCACGGTGTGGCCAATGTTGACGGTGGCCAGCACCGCCAGGGACATGATCAACACCATCAACGCCGCGAGCACCAGCGCCTGCCCTTCCTGGCGGCGGAAACTCTGACGAATGCTCCGGGTCAGCATGGGGGCGGCTCTCCTCGCACGGGGGTGCGCAATCCCAGAGGCCCGTGGCCGGACGCCGCCGTCTACGCATAAACCCTTACGCGCCAGCGAACGCCCCAACCCCACCCCCAAGAAGCCTCGACCCTATGACAATGAATGGCGCCAGACAAGACACCACCCCGCCCTTTCCATACAGACCACCCAATGAATTTGCGCGCCGCCCCATCCCCGGTGCGCCGCCCGTCACTCTGTCGCGCATCTGACGTGCCCATCGCCCGCCGCTCCGTCGCCGCGGGAGCCGGCGCCCCGGCCTGTCCTGATTCGCCGAACCAGGGCTCGCCTCGCGGCGCTGCCGGCCATGCCGTGTGGGGAGCGGCCGCGCCTTCAG
>JBKGHI010000179.1:0-18597 GCA_046520405.1 Myxococcus sp. 1LA
CTTCCTCGTCGAGGTCCTTCTCCGCGTCGTCGAGGTCCTTCTCCGCGTCGTCGAGGTCCTTCTCCGCGTCGTCCTCGGCGCCGTCCTTCTCTTCCTCGTCGAGGTCCTTCTCCTCGTCCTCGCCCAGCGCCTTGAGCAGACGGTCCATCTGGGCCTGGAGGTGTTTCATCCGGCGAGCCATCTGCTTGAGCAGGCCGCTCTCGCCGCCGCCAGGTGCGCTCGGTCGCCCTCCGGACCTGGCTGACCGGAGCCGCACAGCCTCCTCGTTCGCGGCGATGTTCACGATGCTGACCTCGGGCACCGTGACCATTGGGAAGTCGTAGCCACCTTCTGCGTTGGGCACAGGCTCCTGCACGGGCACGAGGCGGATGGAGCACTGGTTCAGCGTCCCCGCCTTGACCTTGGCGCCGACCATCCGCGACGTCTCACACGCACCGTCGAAGATGGGCGTCATCAGCCACTGGTCGCCCTCGCGGTAGCAGCGAGCAACGCCGATGGCCGGATTCCAGTCGTCGTGGTTCCAGAGCAACGGGACTCGGAACTCCTCGCCGTCCGCCTTGATGGCGAGCACCCTGTCCTTGTGGCGGTCCAGGTTGGGGGACGTGATGCGAAAGACCGGGGGCGCATCACCCCCGGCGGGCTCCATCGACATCAGCTTGAGGAAGGTTTTCATGCCCAGGAAGAAGGGGCGGCGCTACACGCGGCCCTCCTCGCCGGACCTGTCCCGTGGAGGACTCGGCGTGGCGTTCGCGGCGGCGCTCTCGGTGTTGTTGCCGCCGCCCCCCTGGCCCGGCATCGGTGCGGGTCGCTTGCCGGCCAGCTCAGGCAGCGGCTCGTAGCCGGCGAAGGTGCGCACCTCGTTGAACTCGAACGCCTCGGCGATAGGCGTCGTCATGGCGCGGAAGATGCGCTCGAACTCCTGCGGGCGCGGGTCCTCGTAGTCGAGGATGACGTCCCGGTCGATGAGCGGCACCAAGCAATGCTGGAACCACGCCAGGAGGAATTCCAGCCGCGGCGCCACTGCGTACTCGGCCAGGTGGTACTTGGCCGCCTCGGACGTGCTGCGGTTGGAACTGCTGGTGTCGCCCACCAACTCCGGAGGCACGTTGAACACCTGGCGGACGTATGCGCGCATCGACTTGGCGAGCTCGTCCGCCTGCAACTCGCGGTAGTTGATGGCCACCTGCGCGATGGTGACTCCCGCTGGCGCGAACCACAGCTTGCCCGCGCTCGCTGGCCCGTTGAATTCGGCCTTGTACCGCTTCTCCAAGTCTTCGGCCGCCTCTTCCCCTTCAAAATCCTCCCGCTTGGAGTCGACACCGACGATGGCCGTGGGCATCCCGCCCCGCTCGAAGGTCGACTTGGTGGCTTGGTCGATGGCCTCCATCGTGTCGAGCTGGTCACCCAGCGCGACGCCACGCCCAGCGCCGCGCCCGAGCGGGTTCTCGGGGTCCAGGTGCTTGGGCCACATCATGTGCTCAGCGGGCACCATCCCGTGGAACTGGTTGTAGTTGACGACGAAGTAGGGGACGCCGGACTGCGGCGTCTGGTGGACGTTGTGAGGCGGCACCACCTCCCAGCCGACAGGGCGGCCGTCCTCGCCCAGGCGAAGCCACAGGAACGTCTCCCCGGCCAGATCCAGGTGAATCTGCATCAGCTTGCGCACCTCCCGTCCGGGGAATTGGGGGTGTGGTGACTCAAGCACCCGGAGCACCTCGTGCTGGGGGAGTTCGACGAGTTCCCCGGTCCGGGTCGCCTCCTTCAGCGCCTTGCGGCGCTCGTGCCGGTTGAGTGACTTCCAGCGCGGGTCGTCCCAGCGCTTCCCTCCCTTCGCGGCCACGCGCTTGTATGCCTTCCACTGGGGAGTCGCGACGGCGTCAGCGACGGTGTCCACCACCGCGCGGAGCCAGCCATTCTCGCGGTAGGCGACGAGCACTTCCCGGGTGCCGCGGCGAGGGCTGAACGAGAAGACGGGGATGGCGTGGACGAGCGGACCGCGGGTTGGGAGGAGGCCCAGGGCTTTCGCTACGCGGCGGAGAAATGAAGCCATGCCCACTGAGAAGGGGCGGACCGTACCTTGCCGTCCAGCGGGCGAGCGGGGGAATAGGCTGTGCGCAGTATTTGCCCCAGCCCTCGACACGGGCGGTCTAGACCGGGCAGCATAATCATAGACACCCAACTTGGAGGAGAACGGTCATGTCGTCGATTGTGAGCGCTGTTGAGTCTCTGCGCGCGATTGAAGCGGGCACAAAGCGTGTCATGGAGCGCCGGACTGAGTGGGCTCAGAGCTGGGAACGTGCGCGGGCATTGGTAGAAAGGACGATGGCGACGATTAATGAGCCAATCGTTGAACGGGACCCGAGGGCTGTCGGCCTCATCATCAAGAAGGTCAAGAGTCGCTGGGACGACCAGGCAGCGTTCGGCGTCGGTCTCTCGACCGAGTTTCTCGGTCTGAGCACCACCGAGGTGGTGAAGGACGGCCCGAACGCACAGGAGGACGTGGTGCTGAAGTCCCTCGGCTGCGACTCGGCAACGCTTACGTTTGCGCCCGGCGTGCACGGGATGATTCGCGTTGTGTATCGGGCTGCGCAGCTTGAACTGGGCGGCATCCCTATGGGAGTGGCGCCGAAGGAAGAGACGATTGCCTCCCTGGAGCCGAAGGAAATGCTCTCCGCTGCCCGGGTGGAGGACCTGCTCGCGACGTTCCTGAGCCGGGTCGTGAACGAGCACTGGACTAAGCACGGCGACGGACCGGTGCGCTAAACGTCGTCGTCCTCGTCGTCCGCGGGGGTGGCCCTCTCCGTGGCCGCCGCGGCACGCTCCGCAGCTCCGGCGTTCTTCCGCTTGGGCACGACGTACTTGAAGATAGGCCAGGCGAAGGCGTCTGCGCGGTCGTCGCGGCCGTGCCCGCCCTCCTGGCCGGTGAAGCGGGCGAGCTGCTTCTCCAGCTTGTCGTGCTTGCCCACCATGTGTACCAGCCCCGCCTCCGCGAGCGCGGACACCGGGGCGGCGCGCTCGGCCTTGGACTGCCGGGCGCGCTCCGTCTTCACCTTCACCTTGGCGACGGTGCGGATGGTCGCCTTCACCATGGAGCCGCCGGTGTTGGACTCGGCGAAAATCCACGCCTTCGGACGGCCGCGGCTGTCCTTCGCGGCGGCCGTCTCCCAGGCCCGGAGCGCATCCACCGCCTTCTTGGCCCAGGCGCTGGGCTCGGGAGACTGGAGGGAGAGGTCGGCGAGCACGTAGACGTGGTCGAGCCCGTCCTTCTCCCGGCGCACGCCCACCACGACGATGCCGTGGAGGTCGCTGTTCCTCTTCTCCCCGGTGGCGGGGTCGACGGAGACGACGATGTAGTCGTACTGCGTGGGCGCGTCCGCCTTGGCGATGCGCGTCGCCTTCCAGTTGACCCGACGGTAGAGGGCCGGGTCCATGGAGAAGGTGAGCTCGCCCAGGAACTCCCGGCGGCCCTCCGTCGTGTGCATCATCCGCCGCGCGTAGCGGACGTATGCCGGGTCGAGGTTGTCGCTGTTCTCCAGGGTGGAGGACCGCGCGAGCACCAGGCCCTCGCGGTCGCTGAGCATCTCCACGAAGAGCGGCGTGGGCGCCGGCGTCGTGGTGATGAACATGCGGGCGCTGAGCCCCTCGCGCCGCATGCGCGTGGTACGCAGGCGGTTGACGGCGCGGCACTCCTTGTAGACGGCGATGGCGTCGCCCTTCCACGCCACCGGCTCGTCCGCCCAAATAAACGTGTACTGGTGCCCGCGGAATTTGTCGGCGTTCTTCGCCGGCAGCCACGTGGCCTGGGCGCCGTTGGGCCACACCAGGCGGCGCTTGGCCTTCTCGTACTTCGGATAGAACCAGGGGGCGCTCAGGGAGAGGATGCCGGACGGGCCCTCCACCTGGTTCTTCACAATCTCACTGTAGGTGGGGCCGACGATGAGGATGCGGGCCTCAGGGTCCGCGCGCGCCTCCTCGATGACCGCGCATGCACCCGCGTACGTCTTGCCGGTGCCGCGCCCGCCCATGAAGAAGAACGTCCGGTAGGTGCTGGGCGGCACCTGCACCGGGCGCAGGGAGTAGACGGGCTCGTAGTAGAGGGTGACCAGCTCCTGCGCCGTCAGGCCCAGGAGGTCCGCGAACCCCGCGACGTTGCCCTGCACCTTGCGAGCGCGGAGGGCTATCCGCTGGAGCGTCGAGAACCGGCCGTTCCGCTCGGAGGTGAGAACGGGGATGCCTTCGAGCAGCTTCTCGCCGGCCTCCAGGATGGCGGCGCTAGCTACCATCGCCGTCCTCGTCGTCGGCGCCCTCCGCCGCATCGTCGCTCGGCGGTGGCTCGGCCTCGGCTGCCTCTTCCTTGTCGTGCTCCTCGAGGAACCGGGCCAGCTTCTCGTCGAGGCGGCTTCGCGCCTGCTCCGGCGTCACCAGTTCGAAGAGCGGCCCCAGCCCGTTGCCCGCGGCAACCGGTGCCTCGCGCGGCACGGTGAAGTCCTTCGGCGACGCCACAGAGAGGCGCCACCGAATGACCTTGTCGTTCATCGTCTTGTCGCCGATGGCCGCAGTGGCCGCTTCGACGAGGGCCATCTGGTACTCGGCCTCCGCCTTCTCCACGTCCTGGACCAGCTCCGTGTAGCGGCTGCGCTTGCCCTGCTCAATGGCCTCACGCCCCCGGCGCAGCCACCCCTGGAGGCGGACCTCGGTGGTCCCCGCGAGCGCGGCGGCCATGCGCTTCGTGGCGCCCGCGCGGAGCCGCTCGCACACCGCCCGGTGAATCTCGAACGTCAGCGTCGAGGCAGGCCCGTTCCACTTCGCCGGGCGGCCGCGCTTCTTCTTCGGCGGCCGGCCGGTAGGTGGGGACGTCGGGTCATAGCCACGAGGGGAGGACACCCCTCCGAGAAGGGGCGGTGGCTACTCGGCGCCGAGCGCGAGCTTCCGCGCCTTCTCCACGAGCGCCACCAGGTGCTGCGCGGCGACCTGGTGGTCTGCCGCAGTGCCTCCCTCCGCGTAGATTGCGGCCACTGCCCCCGAAACGACGGGGATGACGGAGAGCAGGACGCCGAGTTGCCCGGCCGTGGAGCCGAGCGTCTCTTCCAGCTTCGTCACGGCCGCGCTCAGCTCGTTGACGGCCGCGAGGGGTTGGCTCGTGTCGAGGGTGGCCTCGAATGTGACGTGGGCGATGGGCGCCTTGGGGGCAGGGGGCACGTCCCAGCCCAGTGCATGGAGCGCCAAGCGCGTGACCTCGTCCATGCCGCCGCGGGCATGGGCCGCGAGGGCGACGGCTTCGAGCATGTAGGCGGTCCGTGTCACGGGCTTATCAGCGAAGAGCGCGAGACCGGAGCCCTGGATCTGAGCCTGGAACAGCGGGTGCCCATGGAGCTGCGCCTCGATGGCCTGAAGTTCGGCGTGGGCCTCCGACTCCTCGCTCTCCTCGACATCAACGAGCTTCGCCATCGCAGCCTTCGACGGCTCCGGCGCCTTGATGAGCGCCCACATGGCGGCGTCGCCCAGGCCGAAACGCCGCACCTGGCGGTCCCTCGCACGCAGGACATCGTCCTCCGTGAGGATGGCGACCCGTCCGAGCAGTGCCCCCCGCCCGGTAAGGCGGAGTCCCTCGGGTTCGGCCACAGCGGTGATGAACTCCTGTCCGCGCAGGTCCTGCTCGGCGCGCTGAAGGAGGGGGGAGACGGACTGCGACGCAGCCTTGGTGGTGGTGGTCATGCCCCTTCAGAAGGGCGCCAGCGGCCCGCCATGCGTCGCGAGCACGCGGACGCCCGGGGCGCCCTCCGCCCTGCCAACGCGCAACAGCGGGCCACGAGGAACGCCAGGGCCCCAGAAAAACGGGGGTCGTCTGACAGATTCCCCTCGGAAAAATCCCGAAGAATTCGCGCGTCCGGATTGTGGGCCGCCGAGCAATCATAGTTTTGTCCCACATCTCCGGTTTCCCACCCTGGGGTACATGTGTCTACGTTCAGTCTCACTGTAACGTCGCCATGTCCTACATGCGTGATACGCGGACTTGGCATGGTGTGTGGCAGACACGAACCATGCCAGGGGCGAGCTGTTTTGCGGAGCGCGGCGCCTACCGCCAGCCCTCGTGCGTCACAAGCACCCGCCGGACATGGGCCCGTAGCTTGCCCGCTGGGGAGCGCCCCTGCGCTCGCCGGTACAACAGGCCCTTGGTTGCCGACCTAATGCCCGTCGCCTTTCCATCCGCGTTGAGCAGGTTGGGCGGTCCACGCAGGAGCATTGGGCTATAGGCGGTGGGTCTGGAGCCCCTGGTCCGTGAACTCAGTCGACTGCCCGGCGACTGTAGTTCGAGATGGATGGAGCTGTGGAACTCGCATGGAGCGAGCACGAAAAAGCCTCGGCTTCCATGCGAAGCCGAGGCTTTTGGCTGGATGCTCCTCGTTAGCTAAGCAACTGCTTGGCTGAGCGCGCTCGCAGTCAGGCCTTCCACAGCTGGTGTTGCTAGCTTCCGCGACTTGGCCTCTTGTGCCTCTCTCCAGCCCTTGCTCCATCCATCGCGAGCGCCTTGCGCGAAGGCGCGCACGAATGCTGGCAACAGGAGAATGGTGCCTACCGTTGAGAGCACCCAGAGCGACGGCGACACGGGCACCAATCGCACCAAGTGACGCCGGATGGCGCGGTTAATCTCTTGGCGAATGCGCGTCAACTCTGCACGTGCTTGAGGATTCTTGGTCGCATTCAGATCCTCATCACTGATGATGGGGGCTTTTGCCGCGCCCGAACGGAGGATTCCTACAGACACGATGACCGTGGTGAATCCCGTAATAATCTCGGCTTCGCGTAGAAGACCGTTGATGAGTTGGCGGAGTCGCACATAGCTCGGGTCCTCACGGTCGACCTTCCCTTCCGCCATCAACAGGAAGAGTTCGCGTCGTAGCGAGAACAGATCGTGCCGGAACTCGGCCTTCAGGGTTGGGACGTACGCCCCATAAACGGCCCAGATGAGGGCGATAAATGCAACAGTGTTCCAAAAGAGGTTGGCAAGTGACTCGTAGTTCACGGCTTGGCCCCTCGTTCTGCAACAAGTCTTAGCGTTGGTGGTGTGCCTTCTGGTGTCAGTCCACTGGAGCTTCGGTCCGGATCAAACGCCAGTTCTAGCTTCTTGATCGTCGCAGAGAGTTCTCTCACCTCCTTCACGCGAAGTTTCTTCTGCCGGTACCCATAGAGCCCGCAAACGGCCGCCACGGCGTAGGCGGTGTACTTGCTGGCATCGAATTTAAACGTCGCATCGATGAATGCTTGGAAGTTGGTTGACTGCCCGGCGATTGCACCAACTGAATAACGTACTGCCCATGCGATGCTTGCAATCGAGATCCACTTGACTGCGACCTTGGCGAATTCCGCAAGGTTCGCCCAGAAGGCCATAGAGCGAGCGGTCTTCTGTCGTTCTATTTCGGCCTGGAGTGCCCGATCCGCCTCGCCTGGTGATTTCCTTCTTTCGCTGCCCATGGACCCCCACCACATGACGGCGCTTCGGGACGCATAGTTGCGAGAAGTGCACCAGCAGTGCAAGGGCTCTGCAAAACGGGTCAGATCTGACAGCCATGTTGCACGCCATCCCTGACCTTGGTGGTTTATGTGTGCAAATGTGGCCGCTGCTTCCATTGTAGAGCGAACTTTCCATAGTTGATGGGGAGCGGCAATGGAGCAGTGGGATGGGGCCGCTGACCCTGGAACTCAGTCTGGAGCGGGTTCTTCCCGACGCCGCCCCTTCTCGCGGGCATGACCGTCCTGCTTGGTGTCGCCCTGGGAGTGCTTCTCGTCCTCTCCGCGGTGCTGCTCGTCGTGGTCCGCCGGTTCCAGGATGAGGAGTACTGGCGTGCCCGCTGGCGCAGCCGCTACGAGGAGAAGGACACGGCGTTGGGGGAAGCGCTGTCCGAGGCGCAAGAGTTCAAGGCCGCCCTCCTGGATGGGGCGTTCGAGCGCGTCAGCGTGGAGCAGGCCCTGCGCACCTTGTGGCGCCGCATCGACGTCCAGACCCCGGCGGACGGGGCGGCGGTGGCTGTGCTTAGGGCTGCATTCCCGGCGCTTCCGCTGCCACCTGGGGCGCGCACTCCTGTAGAGCCGGGCCCGGCGCCGAGAGCCCTGGCGGCGGGGGACGCGTCGTGACGTCCGAGCCCACCAGCGCACCTGGCGCCAGCTACGTGGCGTGCTTCGACCCGTCCGACGTGTGGCCGGTGCTCCAGCAGGAGCTGCTCGCCCGTGGCGACCGCGCCACCGATGCCCTCTACCGTCGCGTGTGGGTGCTCATGGAGGCCGACGTCGCCGCTCGGGCCGCCCGTGAGCGCGAGGGCGGTGCCTGCCCCAGGAACTGCGAGGACAGGGCGTGGGCGGCGTACCAGGACACGCTGACCTCCGCCATGCGCTGGCGCCTTGAGCACCAGGCCCTGCGTACATGGGACACCTGGGACCTCCACCTTGCCGCCGTCACACTGGCGTGGCGGTGTCGTCTGCACCTGCTTCGGAGGGATGGGCGGTGATGAGGGGCTGGTTCGGACGTCCGCCCCGGTGTCGCCTCTGCGGGAAGCCCCTGGGGTGCATGTGCCCGCGGTTCCCGTTTCGCGGCGCCCCTTCTCGCGTCCATGCCCCCCGAGCCGCGCCGCACCACCCGTGAAGAACTCGCCCGCCTGAACGCGCAGGCCGAGGCTGCAAAGGACCAGTACAGCCGCATGACGGTGGGGTTGCACCACCTCATGGAGGGCCTGCGCGAGGACGTCCGGGGCGTGAGCGAGCGTATGGCGACGGGCGAGCAGGTCCGTCGGCTGGAGGACAAGGTCGAGGCCCTGGAGAAGACGGCCGTTCGGACCGACGCGCAGGAGAAGCTCGTCGCCCGCGTCGATGCGCTGGAGAAGGTCTCGGCCGAGCAGGGGCGCTCTGTCGCGGCCATCCCGAGCCTGGAGCAGCGGCAGGACAAGCAGGAGCACCTCAACTCCAGGATGAGCGGGGCGCTGTGGGTCGTGGGGGTCGTCGTGGGCCTACTCGGGCTCGCAGGGCTGCGCGACTGCGGGCGCTGGTTCGTCCAGACAATGCCCGCTGCCCAGTACACGCCGCAGCTCCAGCCAGCGCCGCCCCCTGTCACCCACCGCCAGCCGTGAGTTCTGCCCCGTCCCCGCGCGGCGGACGCGGGGCGAGGTGTGGCGGCCCCCTTTCACTCGTAGCACCCATGGAGCAGCGCATGAGCAAGCCCCTCGACATGAAGCGCAGCGGCTACCTCGGCTTCGTCACGTACAACGCGGTGCCCGGCCCGCACGGCCCATGGAAGACGTTCGACGGCCGGGACGTGCCCGGCTGGGATGCTGTGGGCCCACTCACGCAGCAGCGCTGGGTAGCCGCCGGCAACGCGGAGCGCGACGAGGCCATTCTGCTCGCGAGCCGCGCCGCGGTGCAGGCACTGGAGAAGGAGGGCATCACCGGGGATGAGGTCCTGAACCGGGTGCAGGCGTCCATCCTTCGCCACCAGTCCACCAGCGATGTTCCGCCGGACCCGCTGTCCTGAGATGACCGCCACTTCTCCCGGGGGCAACCCTTCGCCCTCGGGAGTCCTCATGGCCAGCTCACAGCGAGCCCAGTTCCTCGCCCTCGTTCTCTCTCAGATGCACGCGCCCTACAGGTGGGGCGGGAAGGGGGAGCGCGACCGCGCCACGGGCCAGCTTGTCTTCGACTGCTCGGGCCTCGTCACCTGGGCCCTGCATGAGGTGGGCGGGCCCGACTGGCGCCCGACGCACAACACCGGTCGGCTGTGGGCGGAGTGCACCCGCCTGAAGCTGGGCGACGTGGTGTTGCCCGGGGACCTGGTGCTGTACCACCGGCAGGCCGACCCGACGAAGCCGGAGCACGTGATGGTCGTGGTCGGCGGTGGCGTCGTGGTGGGCGCGTCGGGAGGCGGCCCCTCGACGCTCACCCTCGCGGATGCTGCCAAGGATGGGGCCCGCGTGAAGTCGTTCGCGCGGCTCGACTACCGGCCGCGCCGCATGGAGGGCTTCCTCCGACTGCCCTTCACCTCGTGATGAGAGCGCCTCTTCTCCTGGGGGCTGTCACCCTCGCAGTCCCCCAGGAGCACCATGAATCGCAAGTTGCTCATCCTCGCCGCCGTCGGCGGCGTCCTCCTCTCCGCCCCCGTCGCCCTGGCTCAGACCACCACCGCGCCGGAGCCGACGCTGACCTCCGTCCTCATGTCCACCGCGGTGCAGGTGGTGCCGATTGTGGCCGCGGCCCTCGCGGCCCTGCTCGTGGCCGGGCTCACCGGGTTGACGAACAAGCTCAAGGCCCAGGCCGAAGGGTCGAGGCTCGCGGCCGTGGGCGAGCGGGCCACCCTCGTCGCGCTGTCCGTCGTGCGCGACCTCGAAGTCACGATGAAGCCAAAGCTTGAGGCCGCCGCCGCTGACGGCGTCCTCACCCAGGCCGAGTTCAAGCAACTCAAGGACGAGGCGTTGGCCCGGCTGAAGGAGAGCCTGGGCGAGCACGGCCTGCGCGAACTCCAGGAGGTGCTCAAGCTGGCGCCGGGCAAGCTGGGCGAGTTCCTGTCCGGACTCATCGAGGACGCCCTCGACCGCATGAAGGCGAGCAGGGGCATCGTCACCACCACCGCCGAGGACGTCATCAGCGCTGCCCTGACGCTCGGTGCGGCGAGCACGGCATCGCCCACGCTGGAGCGTGCCGCGTTCCCTCAGACGCCCCGCGGGTAGAAGTGTCCGCGGGGCTCTCCAAGGTGCTCGCTGATGTGCCGGTGCGCGCCGGCTACGTCGAAGCTCAAGCGGGCGTGTCGTCGCTCACCGGTGCATACGTGCGCGGGGAAGTCGGGGCGAGGGTGGCGGAGAATCTGGGCCTGTTCATGTTCGGCCAGGCGACCAGGCACGAGCGCATGGCCGGGGCGGGGCTCCGGTACACGTTCGGCTGGTAGGCGGCTTCTCCGGCAGCAGGCCCCGTCTCGCAGCTGGTCGCGTGACGGGGCCTCGGGCACCTGCGGCTGGGTGGTTATGCGTCCCTGTGAACGAAATTCGGGCCAACGGATGTTGTCCCCAGGTAGGGGCGAAAAGCACCCGGGCTTGCTGTGGCAAGCCCGAATGAGTCCCTACCGTTCAGGTAGTGCCCGCGTGCGTCGCACGCCATGAACTGCATGTGCGCGCTGGTGGTCGTACTCGGGCCAAACCTTTGACACTCCCCCCTGAAACGGGTGACGGTGCGCACGTGGCGAGCACTGAAACAAGACAAGGTGTCCTCGTTGCCATCGAGGGCATTGATGGCGCGGGCAAGACGACGCAGGCCGGCCGCTTAGAGGCGGCGCTGCGGTCCGGAGGCCACCGCGTGGTCTCCACGAAGGAGCCGACGAACGGCCCGTGGGGTCGCAAGCTCCGCGAGTCCGCGACGTCGGGCCGCATGTCCCCCGCTGAAGAGCTTGGCCTGTTCATCCGGGACCGGAAGGAGCACGTCGAGACCCTCATCCAACCGTCGCTTGATGCGGGGATGATCGTCATCGTCGACCGCTACTACTTCTCGACGGCCGCCTACCAGGGCGCTCGCGGGATGAACCCGCTCGAACTCCTCCGCCAGAACGAGGCCTTCGCGCCAAAGCCCGACCTGCTCGTGCTGCTGGATGTAGAGCCCCAGCTCGGCATCCAGCGCATCCGGAAGCGCGGCGACAAGGAGAACGACTTCGAGCAAGAGACGGGGCTTCGTGAGGCCGCCCGCATCTTCCGCGAGCTGGACTACCCGTACCTGATGCGCATTCCGGGCACCATGAAGCCTGAGGACATCACGGCGGGCATCCTGGAGGTGCTGTACGCGGGGCCCCTCGCTGGACGGCCCGTTACCCCATCCACTGCGCCTGGTCGGCCGTTGTCGAACGGCGACCTCTGGATGGAAGCTGCGAAGGTCCGGTAGCTACGCTCCGAGTGCGCCCTGTACCCTCGTAGAGGCTGATGTTCAAAGGCCCGCTCCGATGTTCAGGAGCGGGCCGCATTCTTAGGGGTAAGGTTTTCGTACTACATGCGGCCTTGAAGCCACGTAACCACGTCGGTGGAGACGCCCTTCGTCGCCCACTCGCGTGAAGCCATGAGTACCACCAGCGTATCGTTGGCATCCATGTACTGCGCCAAGTGGTCGCGAACCTGAGCCGCGTTGTTGGGCGTCTCTATCAGCCAAACAGATTCTACGGGGTGCGCCCAGTTTCGATAGGACTTGATGGCTGCGTAGAGTCCTTCGTAATTCTGGCCGGGCTTCGATAGGTCGTAGCTGATCATCATTACTGCCATCGGTGTTGTCTCCTGGTAGAGGCGGGATGCCCCCCTGCAACCGCGTTCAGTGGTTGCTTGGAGGCATTCCATGCGCTGCCTCGCAGTGGAATTGCCCTGTGGGGAGGGGTCGATGGACCCCATGTTTCCGGGCGGCATCCACCGTGCAGGGAAGGGCTTGCCGCGCCGGAAAGGACGCCGTGAAGCCCTACTACTCGACTCGCACCGTCACCCTCTACAACGCGGACTGCCGGGACCAACTCGTGGACCTACCGTCCGCGTCGGTGGACCTGCTCCTCACCGACCCGCCCTACGGGATGGCCTACGAGGGCAAGGGGAAGAGCGCCGCCGCCATCCGCGCCGATGGCTCCCGCCAAGGGATGCGCGTGCTGCGCCAGGCCTTGTCCGCGGCGAGCGCTGCGCTGGCGCCTGACGCCCACGCCTACGTGTTCTGCCACTGGGAGAGCTGGCCGGACTTCTATGACGCCGTGTCGGCGCACCTCCGCATCAAGGGGGCCCTCGTCTGGTGGAAGAACCGTGGCGGCATGGGCGACTGCGCGGCCTCCTACGCCCCGGACTACGAGGTCGTGCTGCATGCGGCCGGGCCGAAGCGCCGCCCGCTGGTCGGCAAGCGCATGGGCGCCGTCCTCGCTGGCTACGCGCCGGTGCCTCCTCAGCAGCGGACGCACCCCACGGAGAAGCCCGTCGCGCTCCAGCGCCTGTTGGTTGAGCGCTCGTGCCCGGAGGGCGGCCTGGTGCTGGACCCGTTCGCCGGCACCGGCGCCACGCTCGTCGCCGCGCAGCAGCTGGGCCGGCGCGCGGTGGGCGTGGAGCTCGAGGAGCGGTACTGCGAGGCCGCAGCCCGGCGGCTTGAGCAGGCCCTGCGCGAGGGGCAGGGCGAGGCTGCATGACGTCTCCGGCGGGCGGCTACGTCTGGCCGCCCGCCGTGACAGCGTCCCCATGAGGCGCTGGAGCAAGCGCCGCAGCTCATCGGCATCCATGGCCAGCAGGTTCAGCCGCTCCCACCACGGGGACGGGTCGCCGAACGCGTCCCAGGACTCCAGGTGGTGGTCCGGGCCGTCCTTGACGACGCGGTACTGCTCGGCCTCCCAGAGCACGTCCGCCGGTGGGTCCTGCGGAGGGGACTGCTCAGCGCTCATGGGGCCTCGCTGCGGAGAAAGGCCCCCGGGCGGAATGCCCGGGGGTGTGGTGGTTGGGCAGGCGAGAAAGCCGCGCCGAAGGCCCGCCGCCACCACGACAGGTCAACGGCGGCGCGGGCGGTGCCCACCTTCATCCGAAGTGGCGAGCGGCCCCTGCCCACCGCGATGCACCTGGTACTGGTGGTGCAGGCCGAGCGCGGCCTGCTGCCTGGCGCGGGCGTAGTCGTCACGCACGCGCTTGGCGCGGAGCTGCTCGGCGGTCTGGGCTGGGGGAATGTCTCGGCGCACGGTGCCTCCGTGCGCATGAGAAGGGGCGGCGTCGGAGGTCCACTCTTGTTGTGGAGGGCGCCACGTAGAAGGCCCCTGGCGGTACGTCGCCAGACTGGCCGTGGCCATGCCCTTCCCCGAGGGACGAGGGACCGTCTATATCGGGCGCCCCGGCAGTGGTGATGAGCCGAAATTGCGAGGGGCTACCGTGGAACAGGTTTATCGAGACTTCAACTCACCGCATTGGTGGATTAGCGTCGTCCTTGTGAGCCTGCTCGTAGGTCTGGTGACCTCGCGCATCGACGCCTTGCTCTCAAAAAGTACTGCGCGGGTGCTCTCCTTTTGGCGCAAGCGGTCGGCGGCACAAGCAGCCCGTGAGCAGGAGCAGATAGCTTCGCTGCGAGCCAGTGAGTATGCGCAGGTAATGGCTGCGGTGGATGCTGTGCATCTGATGGCCCGAGGCGTCGGATTGTTCGTCATGTCAGGATGGCTGTTCACGATGCTGAGCCAGCCGCCGATGAAGATGCTCTTCGCCTCATCGACCACCTTCAAGGTAGTACACGTCATCTCCGTCCTCTGTGCCATCGTAGCCATGATGCTAGGAATGACGTCGATTACGGGTGCTACGGAGCTTCGACGGGTGATTCGAGCGGCAAAGGGCGACTCGAAATAGGCGCAACCCGACGGACGACTCCATGAGCTATCTCCTCAGTCAGGCAATGGGGCTGCTGAGTTCCGATGGCGTGCGCGGCGAGAGCCGCGGTTGCATGGTGCTCCGCGAGCGCTCGTGCATACCTCGTCCTCGCAGCGGGACTCTCGTCCATCCCCGCCACCGCTGCCTGCAGTTCCTGCTCCGCAGCCCCGAGGCGCTGCGCGAGCGCCACCCTCTCCAGTCTGGTCATGGCTCGCGCTCAGAGCACGAAGTGTACCAAGCGGTAGAAATAACCCTATATCCCACTGGAGAGGGGGGGCAGCGAGCCGGTCTAGTCAATACGGGGGACAGGTGTACCCTGAGTGCATGCAAACACAACTCACCGAGTTGCACCTTGGGAGCGATATCGTTGACGAACTTACGCGTCGGGCGCGCAGCGCAGGGGTATCAGAGAGCGTCCTTGCCGACGTGGCGTTGAGGTACGCACTTAGTCGGCTCAAGGACGACGGCCTCAAGTCCTGGGCTGCCCGTCAGCCCTCGCAACAGACCCGGCGTCGCGAATGGCTCGCCAAGAAAGAGAAGGCCGTCCTGGATGCGCTCCAAGCGCTTACACGAGATGGGGCAGGGACGGGGCAAACTCGGTTTGAGTTGGGAAAAATCGCCGACACGGCAGGGCTGGTCAGGCGTGACGCGTACTTGGCGGCCAAGAAGCTCTCGCACAGAGGGTACATGGAGGCGGAAGAAAGCCCACACCTGGACCGATGGGGACGCCCCAAAACCTCTGTGTGGTGGCTGGTGTCGTAGCGCCCGGTGAAGCTCCTCGTGATGGAGCGGGCGTTACGTCGCTGCGTGCCAGTCCTCGGGCACCGGCCCGTGCACGTCCACCGGGGTTGTGGGCGCGTCGAACTCGGCGAGGGACTCGTCCACCAGAAGGGCCACGCGCTGGACGCGGGCGGGCGGCACACCGTCAGCATGGGCCGCCTCCTCCAGTGCGAGGTTGGTGGCCCCGTTGCCGTTGGCGGGGACGCCCTCCTGCGGCTGGCGTGCGAGGTGCGCAACGAGGTACTCCCGCGCGGCGAGTCCGCGGGCGGTGAGTCCTACCTCCACCCGGCGCGCGACGTCGCCTTTGGGCGTGCGGCGTCGGTCCGGAGTCGTCTTCGAGGCGTCGTGTCGAGGCATGGTGTCCTGGTGGCCCGGCCGGTGCGGCCAGCCGGGAAAGGGGGCAGTGCGCCCGTTACGCGGACAGGGCGCGGACGGCGGCGGGGTGACGCTGCTGGGCAACCTGGTGGGCGAGGACAGGGGCGCGCAGCTCGCCCTGGGCCTCACCTCGGTGCTCCTCGGCGCGCTTACGGTGGGCGCCTCCTACGCGGAGGACGGGCTCACCAGCCGCTACACGCGGCGGTGCACCGTGCCGGTGCAGCTGCGCGCAGCGCGGTGAACTGCAACCCGTGGCGGGGCCCACAGGACGACGCGCCTCCATTCCCTGTGGGTGGGGAATCGAAAAGCCTAAAAGATCTAAATGGTTATGCTTGCCAGCCCACGGGGAACAGCGCCATCCTGGCCAGGACATCCACGGAGGCGGTTACGCCAGCAAGGCGCGAGTTTAGAAATTTCTAAACTCGCGATTGACGGTCCGGGCGGAGAGGGCCAATATCATGGCCAATGGAATCTTCCCTCCGGACCCCCGGCCAGCTCATCCAGCAGTTGCTCGACGAGCGCGGCTGGACGCAGCAGGTCCTCGCCGCAGTCCTCGCGTGCAACAAGGCCACCATCAGCCTGATCGTCGCCGGTAAACGCGATGTTGACGCCCAGCTGGCGCTGACGCTGGAGAAGATATTCGGCGTTCCAGCTGAGCGGTTCATGGAACTCCAGAAGGCCTATGAGCTGTCGCGGGCGCGTATTACCGCACTGCCGGACCCCGGGCTTGCCCGCCGCGCGGCCTTGTTTGGTGCGCTCCCTGTTGCGGAGATGGCCAAGCGCGGGTGGATTCAGGTTGAGGACTTGAAGAAACTCGACAAGGTGGAGGTGGCGCTCACTCGGTTCTTTCGCGCTGACGCTGCGGACGGCATCCCGGTCCTTCAGCACGCTGCGAAGAAGACCGACGCCTCGAGCGCGGCGACGCCTACGCAGACTGCTTGGCTCTACCGCGTAAAGCAGATTGCCGAAGAGATGATGGTGCCGCGGTATTCACCCACAGGGCTCCGCTCCGCTCTTCCGGAGTTGCGAGCACTTATGAACGACCCGGAGAACACCCGGCACGTTCCGCGACTGCTGATGGAATGCGGCGTCCGCTTCGCCATCGTCGAGACCATCGGCGACGCGAAGATCGATGGTGCCTGCATATGGCTCAATGAGGACACCGCTCCAGTAATCGCGTTGTCGATGCGGTTCGACCGCATCGACAACTTCTGGTTCGTGCTCCGGCACGAAATCGAGCATGTCCTCCAAGGGCATGGTCGCGGCGCGATGATGCTCGATGTGGACATTGAAGGGGATGGAGGAGGGGCCGATCCAGGGACCGCCGCGGAAGAGAACGTCGCGAACGCGGCCGCAGCGGAGTTCTGCGTTCCCCAGGAGAAGCTGCGGAAGTTCGTCACCGTCAAGGCGCCTTTTTACCCGGAGCGAGACATGCTCGGATTCGCGCGCACCCTGCGGGTCCATCCAGGGATTGTCGCGGGCCAAATCCGCCGCGCGACGCGCCGGTATGAGCTGTTCACGAAGCACCTGGTGAAGGTCAGGTCCGTAGTGACGTCCGCGGCCACGGTGGATGGCTGGGGGGACGTAGTGCCGGTCACCACCATGTGAAAGGGCAATCCTAGATGGCAAGGCAGGAGCAGATAATTCAGCGGCTCGCACGGCAGTACCGACGGGAGCACGGCGTCGACTCCGTCGATCCCGAGAAGTTCGCCGACTATCTCATCAAGCATGGCGTGACGCCGCCGAAGGTGCCTTCAGCGCGGGAATTAATGGCCCGTGTTGCCCGCCGCGCGCTCAAGCACGAAGTGCGACGCGACAAGGTTAGCGGGCAGCCGTACCGCGGGTGGCACCCGGTTCCCGCCGGGAAAAACTCCGACGGCCAGATGATTTTCGCCTACTTCGATATCGACGACGCTCCAAGGCACGCCATGGAGAAGGCGGTCGCCTTGCGCATCAACAGCATGGTGAACGATGGAGTCCAAGTCGCGCGCGACGCTGCGCACTGGAACCGCATCAATCCCGAGGAACAGCCTCTTGCAGTGCAAGAGCTTCTCGACCTGCGGGACCCAGTCGAGTGGCGAATGAACGCCGACGACGACCAGAGCGACGACGACGGAGAGCAGCCCGAGCCGCCCGCCAACTAATCTCCCTCCAGCAGCTGCAGCGCTGTGTTACCGCTGCAGCCCAGGGAAGAGCGGGCCCGCGCCCACCTCGGGCGTGCGCTCCAGCCTCTCCAGCGCCACCGTCGGCAGGCCCACCGTCTCCAGCCGCGTGAGCCCGCCCACGTCTTCCCATCCCCTGAGCCCGAGTCCTCCGGAGGAGCGCGGGCCCTCGCAGTGGGAGACGGCCTTCTTGGCCTCCACCCAGTTCACCAGCGCGCGCGTGGGCACCTGGCTCTCCCGGCCAGTGAAGGGCGACGCCAGCCGGTCGCGCTCCACCTCGAAACGGGCGGCATCGAGGAGCTTGTCCATCTCGACGCGTGCGCGAGGTGGCATGCGCACGTAGCGCAGCGCCGCCGTGAGGCTGGGGGAGCCTGCGGCCACCAGGTGCCGCAGGTCCTCAATGGCCCTCGTCAGGGTGTGCCTCAGCACGTGGCGCCCTCCGCCAGCGTGTGCCACGAGTAGCCGTCACCCTTGCAGGTGCTGGTGGTGCGCACCCGCCAGGGCAGGAGCGGGCCCAGGACGTCGAGCGTTTCCGTCACGCGGTAGGCGAGGCTGCCCCGTGCTGGGTCAACGGTGGCCACGGCCAACAGCTCGCGCCACTCGTGTGGCTTGCCGTCCGCCAGCAATGCCCGGACGCGCCGCGCGCCCTCCATCAGCACCGCTGGCGGGGTGCGGCAGTGCGGCTGGAGCTGGTGCAGGGTGTCCATCACGTCCAGGCTCGTAGCTGCCTCGGGCAGGGACTCCTCCGGCGGGGACTCCTGCACGCGCGGGGCACTGGGCGTGGGCTGCTTGCGCGGAGGCGGCTCGCCGAATAGGCCGAGCTGCTCGGGCTCGGCGAGCATCGGCAGCACGGGCGAGTCATCGACGAGGGGGCGGGGCGTCGGGGTGGCCGGCAGGGCCTGAGC
>JBKGHI010000017.1:0-65212 GCA_046520405.1 Myxococcus sp. 1LA
CCGCCAAGGCCATCCCCGCGCCGGAGCCGGAGCCTCCCGCCCGTGAGGACCGCACCGAGCCGCGCACCCTGGCCGTGCCGCTGAGCCCCGCTGTCTCGGAGGCCCTGGAGGCCGTGGCCCGCCGCAACAACGTGCCCGCGGGCCGCATGGTGGCGGAGCTGCTCGAGTCCTGGCTCAAGTACCGCTGACCCATGCCCCGGCTGAAGCTGACGCTCGAATACGAAGGAACGCGCTACGTGGGCTGGCAGGTGCAGCCGAACGGGCCCTCCATCCAGTCGGTGCTGGAGGCGGGCCTGGAGCGGTTGCTCGGGACGCGCGTGTCGGTGTCCTCGGCGGGCCGCACGGACGCGGGAGTCCACGCCTCCGGGCAGGTGGCCTGCTTCGACGCCCCCCGCGTGTTGCCGCTGAAGGCCTACGTCCTGGGCCTCAACGGCTTGTTGCCGCCCGACGTGGCGGTGGTGGACGCGGTGGAGGTGCCCGAGGACTTCGACCCGCGCCGCTGGTCTCGGGGCAAGCGCTACCGGTACCGCGTGAGCAACCGGCGCACGCGTTCGCCGCTGCGCCGGATGACGCATTGGGAAATCTTCGCGCCCCTGGATGTGGACGCCATGCGACGGGCCGCCGCGCACCTGGTGGGCCGGCATGACTACTCCGCCTTCCGGGCCGCGGACTGCCAGGCGAAGCACGCGATGCGCGAAATCCGGAGCCTGGCCGTGGAGGGGACCACGGGGGATGCCGTGTCCTTCGTGGTGGAGGGCACCGCGTTCCTGAAGCACATGGTGCGCAACCTGGCGGGGACGCTGGTGGAGGTGGGGAAGGGCCGGCGTCCCGAGGCCTGGGTGGCGGAGGTGCTGGCCTCGAAGGAGCGCAAGCGCGCCGGGCCCACCGCGCCGCCCCAGGGGCTGGTGCTGGAGGAGGTCTTCTACGGAGAGGGCCCGCCTGCCCGCACGGCAGGGGGAACAGCGGACGTGGAGGAGGACGAGGGCTGAAGTGGGGTAGGCTGCCTGCCCGTGAGCTCCAAGACGAGTGTCCTCGAACCGCTGCGCGTCCGTGTCCGTCGCTTCCAGTTCATCATGGGACTGGGGTTCATCGCGCTCATCGCGGGGTCGATTCTGAGTGTGTCGCTGACGCTGCGGTTGAGCGTGCGCATCCAGGCGGTGCCGGTCGGCGTGTTGCGGGTGGCGCTGGCGGTGCTGCTGGAGAACCTGTGGGTGCTCGGGGTGCTGCCGTTGCTGTGCTACGGCGCCGCGCGGGTGATGGAGCTTCGCCCGTGGACCACGGCGGGAGGCGCGGCGCTCACGGGCGCGGCCTTCTTGAATGCCATGGCCTTCATCCAGAGCGGCGTGCGTGGACTGTGGGCGGGGGACATCGGCTCGCTGTTCAGCATGGTGGCCTTCGCTGGCGGCGTGGTGCTCAGCGCGCGCGCGGTGAT
Source organism: Myxococcus sp. 1LA (assembly GCA_046520405.1). Classification (GTDB taxonomy): domain Bacteria; phylum Myxococcota; class Myxococcia; order Myxococcales; family Myxococcaceae; genus Myxococcus. The sequence continues at coordinate 1,433 of JBKGHI010000017.1, forward strand.
GCTGGGGCGCGAGGCGGCGGCGCAGCAGTCAGTGAAGTCCCAGGCCAAGGCGCAGGAGCGCAAGTCCGAGTACGACGAGTTCCTCCGCGCGGCGGAGCAGGGCGCGGCGCGACTGGAACAACGGGAGGCGCAGTCCACCGTCCCGGCAGGTGCGCTGCCCGTGGCGCCGGCTGCCTCCGAGGTGGCTCAGGCGCCCGTTGGTGAAGCCCCCGCGAACGCCGAGGCCACGCAGGCGCAGCCCACTGGCGCTTCGGAGTCCGCCGAGGCTGCCACCAAGGACGAGCAGCAGCAGCAGCCCTCTTCTGCTGAGGCCCTCTCATCCGCAGCGCAGGCCCAGCCGGCTGTCACGGAGTCCGCGTCCGCATCTCCCGAGTCGGCAAACGCCTCTGCCTCGGACACGGAAGTGGGCAAGGCCCCCGCCGCCTGAGCCCGACTCCTCGGGCGCGCGAGGGCTCGCGCTCCTCTACTCGCCGGGCTCAGGCTCGCGGACGACGAGCACGTCGCACTTCGCCTCGCGGATGAGGTCCGTCGCGACGCTCCCGAGCAGGGCGAACGCCACGCCGGAGCGCGCCCGGGTCCCCAGCGCCAGCAGGTCCGCGCCCTGGTCGTCCACGAACTCGAGGACGATGGAGCGCGAACCGCCGTTCTCCATCACCAGGTGATACGGCACGCCCAGCGTGGCGAGCTCCCGCTGCAATGCCCGAAGCCGTCGCTCCGCGGACGCCTTGAACGTCTGCTGGTAGTGCTTGCGCTCCTTGGTCGTCAGTCCGGGGAACACGGCGTACTCCAGCGGCACGTCATACGCGTGCACCAGCGTCAGCTCGGCGCCCGGCGTCATCACCGTGGGAACGAAGCGCGCCGCACGCGCGGACGGCTCGTCCGCGTCCACCGCCACCACGGGGCGCAGGTACGGCCCGGTGGCCCGCCGGTTGGCGATGAGCACGGGCAGGTCGCCGCCCCGGATGACGTTCTCCGCCGTGGAGCCCAGGAACATGTTGCGCAGCGGCTTGGCGCCATGCCGGCCCAGGACGATGAGCTGCGCGCCGAAGGCCTTGGCCCGACGCAGGATGGCCTCCACGGGCTTGCCGCGAGCGATGTGCGTCTCGACGGTGGCGGAGATTCCCTCGGCGCGCAGGCCCTTGCGCAACCGCTCGGCGACGCGCTCCAGCTCACGCGCGGTGGCTTCCAGCGACCGGGTGCCGACCTCCGTGGGCATGCGACTGGGGAGTGCATGGGTCACCAGCACCTTCGCCCCCTCCGCGAGGGGAAGGTGTGCCGCCCGTCCAACCGCGTGGGTGCTCGCCTCCGAGAAGTCCGTCGGGACAATCACCCTGCGAAGTCGCTGCGGGAACGTCTGCGTTCGTGGTTTCACAAACGAAACTCTAGCAGTTGTCGCGAAGGTTCCCGCCCTGTGGATGGGCCACCAACGCGTTCACGACAGGGTTGAGCGGCGAGAGGCTGCCGCGGCCCTCGGAAGCGTTCTCCACCCCACACGCCTTCGCTTCGAGCTCCAGCCCCAGGTCGGCGTCACCTGCTGGCTGGAGGGACCGCGTGGCGCTGCTCGAGTTGTCGTGCGGACACGTCGCGTCATGCAGGTTCCATCGTACCGCTGGGACGCGCCGCGTTCTCCACGGACGCGGCGGTGGCGCACGCGCTCTCTGCGCTGCGCAGGTGGCCCCGCATGGCATGTGCGTTGCTCCGCTGTCTCAAGCTGCGGGCCGTCTTCCTCGCGGCGCCCAGGACACTCTCCATGAGCCAAGAAGCCACGTCTGCCGGTCCCGGTCCGCTTGGACCCCTTGCCTTGTCCCTGTCGGGTGGTGGCTACCGCGCGGCGGCCTTCCATCTGGGTTCGCTGCGGCTGCTGGACACGGTGGGGTTGCTCCCCAGCGTGGTCGGCCTGTCCACCGTGTCCGGCGGCACTCTCACGGGGATGGCGTGGGTGACGAGCCAATTGCAGGGCACGTCGTTCAGCGAGTTCCACGCCAGCTACGCCAGCTACCTCACGCGGACGAACGTCATCGCCGAGGCGTTGACGGGGCTGACGTCGAACCGCGACCACGGCAGCCAGGCCTGGGCCAGCCTCATCCGCTCCGCCGCGGACATCTACGCGCGGCCCGACTTCCTTGGGGACCGGCGGCTGAGCGAGGTCCTGGACTCGGACCGCGTGCAGTTGAAGGAGGCCATCTTCAACACCACCGAGTTCCACACCGGCCTGGACTTCCGCTTCCGTCGCAGCGACAAGCCCGGCGCGCTGCTGGGGAACAACGGCTACCGGCTGCCGCGCACCGTGGGCCAGCACGTCCGGCTGGCGGACATCGCGGCCGCGTCATCCTGTTTCCCCGGTGGCTTCGAACCGCTCGTGTTTCCCGCGCAGTTCCACTGGCCCCAGGCCTTCCCGCTCGACGCCGTGGAGAAGGAGCTGGGCCCGAAGTTCCAGGGCGGCCTGCCGCTGATGGACGGCGGCATCTACGACAACCAGGGCATCGACAGCCTGATGCTGGCGTACGGCGCCTCTGAATCCCCGCCCACGCTCATCATCTCCGACGTGAGCACGCAGAGCCCCCGGATGTACGACGTCCCGGAGAACCCGACGAAGCGGGGCTGGGTGACGCTCGAAGGCGTCTCGTGGATGGCGTACGGGCTGTTCGCGCTGACGCTGGCCTCCGCGGCCATCCTCGCGTGGCGCGGCTTTGAAACCGCGGGCCAGGGCGACTGGGCGCCTCGCGACTCCTTCCTGTACCTCATCCCCGGCGTGCTGACCGCGGCGGTGGCCACGGCGCTGGTCTGGGGGCGGGCACGGCTCAACGACGTCATGGCGCTGCTCAAACGGCAGATGGACCTGGACGTGTGGCCGTCGTTCAAGAAGCTCACGGTGCTGGAGTTCGCGCAGATGCTCGTCCTGCGCGGCACGTCCCTGCTGGCGATGACGTCGAAGGTGTTCATGAAGCGCGTGCGCGGCCTGGTGTTCGCGCAGCTCTATCAGGACCGCCGCTTCGAGCACCGGCGCGTGTCCAACCTCATCACCGCGCTCACGGTGGACCGGCCCCACCTGTTCACGAAGTGCCCCTGGCTCAGGCCCGGCCCGCACCTGGTGGCGCTGGGGACGCAGGCTTGCGAGATGCCCACCACGCTCTGGTTCACGGACGACAGCCAGTTCACCACCGTGGAGTCCGCGGGCGCGGCGACCCTCTGCTTCGTGCTGCTGCGCCACCTCATCGAACACCGCGCCGGCCAGTACGAAGCCCCGGGCCAGCCGCTCAACGCCCTCTACGAACGGCTGCGCCAGGAATGGGCGGTGCTCAACCAGGAGCGCGCCCAACCCCAGGTGCGGCAGCCCGTGGCCGCCTGACGTCCCGGCCGCGTGAGGTGCGGCACACCCGCCCGGAGGTCATCGGGCGGATGTGCCGTGTCCAAAGGGCTCAGGCGCTCGCGGCGCCTGAGGTGGCCGGCGCGTTCTCCTCGGCGGGGACGTGGTTCTCGGCGGCGTCCGCGGCGGCAATGCGCTCATCCAGCTCCGCCGACAGCTCCGCGAAGGCCTCCTTGCCAATGGTGGCGGACTGGTAGGCCTTGAGCAGCGAGGCCTTCTCCACCATGAGGACGCGGCGGACCGCTTCCTGGTGCTCCTCCTCGTGGAAGCGCATCGACTGCTGCTTGAGGGACGCCAGCTCCTTTTCGGCGACGGTCTCCTTCTCCTGGTAGTCCTTCTCGAGCTGCGTCACCACGTCGCCCGGAATCTCGCGGCTGCGGCGCATGGCCTCCAGGGCGGCGAGCGCGGCGTGGATGGCGCCCAGCCGGCCTCGGGCCAACTCGTACTGCTCCTGGAACTCATCCTTGAGACCGGTGATGCGCAGCCTGCGCAGCAGCGGCGCCATGGTGAGGCCCTGGAAGACGATGGAGAGCACCACCACGCCGAACGTCATGTTCACCAGCAGTTCGCGGTGCGCGAAGTCGGGCGGGAGACCGAGCACCAGCACCATGGAGATGGCGCCGCGCAGACCGCTCCAGGTGAGCACCGCGCTCCAGGTCCACGGCATCTTCTCCGAGGTGAAGCGCAGCAGCGCGGACACGCCGTAGACGACGACGGCGCGGGCGACCAGCACCACCACGTAGGCCACGAGGATGGGCTTCCACGACGCCAGCAGCGAGCCGAGGTTCACCTCCAGGCCGATGAGGAGGAACACCACGGAGTTGAGCGCGAAGGCCAGGTACTCCCAGAAGCTGGCCACCGCGATGCGGGTGGCGGGGCTCATGCCCTGGTGCGTGGCCCAGTTGCCACACAGCATGCCGGCCACCACCGTCGCGATGACGCCCGAGTAATGGAAGTGCTCGGCGATGACGAAGGAGCCGTAGGCCGCGATGACGGTGAGGGTGATTTCCACCATGGCGTCATCCACGCGCTTGATGACCTGCGAGGCGGCGTAGCCCACCGCGCTGCCCACGAGCACGCCCATGCCGAAGACCTTGGTGAAGTTCGCCAGCGCGCCGCCCACGGTGAAATCGCCACCCATGGCCACCGCGACGATGAGCGTGAACAGCACGACCGCCGCGCCGTCGTTCAGCAGGCTCTCACCCTCCACGAGGAGCAGCAGCCGCTTGGGCGCGCCCAGCGACTTGAAGAGCGCCACCACGGCGATGGGGTCCGTGGACACGATGACGGACGCGAACACCAGCGCGGACAGCATCCCGAAGCCGTGGACGAAGTGCAGCCCCTCCACCACCCGGGTGAGGAAGAACGCCGTGAGGCCCGCGGAGGCCACGAGCCCCGGAATGGCCAGCGCGTGGATGGCCAGCTTGTTCTTCCAGAACTTGCGGAACTCGACGTGGAAGGCCGCTTCGAACAGCAGGCCTGGGAGGATGATGGCGAAGAGCAGGTCCTTCGTGAGGTGCGGCGGCTCGAACGCCTTGAAAGCACCCAACAGCACGCCTGCGACCACCAGCGCAACCGTATAGGGGAACTTGAAGTACCGCGCGGCGATGGCCACGGCGGTCGCGATGGCGAATATCAGTACAAAGGCCAACTCGAAGTGCATCGTCCCTTACCCGTTTGGTTCGAAGCGCCGGACCATAGCGCAGTTGAGCGGAACGACGACGGCGGCGACGTGCTTCCCGCTTGCCTAGTCAGCGAGGCAAAATGCCAGGGTGAGGCGTAATGCAAGTCCCCCGCGCCGCGCTCGCCCGCTCTTGCTTCCGCGCCTGAGGCTTCCCAGCTTTGTGCCATGTCCAAGCACCCCCGCTCCAAGGGAGGACGGCTGAGCGCGGGTCTCAAGCTCATCGGGCCGCTCTGCATCTCCGTCGGTCTGCTCGTGGGCCTGCGACTGCTGGGGCCTCAGTACCTGGATCAACGAACGCTGTCGGAGTGGCTGCGGCCCCTGGGCGCGCTGGCGCCCGTGGTCTTCATCCTGCTGCTGGCGGTGCGGCCGGTGACGCTGCTGCCCGGGCAGCTCTTCACGGCGGTGGGCGGCATCCTCTTCGGCATGGCCATGGGTACCGTCTACGCGCTCATCGGCACGGTGCTGGCCTCCGGCCTCATCCACTTCCTGGCGCGCAGACTGGGCCGCAAGCCCATGCGGCGCCTGGCCGGGGACAAGCACCCGGTGTTCCAGCGCGCGGCGCGCGAGCATGGCTTCCAGCTCGGCTTCCTCGCCTGCGTCAACTCCGTCATCCCGGCGGATGTGATGCTGGCGACGGCGTCCGCGTCAGGCGCTCGCTACGCCCCGCTGGCGCTGGGGGCCGTGGTGGGCACCATCCCCGGGACGCTGCTGACGGCGCTCTTCGGCAGCTCGCTGGGGCAGGGGAAGACGTGGATGACGGCGGTGTCCGCCACCGGCATGGTGGTGAGCCTGCTGCTCGGGCTGGTGCTGGGACGCAAGCTGATGCGGGAGTTGCTCGCGAAGGAGGCGCCTGCAAGCCCAGGGGACGAGGCGCCTGCCGCTCGCGACAGGCCCGGGCGCGCGCGCCCAGGCCTCGCGAAGACGCGGCCTACGGGTAGCAGGCGGCCTGGCGCAGCGCCGTGTCTTCCGGCAGCCCCAGGGCGACGTTGAAGTTCTGCACCGCCTGGCCGGCCATGCCCTTCACCAGGTTGTCGAGCGCGGCCATGACGGCCACCGAGCGGCCCTTGGTGGCCACCGCGATGTCGCAGAAGTTGCTGCCCGTCACCGCGGCGATGCGCGGCGTGCCCTCGACGATGCGCACGAACTTCGAGCCCTCGTAGTAGCGGCGGTAGCGCTCCATCAGCGACGCCGTCACCACCGCGCCGCCGTGCTCCGGCCACTCGAACTGCACGGTGGCGAAGATGCCGCGCACCATGGGCGCCGAGTGCGGCACGAAGGCCAGCCGGTGCCGCTGCGCGCCGTGGGCCACCAGCATGACCTCCACCTCGGCCTCGTGCTGGTGCTCCAGCGGCTTGTACGCGCGGAAGTCGTGCGCGCGCGTCGGGTGGTGCGTGCCCTCACCGGGCAGCGAGCCGGAGCCGGAGGAGCCGGTGATGCCCGTCACCGCCAGCAGCCCCAGGCCCGGCGTGGAGGCGATGGGGAGCAGCGCCAGCTGCACCGCGGTGGCGAAGCAGCCCGGGTTGGCGATGCGCCTGGCCGTCTTCACCGCGTCGCGCTTCCACTCGGTGAGGCCATACGTGAAGGTGCCCAGCAGCTCCGGGGATGGGTGGGGCCGGCCGTAGGCGCCCGCGTAGCGGCCCGGGTGGTCCAGGCGGAAGTCGGAGGACAGGTCGATGAGCAGCAGGCGCTCGGCGATGCCGACCTCCGCCCACTGCTTCTCCAGGCCCGCGAACTGCTTGGCCAGCTCACCGTGCCCCAGCGCGCTGAAGACGACGGGCTGCTGGCAGTCCGCCAGCCACTTCCAGTCAGCCTCCGCCTCGAAGCGGCCTTCCACCAGGCCGCGCAGGTGCGGGTGCACCTTGTGAATGGGCTCGCCGGCGTGGTGCCGCGACACCGCGCGGATGCTGGCCACCGCGGGGTGGCCAGAGAGGATGCGCAAGAGCTCGCCGCCGCCGAAGCCGGAGGCACCCAGGATGTAGATGTTGACCTGCGTCATGACTTCCTCCCCGCGCCCAGCTTGGGGGCGAGCTTTTCCAGGATGAGTCCGCCCAGCGCCGCCGCGTCCGCGCGGGCGTTGCGAGCGGGGATGCCCACCACCTGCTCCACGAAGCGCACGCCCACGGCGTTGTCCGTGGCCGGGCCGGCCACCACGTCCACGTCGATGCCGTACGCCTCGCGCAGGTGGCGCACGCCGCCGGACGCGCCCACCGGGTCGTTGGCGCACAGCACCCACGCGCCCGCCAGGCTCTTGAGCTCCGGGTCGGCGAGGATGCCCTGCACGCCGTACTCGCCCATGATGCCGTCGCCCGTCTCCGCGACGATGACGTCCACGTTCTCCGCCGCCAGCTCGGAGAACAGCACCCGCGCCACGCGCGCGCCCGTGCGGGGGCCCGTGCAGACGATGCCCGCGTCCGTGAAGTCCATCACCACGTCCGCGCCGGAGTCCTGCATGCTCAGCGTGTCACGCATCAGCGACACGCCCGTCAGCTTGGCGCCGCCCACGCGGAAGCCCGCCTGCGCCAGCTTGCGCACCATGGCCGCCGCGGCGAACGTCTTGCCCGCGTTCATGCAGGTGCCCACCACGTAGACGACGGGGCACTTCACTGGCGACGCGGTGCCCTTCAGCGCGCCGGAGGACACGTGCGCCGGCTGCCCGGTCCGCGACATCAGCTCCGGGAACTCCAGCACCTGGCCCAGGACCTCCGCCTCGAAGGGCAGGCCCACGCCGTGGTTGTGCGAGGTGCACTTGCCGATGACGCCGCCCATGTTGAGCACGTGCAGCCGCTCGCCCACCGTGACGGTCGGCGGCACCACGCCCTCGTAGCCGTGCAGCGCGTTGCGGTGGCCCAGCGCGCCCACGACGATGTCACCGGCGTGCAGCGTCACCAGGCGCCCGTGCACGTCCTCGAGCTGGTTGTACGTGCTCTTCTCTCCGTGGATGCGCACGGCCACCACGGCGCCTTCCTCGGCCTTCACCTCGGGGGCGAGGTGGACGGTCCGGCCCAGGCCGAGGTTGCGGGTGACGCTGCCCACCTTGTCGACGAAAACCTTCATGGCACCCTCACTTCGCGCGATGCGAGAGCATCTGCGCGACGCCGTACAGCTTGGCGAAGCCCGCGGCTTCCGAGCCGTTCCACAACACGTTGGCCTCTCCGTACGTCGCCACCTTCGCGTCCATCAGCGAGTGGGGCGAGCGCACGCCCTCAACCACCTGCGTGCGAGCGTGCAGCACCAGCCGCACCTCGCCCGTCACGCGCTCCTGCGACGAGGTGAGGAACGCCTCCAGGTCCTTCACCAGCGGGTCGAAGAAGTGGCCCTCGTGTAGCAGCGAGCCGTAGAGGTTGCCCATCGACTCCTTCCAGAAGAGCTGCTTGCCGGAGAGCACCAGCTTCTCCAGCTCGCGGTGCGAGGTGACGAGCAGGTGCGCCGCCGGCGCCTCGAAGCCCACCCGGCCCTTGATGCCGAGAATCGTGTCACCCAGGTGCACGCCCCGGCCGATGCCGTAGGTGCGCCCCAGCGCGTTGAGCGCCTCCACCAGCTTCACGGGGCCCAGCTTCTCGCCGTCCAGCGACACGGGGACGCCCTTCTCGAAGCCAATCGTGAGCGGGCGGGGCTTCAAGTCGGCGGGCAGCTCGCCGCCGGGGAAGGCCGCCTCGGGCAGCGCCTTCCAGGAGTCCAGCGTCTCGGCGCCGCCCACGGAGGTGCCCCACATGCCCTCGTTGACGGAGTACGAGCCCAGCTTCGGGGGCATGTGGACGCCGCGCTCGGCCAGGTAGGACAGCTCCTGCTGGCGGCTGAGGGACAGCGTGCGGATGGGCGTGAGCAGCTCCAGCTCCGGCGCCAGCGAGCGGAAGGCCACGTCGAAGCGCACCTGGTCATTGCCCGCGCCCGTGCTGCCGTGGGCCAGCGCCTGGACGCCCTTCTCGCGCGCCACGCGCACCACCTCCACCGCCTGGCAGGCCCGCTCCGCGGACACGCTCAGGGGGTAGACCTGGCCGCGCAGCACGTTGCCGGCGATGAGGTAGCGCAGGTAGCCCTGGAAGAGCGTGTCGCGCGCGTCCACCGTCACGTGTTCCACCGCCCCAAGCTGCCTGGCCAGCGCGGCGATGCGCTCCAGTTGCTCGGGCGGGAAGCCGCCGGTGTCCACCGTGACGGTGGTGACGTCGTAGCCCTGCTCGCGCAGGTAGACGGTGCAGAAAGCGGTGTCGAGTCCGCCGGAGAAGGCCAGCGCTACGTTCTTCTTGTTGCCCATGATTCGCTCCTCGCGGGGAAGCAGTTCAAACCGTCCAGACGCGCCCGGCGGCGTCGGCCACCGAGCGGTGTGTCTCATCGAGCCAGGCGCGCGCGGCGGCCAGCTCCTCCCGGGCCTGGGGCAGGCCCAGGTTGCCGGCGCCACCCAGGTGGGTGGCCGTCAGGGCGCCGCGATCTGGCCGGAACGTTCCTTCCACCAGCTCGCGGCCCACCTGCTTGTAGGCGTCGCGGAAGGCCTGACCCTGGGCCACCAGGGCGTAGGCGTGGTGCGCGGCGTACAGCGTGTCGTCGCTGGCGCGCGCCGCCGCGTCCGCCTTCACCTGCAGCGCCGGCACCAACCGGGTGAGCACGTCCAGCAGCTCACGCGTGGAGCCCAGCGCCGTCAGGGTGGGGGACTTCAGCAACTGGAAGTCGCGGTGGTAGCTGGAGGGCAGGCCGCCGGCAATCGCCTCCACCTGATGCGCCAGCCCGCGCAGCTCGCGGCAACGGCCGCGCGCCAGCTCCACCACGTCCGGGTTCTTCTTCTGCGGCATGATGGACGAGCCCGTGGTGTACGCGTCCGGCAGCCCGAGGAAGCCGAACTCGTCCATGCTGTAGAGCTGCACGTCCCACAGCCACTTCTCCAGCGTGCCCGCCACCGAGCAGGCCCAGCCCAGCACCGCGGACTCGTGACGGCCGCGTCCGTTCTGCACGTCGATGGGGCTGCGCTGCACGCGCGAGAAACCGAGCAGCGCCGCGACGTACTCCCGGTCGATGGGCAGCGGCACGCCGAAGCCCGCCGCCGCGCCCAGCGGGCAGCGGTCCAGCCGCGCCCACACGCCGCGCAGCGCCTCCAGCTCCTCCAGCAGCCCCTCCGCGAAGGCCATGCCCCACAGGCCGAAGGTGGACGGCATGGCGCGGCGCAGGTGCGTGTAGCCCGGCAGCGCCACGTCCTGGTGCGCCTGGGCGAAGTCCAGGAAGGCCCCCGTCAGCTCGGCGGCCCGCGCGCCCAGCGTGAGCACCTCCTCGCGCAGGAGCAGGCGCAGGGCGAGCTGCACCTGGTCGTTGCGGGAGCGTCCCAGGTGGATGCGCTTACCCGGCTCGCCCACGCGCTCCACCAGCGCCGCCTCCAGGGCGGTGTGGCCGTCCTCCTGCTCGGGGCGGATGACGAAGGTGCCCGCGCGGGCCTCGTCGTGCAGCGCCTTGAGCGCCATCACCAGCGCCCGGGCCTCCGCGTCCTTCAAGAGGCCCACGCGCGCCAGCATCCGCGCGTGCGCGGCCGAGCCGAGCGCGTCATGCGGCGCCAGCGACAGGTCCACCACCGGGTCGTTGCCCACGGTGAAGCGGTGGATGGCCGCGTCCAGGGGAAGGCCCTTGCCCCACAGCGTCTCAGCCACGCGCCACCTCCTCGAAGTAACCCCGAACCAGTTGCGTGTAGAAGGCGGCGCCGGCTTCCAGCTCCGCGAGGGTGATGAACTCGTCCGCCAGGTGGCTGCGCAGCGTGTCGCCCGGGCCCACCTTCACCGCGGGGATGTCCCCCAGGAAGGCCCAGTCCGACGCCGTGCTGGAGCCCACCGGCTGCGCGCCGGAGGCGGCCACCGCCGCGCGGACGATGGGCTGCTCCGCGGACGTCGCCTTCGGCAGGTAGCGCTCCGAATGGACCTTCACCTCGCTCTTCAGCGCGGCCGCCACCTGCCGCGCCACCATCGCGTGCTCCATGCCCGGCGTGGTGCGCAGGTCCACGAAGAACTCGCACCGGTCCGGCACCTGGTTGCGCGCCAGTCCGCCGGACACCTGCGTCACCTGCGCCCGGGCCTCGCCCAGGAGCGGGTGGGGCGGGAAGCGCAGCTCGGCCAGCACCGCGATGTCCGTGGCGGCCATGTGGATGGCGTTGACGGCCTCCGTGGTGTGCGCGTGCGCCACGTGAGCGCTCTTGCCGTGCGCGGTGCAGCGCAGCAGCAGCATGCCGCGCTGGGCGGTGCAGGGCTTGAGGCTGGTGGGCTCCCCGACGATGGCGGCGTCCAGCGGGCCCAGCGCCGACAGCAGCGTCCCCAGTCCCTGGCCTCCCGTCTCTTCCTCCGCGGTGAAGGCGAACACCACCTCGGCGCCCGCGGGCGGACCTTCGGTGAGCAGGGCCTTCGCGGCGAGCAGCATGCCCGTCACGCAGCCCTTGGCGTCGTTGCTGCCCAGGCCGTACAGGCGGTCCTCGCGCCACACGGGCGCGTGGGGCTCGTACGTCCACCCGGCGCACGGCTTCACCGTGTCCAGGTGCGAGTTGACGAGCAGCCGGCGCGGCCCGCTCCCCACGGAGAACCACACGTTGTGGCCCTGCCGCTGGACGCGCGCGCCCCAGCCCTCCGCCCACCCGGACACGGTGTCCGCGATGCGGCCCTCGTCACCCGACACGCTGGGGATGGCCACCAGCGCCTGGAGCAGCTCCGCCGCCTTCATCCCACCGCCCCGGCGGGCTTCTGGGCGTTCTCCCGCACCACCATGGTCCCGCTGCCCTCGTTGGTGAAGACCTCCTCCAGCAGCGCGTTGGGCTGCACCCCGCTCACCAGGTGCACGCTGCCCACGCCGCCCACCAGCGCGTGCCGGATGGCGTGCGCCTTGGGCTTCATGCCGCCGGAGATGGCGCCGGTGGTCTCCATGGTGGCCAGGTCCGTGAGGTTGGCCAGCGTGACGAGCGACGACGGGTCGCTCACGTTCTTCAGCAGGCCCGGGACCTGGACCAGGAAGAAGAGCTTCTCGGCGGAGAGCGCCACCGCCAGCGCCGCGGCCACGGTGTCCGCGTTGGTGTTGTACACGGCGCCGTCCGCGCCACCGGAGAGGGGGGCGATGACGGGCACGTAGTCGGCCGAGCGCAGGTGCTCCACCACGCGGGTGTCCACCTGCTCGATGTCACCCACCAGGCCGTAGTCCACCAGCCTGCCCTCGCTGGCGCCGGCCTCCGTCACCATGACGGGCGGGCGCTTGCGCGCCTTGATGAGACCGGCGTCCACGCCGCTCAGGCCCACCGCGGGCACGCCCGCCGCCTGGAGGTCCGCCAGCAGGTCCGTGTGCAGCTTGCCCGCGAGCACCATCTTCGCCGCGTCCAGCACGGGCGCGGAGGTGACGCGGCGGCCCGCCACCTTCTCCACCGGCAGGTGGAGGGCGTCACACAGCGTGTCCAGCTCCGGGCCGCCGCCGTGCACCACGACGGGGCGGATGGAGAAGGTCCACAGCAGGGCAATCTGCTCGCAGGCAGCGCGGCGCAGACGCGGGTCGCTCAGCATGGCGCCGCCGAGCTTCACCACGAACGTCTTGCGGCGGAACTGCTGCACGTACTTCGCCGCGTTGCGAAGCGCGGAGTAGGGGTCGGGCGAAAGGGGCACGTGAGACCTCGAAGTCAGGAAAGGAGGAATGCCGAAGGGGCCGCTCAGCGCGAGCGCATCCAGTGCAGCAGCGCCCGCTGGACGTGGTAGCGGTTGCCGGCCTCGTCTACGACGCGGCTGCTCGGGTGGTCCAGAACCTCATCGGCCACTTCCACGTTACGTCGCACCGGCAGGCAGTGGAGGAAGGCCGCGTCCTTCTGCGCGCGGGACATCGTCAGGCGCGTGGGCATCCAACCGGAGTAGGACGCGAGCAGCGCGGTGACGTCGTTGGGGGAGAAGGCCGCCGCGGCCGTGGGGCCCCACGACTTGGCGTAGACGGCGCGGCTGCCGGCCAGGGCCTCGTCCTGGTCGTGCGTATAGGTGATGCTGCCGCCCGTGGCCTTGGCGTACGCCTCCGCCTCGGCGCGCACGGCCGGGTGGAGGTCGAACCCAGGAGGATGGGCCACGCGGACCTCGCAGCCCGCCGCCGCCGCGCTCAGCAGGAAGGAGTTGGGCACGGCCTTGGGCAGCGGCTTGATGTGCGGCGCCCACGTCAGCGTCACCGGCAGCTTCTTGGTGCTGCCGAACGTCTCGCGCAGCGTCAGCATGTCCGCCAGGCCCTGGCAGGGGTGCTCGCGCGCGGACTCCATGCTCACCACCGGCACGGTGGACCACTTGCGGAACGCGTTGATGACGGGGTCCAGCTCGTCCTCCTCGTCACCGCCGCCCTGCGAGAAGGTGCGCACGCCCAGCATGTCCACGAAGCGGGACAGGACGGGGGCGGCCTCCTTGAGGTGCTCGGCCCGGTCCGCGTTCATCACCGCGCCCTCGCGGTGCTCCAGCTTCCAGACGCCCGCGCCCACGTCCAGGATGATGGCGTTGCCACCCCCGCGCAGCATGACGGCCTCGAACGAGGTGCGCGTGCGCAGCGACGGGTTGAAGAACACCATGCCCAGCAGCGTGTTGGCGAAGAGCGCGTGCTCCGGGCCCTTCTGCTTCCACGCGGCCGCCTGCGCGAGGACCGCCTCCACGCCCTCGGGCCCCAGATCCTTGATGTGCGTGACGTGCTTCATGGGCCTGTCCTCCCCAGCGGTTGCGGGCTGCATATTCGTGGTGAATATGCGTGAAAATGCGTGCATTGCCGCGAAAAGGCGGCGGATATTATGCAGAAAGACGCGCCGCGCAAGCTGATTATTCGCAACGGTCGCATGCATCTTCTTGCATGCATATTCACGAGGATGCATGTTGGTGGGAATGAATCTGGACGAGGCCATCCTCCGGCTCATCGGCGAGCGGGAGATCGGCGATCAGGCCGTGTTGCAGCAGCTCCTGGAGGCGGAAGGTCAGGCGCCGAGCCAGTCGACGCTGTCGCGGCGCCTGAAGAAGCTGGGCATCTTGAAGGTGGGCGGGCGCTATCAGCGCGCGCCCACGCCGCCCGCGGTGATGCCGGAGCGGCCGCGGGTCTCCATCCTGGAGGCGCCGCCCAACCTGCTGGTGATTCGGACGGCGCCGGGCTTCGCGCCGGTGCTCGCGCTGGCGTTGGACAAGGAGCGGGACTTGCCGGGGCTCGCCGGGACGGTGGCGGGGGATGACACCATCTTCGTCGCGGTGACGGACCCGGCGTTGCTGCGCGACGTGCGCGCGGCGGTGGAGCGGCTGCTGTCGCTGGGCAGCTGAGCCCGGAGCGCGCGTGATGTGCGCGCTCCAGGGCCCGGGTGGAATCACTGGATGGCGAAGACGTAGTTCTGCCCGTGGCGCGAGTCCCACTGATGGCAGCCCTTGCGGTCCTGGGTGGAGAACCACAGCTCCAGCGTCGCGGGGCCGGGCGGCAGCGGGATGAAGGCGGGCACCTGACGCCAGAACTCGGCGTTCCACTCGCCCCAGTCCGCCGTCAGGCTGATGCTCGTCACCGGGCCGCCGTTGATGCGATAGTACGCGCTGGTGCCCCAGGCCTTGTAGTCCAGGTACTGCGCCCGGCACTGCGCGATGCGGCCGATGTCGTAGTCCACCATCAGCGTGGTGCCGCCCTGGAGCGTGCCGTGGACCGTGTACGTCCAGGCCGGCGCGGGGTGGAACGAAATCATCGGGTACTGCACCACCCAGGTGTGGAAGTTGAACTGGAGGTTGGAGTCCCAGGTGGAGCAGCCAGTGGAGTCGGTGTTCTGGAACCACAGCTCCAGCGTGCCGCCCTGGCTCAGCGCCAACGGCGCCAGCGCCACGGTGCCCGCCGTGGTGGCGTCCGCCACGGGGAAGCTCTGCACCGGGCCCCGGTTCGTCATGGCGAAGCCGGTGATGGCCCACCCGGCGCCCCGGCACAGCGGCAGGCGCGCCGTGTCATAGATGACGTCCATCGCCCCGCCAGCCTCCGGCTGGCCGTTGAGGGTGACGCTCCAATCCGCGGAGAAGGTCAGCGAGGGCGGGCCGGACAGGAATGACGGTGCGGGCTGCACGGTGACGGGCGCCTGCGGCGCGGCGACGGCAGCGGAGGCGAGGCACAGCAACGGCAGCAGGGCGGACATCAGGGGCTTCATGGCGACTCCCGGGCACGTGAGGTGGCGGCGCCCGGACGGAAAGTGTGTCCCGCCGGACGCCAGCGGCTCGCTATCACGACACCCGGAATACTCGGAATGGCCTGCTTCCAACCCTTTGGGGGAGTGCGGGGCGCTCCGGCCCAGGTCAATCGTTGCGCCGTGGAGGGTATCTGCCCCAGTTTTCCAAGATTTCCCGTTGAGAGCGTAGTTTCTCTGTGAGGGGGCGGCGAACCCGTCTGGCCTGGAGGTGAATGTGGGCATGTCGGAGCTGACAGAGCTACTGGACCACGCGCGCCGGGGGGAGCAGGGCGCGCGAGAGGCGTTGATGGCGGCGGCCTACCAGGAGCTGCGGGAGATGGCGCAGCGCGCCGTGAGTGACGAGGGCTCGCCCCCGTCACTGCAACCCGCGGTGTTGGTGAAGGAGGCGTGGCTTCGCCTCTTCAGCGCGGGGGCGCCGGTGGAGGCGCGGCGTCATTTCTTCGGCGCCGCGGCGCAGGCGATGCGGCGGGTCATGGTGGACCGGGCGCGGTTGCGCCGAGCCCAGATTCGCGAGGCCCGGCTGGAGCGGGTCAGCCTGGGGGACGTGGAGGCGGATGTCCCGGCAGGGCTGAGCCTGGAGGTGCTGGAGTTGGACCGGGCGCTTTCGGAGCTGGACACCTTCCAGCCGCGGCTCGCGCGCATGCTGGAGCTGCGCTACTTCGTGGGCCTGGACCTGATGGACACCGCCATGGTGCTGGGCGTGTCGCCCGTCACCGTGAAGCGCGACTGGGCCTACGTCCGCGGGTGGTTGCTGGAGCGGCTGGGCAACTGACGGCCCGCGTGGGAGCGCGGGCCGGGTTGGCGAGGCTCAGCGCTTGACGGCCACCACCACGGCGTCCGCGAGCGGCGTCGTGGGCCGGCCGATGAGCCGCTTCAAATCGCCGGAGCTGTCATTCAGCTCACCGCGCGCCGCGCCCGCGTCGGAGTCCGCCAGCACCTCGGCGAAGGGCGCGGGGACGCCCACGCCCACGAGCGCGCCGGCGTAGTCGGCCTGGGGCAGGTCCTTGTAGGCGACGTTCTTGCCGGCCTGACGGGACACCTCGGCGGCCAGCTCGGCGGCGGTGAAGGCGGTGTCGCCCGCCAGCTCATAGACTTTGTTGTCGTGGCCCGAGCCGGTGACGACGGCCACCGCGGCGGCGGCGTAGTCCGCCCGGGTGGCCGCGGCGACGCGCCCCGCTCCCGAGCACCCGATGATGGCCCCGTGCTCCAGCGCTGGCGCCAGGTTCTCCGTGTAGTTCTCCGTGTACCAACCGTTGCGCAGGAAGGTGAACGGGATGCCGGACGCGCGAATCAGCGCCTCGGTCGCCTTGTGCTCGGTGGCCAGGGCAAGCCCGGACGTGTCCGCGTGCAGGATGCTGGTGTACGCAATCCGCCGGACGCCCGCCTTCTTCGCCGCGTCCACCACGGCCTGGTGCTGCGCTGCCCGCTGGCCGACCTCGCTGGAGGAGATGAGCAGCAGCGTGTCCACGCCGGCCAGCGCGGGCCCCAGCGTCTGGGGCTTGCTGTAGTCCGCCTGCCGCACCTGGACGCCCTTGGCCGCGATGTCGGCGGCCTTGCTCGGGTCGCGCACGGCGACGGCGATGTCCTTCGCGGGAACCTTCTCGAGCAGCCCGGCGACCACCAGCCGGCCCAGCTTCCCCGTTGCTCCGGTGACAAGAATCATGGGTCCTCTACTCCTGACGTGGAGGGGTTTTTTCCAAACGCGAGAGGAACCTAACGGGGACACTAACTTTGCGTAAGTACCTACCTTTGGGTAAGTTACTGGCATGGGTGTGAACAAACGGACCGGCCCACTGGCACGGATGATGGCGAAGCAGGCGGCGGAGCGAGGCGACCTCTACGCGCCCGCGTGTCCGTCACGCGGCGTGCTGGAGCACGTGACGAGCCGTTGGGGCGTGCTCGTCCTGATTGCGTTGTTGGAGGGCACGCACCGCTTCAGCGAGCTGCGCCGGAAGGTGGCGGGCGTGAGCGAGAAGATGCTGTCGCAGACGCTGCACGCGCTGGAGGAGGACGGCTTCGTGCTTCGCGAAGTCCATCCGGTGATTCCGCCCCACGTCGACTACAGCCTCACGCCCCTGGGGGAGGAGGTCGCCGCGCGGGTGGAGGCGCTCGCGGAGTGGATTGAGGAGAGCATGCCCCGCGTCGCGGCGGCGCGCGCCCAGTACGCCGCGAGAAAGAAGTAGGCCCCGACGTCACCCCGCGTGGGCAGGGGACGTCAGGGCCTTGCCTTCATGGACCAGCGCTTCCGGCGGGCGCGGCCGATCAGGGCCAGCGCTGCCAGCCCCAGGGCCTGGACGCCCGCGCCGCCGCCGCTGCAACCGCAACCGCTGGGCTTGTCGCCCTCGTCGGGCGTGGGCGGAGGCGTGGGCGCGATTTGCAGCGACACGCTCCGCTCCGCCGTCTGGTTCGCCGAGTCCGTCACCCGCACCGTCAGCGGGAAGTTGCCGCTGGCGGTCGGAATGCCGCTCAGCACATACGCGCCGTCCCGCTGCTGAATCGTCAGGCCACCGGGCACGGTGCCGCCAGCCAGGCCCCACGTATACGGCGCCCGGCCGCCCTGGACGGTGAAGCGGGTCTCGTACGCGGTGCCCTGGGTCGCGGAGGCAACCGGGGTGCTGGCGATGTTCATCGAGCCCACCACGTCCACGCTGTAGGTGCGCGTGGCCACGCCGCCGCGCGCGTCGCGAGCCCGCACGGTGACGGCGGAGCTGCCCTCCTGCGCGGGCGTGCCGGTGAAGGTGCCGGTGGCGGAGTTGAACGTCAGGCCCGAGGGCAGGTTGCCCTCCAGCTCGAACGTCAGGGTGCCCGAGCCGCGCGTACTCAGTGCCACGTTGGCGGCCGTGCCCACCCGGAACGGCGGCAGCGTCTCCGTGAGGAGCTCCGGGAGCGGCCAGGGCCGGCGCGTCGCCACCAGGAGGCGGTGCTCGCTCACCGCGACCACCGACGTATCGCCCGAGGCGAAGGACGCGGAGTGATACGCGCCGCCCGCGCCCGTCGGATGCGACGTCCACTCACGGCCATCCGCCGACACGTGCAGCTCGAACGCGGGCAGGGTCTCCGTGCTCTCGGGGTCGACCACCGTCCAGCTCACGACGAAGCTCTGGTCGACGAAGGCCATGAGCGGGACGGGCGCTGGCGCGTCGGCGGGGACCTGCAGGCTCGTCACGCGCGTCCAGGTGCCGCCCAGGTCCTCGGAGAGGAAGAAGCCGCTGGCCGGCTCCTCGGCCTGGGGGGCCAGGGGCGGGGGCGGGAGCACTTGCGGCGGCTGGGCGAAGGCGAGGAAGCGGCCATTGCCCGCGGTGAGCTCGGCGATGACGAGCCCGTTCAGGCTCGCGGGTTGGAACAGCTCCCAGCCCGCCCCGGTGCTCCGGGGGCGCAACAGGGAGGGCGTGTCGGTGGAGCTCCCGGCGAACGGGTAGGCCACGGCGATGAAGCTGTTCTGGCCGGGCACCAGCCTCGCGATGTCATAGGTGCCTTCGATGCTCTCATCGGTCCAGGTCTGCCCGTCGGTGGAGCTGGCGATGAGGCCCGAGGTGCCCACCGCCACCAGCCGGTTGCCACTGAGCGCCAGCTCCAGGAAGACGCGGCCCCGCGCGCCACCTTCGGGCGGCGGGTCCTGGTAGGCGGGGGCCCAGGTGTGCGCGTTGTCGGACGAGACGACGATGTCGCCGTCCACCAGGCCGAACCACCGGCGCTGGGAGTAGACGAGCCGCGTCAACGCGAGCGGCGACGTGGTCCCCGCCATCACGGGAACGAAGCCCGTCCACTGGCGTCCGTCCGTCGAGCGCAGGATTTCCGCCTGCCCGGTGGTCGCCGCCAGGAAGTTCCCGTTGCCGTACCAGGCGCGCGTCGCCGAGGGCCTCACCGAGATGCCGGTGTTGATGCCCGAATCCCAGTGGTCGAAGGTGGTGGCGGGGTTCACGTTGACGTGGAGCAGCCGCTCCAGCCGTCCCGTGAAGTCCGCGGCCTGGTAGGGCGCCTGCCCTCCGCTGTCCGGGGGCGTCACGTCGCGGAACCCGCTCTGGTAGCGCACCCGGTACGCGCCCTGGGCCACGGCGGGGACGGGGAGCGTGAGCTGCGCGGTGGCGAGGACCTCCTGGTCCGACGTCGTCACGCGCTCCGACACCAGGCAGTGCCAGGAGGCATCGTTGACCGGCCATGCGGCCTGGGCCTCGGCGGAGAGCGCCGCGCCCCCCGGCTGCCCGGCGGCGGCCGACCCGGCGTAGGTGTAGCTGCCGCTCGGCGCCTGCCAGCCCTGGGGCAGGGCGATGCAGGAGACCAACTGCCCGTCACGGACCGAGGTTCCGCCGGGCCCGGAGAAGACCTGGAGACTCAGCGGGACGGAGGTGCCGCTGCGGACGGTGCCTTCGTGACCGACGAAGGCGTTCGACTGGCAGCCAGCGACCCACCACAGCGAAGCCCCCAGCAGGGCTCGCAGGGAACGATTGCGATTGAGCAAGGAGGACATCCTGTCGCGATGCGAGAGGGTGCCTGTCTACGGTTTCGTATTCCTCCGAGTCAAATCACCGCGCGCCTCGCGAGCCCCGCCGCCGAGCAGGTGGCGGCCCGGAAGCAAGGCGCCACGTGCTCACCGTCCTTCACGGCTTACCCAGCAACTCCAAGGCCGCGGTGGTCAGCGTGGTGACACCCGTGCGCAGCGTGCGCTCGCGGTCCGGCGCGAACAGGGGCGAGTGCATCGAGGGCAGCGGCGTCCCCTCGGCCTTCGCCTTGGCGTATTGCTTGGGTTCGGTGGAGCCGAGCCAGAGCATCACGGCGGGGACGCCCGCCCGCCCGTACTCGGAGAAGTCCTCGCCGCCCATGACGGGGGGCGCCTCCTGGAGGTTCTTCTCGCCCAGGACACGGGACACCGCGCCCACCAGCCGCCGGGTGAGCTCGGGGTCGTTGAAGGTCGAAGGCGTGCCCTCGGTGATGGCGACCTCGGGCGGGCGGGGCGCGTTGGAGGCCATGGCCTCCGCCTTGGCGATGCGCTCGATGCCCTCCAGCAGGGCCTTGCGGACCTCGGGCTTGTACGAGCGCACGGTGATGTGGAGCTTCACGTTATCGGGGATGATGTTGTGCTTGGTGCCCCCCTGGATGGCGCCCACCGTCACCACCGCGGGCTCCAGCGGGTTCTTCTCGCGGCTGACGAGCGTCTGGAGCGACAACACGACGCGCGCGGCCATCACCACCGGGTCCACGGTGGTGTGGGGATAGGCGCCATGTCCGCCCTTGCCGTGCAGGGTGATTTCAACGCCGTCCACGCTCGCCATCGCGTAGCCGGGGGTGAACTCCACCGTGCCCGCCGCGGCGGTGTTGACGTGGAGCGCCACCGCGAAGTCCGGCTTGGGGAAGCGCTTGTAGAGGCCGTCCTGGAGCATCTGCCGGGCGCCCGCGCCCACCTCTTCCGCCGGCTGGCCCACCAGCAGCACCGTGCCGCGCCACCGGTCCTTCGACCGGGCCAGCAGCGTGGCCGTCCCCATCCAGGACGTCATGTGCACGTCGTGGCCACACGCGTGCATGACGGAGACAGTCGCCCCCGAGGCGTCCTTCACCTTCACCTTGCTCGCATAGGGCAGGCCCGACTTCTCCTCCACGGGCAGCGCGTCCATGTCCGCGCGCAGCAGCACCGTGGGGCCTTGGCCGTTGCGAAGCACCGCCACCACGCCGTTGCCTCCCACCTTCGGCGTCACCTCGTAGCCGAGCTTGCGCAGCCGGTCGGCCAGCTTCGCCGACGTTTTCGACTCCTGGTTGGACAGCTCCGGCGTTTGGTGCAGGTCGCGGTAGAGCGCGTCGAGCTCGGGGTAGAGCGCGTCGAGGCCGCCCAGGACGGGCGGTGTCTCCGCGGCGAGCACGGGGCCACGGGGCACGGCCAGGGAGAGGAGCAGCAGGGGGAGCAGGTGGGGCTTCTTCACGGGGCGGACTCCTGTCCGGCGGGGGAGCGGTGCGCCACTACAGCACACCCGCCGTGTGGGTAGGGGCAGGCCCGCATGTCCCGCCGTCCAGGATTGGGCGGGATTGACGGCCAGACGGCGGAGGGGTTCTGCTTTGTTCATGTCCGAATCGAGTCCGCTCCCGGCGAGCAGCGCTCCCGGCGCGAGTCCCGTGGAAGTCTCCGAGCGCGTCGTCTTGCTGGATGCCCTCCGTGGCTTCGCGCTGTGGGGTGTCTTCGTCTCCAACAGCCTCATGTGGCTCAGCGGCCGGGCTTTCCTGTCGCCCGAGGCGGCCTCGGCGCTGGCGGTGCCGCTGCTGGAGCAGGTGGTCAGTGCGGTCTACCAGCTCTTCGTGACGCAGAAGTTCATCTCCATCTTCTCGTTTCTCTTCGGCCTGGGGTTCTCCATCCAGCTCGCCCGAGCGGAGGCGCGGGGCGTCTCCGCGGTGCCGCTCTACAGCCGGAGGCTGCTGGTGCTCTTCGGCATCGGCCTGGCGCATGCCCTCGTGTTGTGGACGGGGGACATCCTCCACACCTACGCGATGGTGGGCTTCCTGCTGATGGCCTTCCGGGCTCGCGCCAATCGCACGGTGCTGTTCTGGGCGTTGGGGCTCGTCACCGTGATGCCGCTCGTGGTCCCCGCGGCCATCCGCTACGTCCCCATCCTGCTGAACGGCGCGGAGGCCGCGGCCGAGGCCGTCAAGGCCAGTCAGGCCAGGGACAAGGCCTTGCGGGCCGATACCCTGGTGGCGCTGTCGAGCGAGTCGTTCTGGACGGCGCAGGTGGGCAACGCGCGCTTCTTCCTCGAGAACATGGGCGGCGGCTTCCGGCGCGTGCTCTGGATGAGCCTCATCCTGGGGCGCTTCCTGCTGGGGCTGCTGGCGGGCCGTCTGCTCCTGTTGCAGGACGTGGAGCGTCACCGCGCGTTGCTGCGCCGGATTCTGGTCTGGGGCCTGGGCGTGGGGCTGGTGCTCAATGGGAGCGGGTACGTGCTGTATCGCCTGCGCAAGGCCGGCGTGCTGGAGTGGGACCCGAAGGGGCCTTGGATGATGCTCCTCAACGGGCTCCAGGAGCCGGGCTACATCGCCATGGGCGCCGCCTATGTGGCGGCCTTCGCGCTGCTCTTCCAGCGCGAGCGGTGGAGCCGCTGGCTGGGCCTCCTGACGCCGGTGGGCCGCATGGCGCTGACGAACTACCTGATGCAGTCCGCGGTGAGCATCTGGATTTATGACGGCTGGGGGCTGGGCTTCATCGGCAAGCTGCCGCCGTCGCGCATCGTCGTCATCTGCTGCCTCGTCTTCGCGGTGCAAGTGGTGCTCAGTCACCTGTGGCTGGCGCGCTTCCGCTTCGGTCCCGCGGAGTGGCTGTGGCGCTCGCTCACGTACGGAAAGGCGCAGCCCATGCGACGTCCCTCCGGGAGCAGTGACGCTCCCGGTGTCGCGGCCTCCTGACGCGAGGCGGATTGACGCCCAGGGGGCGGAGCGCGTCTGCTTCACCCATGTCCGAGCCTGGTTCTCCCGTGGAAGCGGCCCTCCCCGGGGCGCGCCCGGTGGAAGTCTCCGAGCGCGTCGTCTTGCTGGACGCCCTGCGTGGCTTCGCGCTGTGGGGCGTCTTCGTGTCCAACAGCCTCATGTGGCTCAGCGGCAGGGTCCTCCTGCCTCCGGATGTGGCGAAGGCGCAGTCCGCACCCTGGCTGGAGCAGGTCGTTGGCGGCCTCTTCGCGCTCTTCGTGGCGCAGAAGTTCATCGCCATCTTCTCCTTTCTCTTCGGGCTGGGGTTCTCCATCCAGTTCGCGCGAGCGGAGGCCCGGGCCACCTCCATTGTGCCGCTCTACCGGCGCCGGCTGTTGGTGCTCCTGGGCATCGGTCTGGCGCATGCCCTCCTGTTGTGGACGGGGGACATCCTCATCAGCTACGCGCTGGTGGGCTTCGTGCTGTTGACCTTCCGGGCTCGCTCCAACCGCACGGTGTTGTTCTGGGCTGTGGGGCTCATCATCGTGATGCCGCTCGTGGTCCCCGCGGCCATCCGCTATGTCCCCGTCCTTTTGCACGGCGCGGAGGCCGCGGAGGCGGCGGCGAAGGCGGCCCAGGCCCGGACCCTGGCGCTGTTCGCGGACATGCTGGCGGCGCTGTCGAGCGACTCCCTCTGGACGGCGCAGACGGGCAACGCACGTTTCTTCGTCTCGTTCTTCGGGCGTGAGCCTCGCCAGGTGCAGTGGCTGAGCCTCATCCTGGGGCGCTTCCTGCTCGGCTTGCTCGCGGGGCGTCTGTTGCTGCTCCAGGACGTGGAGGCACACCGCCCGCTGCTCCGCCGGATTCTGGGGTGGGGCCTGGCCGTGGGCCTGGTGCTCAATGGCACCGGCTTCGTGTTGCAGCGCTTGAATGCCGCGGGCGTGCTGGCGTGGGATGCTCGGGGCCCGCGATGCTGGTGCTCAACGGGCTCCAGGAGCCGGGCTACATCGCCATGGGCGCCGCCTATGTGGCGGCCTTCGCGCTGCTCTTCCAGCGCGAGCGGTGGAGCCGCTGGCTGGGCCTCCTGACGCCGGTGGGCCGCATGGCGCTGACGAACTACCTGATGCAGTCCGCGGTGAGCATCTGGATTTATGACGGCTGGGGGCTGGGCTTCATCGGCAAGCTGCCGCTGTCGCGCGTCTTCGTCATCACGTGTTTCGTCTTCGCGGTGCAGGTGGTGCTCAGCCGCCTGTGGTTGACGTACTTCCGCTTCGGCCCCGTGGAGTGGCTGTGGCGCTCGCTCACGTACGGAAAGGTCCAGCCGATGCGGCGGACTGCGGGCGCGGGTGGTGCCGCCGACGTCAGCGCATCTTGATGCGCCGGGCTCAGCCCATGCAGCGGCTCACGGGGGAGGGCGGTGCCGCCGCCACGAGCATCAATGTCGCTTGAGCCGCCAGGGGCTCACAGCGATCCGATGAATGCGAGCAGTGCCTGCCGGTCCGTGGCGAGCAGGCGCGTGTAGCGCTCCTGCGCTGGAGCGGCCTCTCCGCCATGCCACAGCACGGCCTCCTCCAGGTTCCGCGCCCGCCCGTCATGCATGAAGCGCGTGTGGCCGTTCACCGCCTTCACCAGGCCGATGCCCCACAGCGGCGGCGTGCGCCACTCGGTGCCAGTGGCGAGCCCGTCGGGCCGGTCATCCGCGAGCCCTTCGCCCATGTCGTGCAGCAGCAGGTCCGTGTAGGGGCGGATGAGCTGGCCGGAAAGCTCGGGGAAGCCGGGCACGTCCTCCGTCACGAATGGCGTCGCCACGTGGCACCCCGCGCAGCCAATGGCGCTGAACACGGCCTTGCCGCGCAGGACATCGGCGGCTTCCCAGTCCCTGCGCTTGGGCACGGCGACCAGCCGCGCGTAGACGAGCAGTGAGTCCAGTTCCTGCGGACTGACCTCGGGTGGGACGGCGTCGCGCGCTTCATGCCCCTGCTCGCGGGGGAACATCTCCGTCGTCAGTCCCATGTCGGTGACGAGCGCGTGAGCCACCTGCTGATGCAGCGTGGGCTGGTTGGCCTTCCATCCGAAGCGGCCCAGCCGTGTCTGTCCCGTCGCGGCGTCCTTCACACGGTTTGCCCGGCCGGAGATGCCGTCCTGGGCGAGGTCCTCGGCGTCCTCGTGGGCCAGGAGCGCGCTCTCGGGGATGGCTTCAAGCAGGCCGAGTCCGTGGTTGGCGGGCGCGACGCGGGGCGAGAAGCGCGTCCCCTCGCCGATGGGGCCCTTGGACAATCCGGTGAACCGGTAGCGGGGCCGGTGCAGCGTGAAGGACTCGCCAGTGGCGAACCGGCCGGTGACTTCCTCGTACGTCACATCGACGGTGCCCTCCGCGCCGTCGCCGTCCACGTGGTGCACGTCGAGCTGGGCGCCGTACACCGGATGGGGACCCTGGCCCTCCGGTCCGCTCAGTTGGAACGCGAGGGAGACTGGCGTCTCGCTGGGAGTCGCAGGAGGCTTCCCGCGCCCATCCTTCACGTGGCACGTCATGCAGGAAGGGGCGTTGAACAGCGGCCCCACCTGGATGGGGCCGTCCACGTCCGTCCAGTCCCGGCCGAAGACGCGCTTGCCCGCGTGGAAGTCCTCCCAGCGCGTGCGCGGCATGTTCATGGGCGAGCGGCCAAAGGCGTTGCGTCCCGCGTCTGGCACGGAGCCCCGTCCGCCAGACAGCTCCTCTCCAGACTCCGTCGCGGTGGGCAACGCGCCCAGCTCAAGCGTCGGGGCAGCCGGTGCGTGCCCGCCCAGACGGCGGCGAGCACGAGGGCGCCGACGGGAATGCCAAGAAGGTACAGCCGCCTGCGCATCGAGAGGTCTCCTGCGGGAAAGCCTACTCGCTTCCCGTGGCGCGCTCCGAGGGGCAGCGCGCCGTCCACGTGCGCGTGGTGTGCACCTCGCGCGCCATGAGACACGGGGGCATGGCGCCGCGGGGCGGAACGGCCTCCGAGAGGAGGAAACGCGGGGCCCTGTAGCGCGTTCCGCTACAGGACTCCGACGCGTGTGTCGCTCATTGCTACAGGGGGGCACGCCTCGCCTGGGAGTCGCGCGTTGCTGTCCGGCCGTGGCGGCAACAAAGGGAGTGGGTGCTACTGCCCGAAAGCAACCTCAGAAAATGGCGCGGCCAATATCTCCCGGAAGCGGCGGTCATGAACTGCCTGGGCCGCGCCCTGAATCGCCGGAGGAGTCGCACGCTGGCTGTGGGACTCCGAGCCAGCCCGGGTGCTTCAATGCGGTTGTGGTGCTGCAAACCGGCGCAGGTGTTCCACGTCGGTTGCGGCGCATGAGTCCATCCGCGGTGGTGCACGCTGCCGAGAGAACAGCGCGCCTGCGACACCGCTTCAGGCCGTCTTCGCCGCTTCCGCCTCGGCGAGCTTCTTGTGCGCCTGCGCGGTCAGCTCGAACGAGCGCAGCCGCGCGGCAGGGTCGTAGACCATCCCCGTCACCATCAGCTCGTCGACCCGCGTGAGCCGGATGAAGTCCGCCAGCCCCTGCTGGACGGTGTCGGGCGCGCCGATGATGGAATACTTCAGCGCATGGTCGGCGCTCGCGCGGTCCAGGGGCGAGGCCACCGAATCAATGTCATCCACCGGCGGCGGCAGCTGCCCGGGCGTGCCCCGGCGCAGGCGGACGAACTGCTGCTGCACGGAGGTGAAGAGGCGCTGGGCCTCCTGGTCCGTGTCTGCCGCGAAGACATTCACACACGCCATGGCGTAGGGTTTGTCGAGCGACTCGGAAGGCTTGAAGCGCTCCCGGTAGATGTCCAGCGCTTGCAGCAGGGCATCCGGCGCGAAGTGGGACGCGAAGGCGAACGGCATGCCCAGCATCGCCGCGAGCTGCGCGCTGAACAGGCTGGAGCCGAGCAACCAGATGGGCACCCGCAGCCCCGCGCCCGGCACCGCCTGGATGAGCTGCCCCGGCTCGGTGGGCTCGAAGTACGACTTCAGCTCCACGACGTCCTGGGGAAAGGTGTCCGCGCTCGCGGCCAGGTCGCGCCGCAGGGCGCGTGCCGTCAGCATGTCCGTGCCCGGCGCCCGGCCGAGTCCCAGGTCGATGCGCCCCGGGTAGAGCGTCTCCAGCGTGCCGAACTGCTCCGCGATGACCAGCGGCGCATGGTTGGGCAGCATGACGCCACCCGAGCCCACCCGGATGCTCTTCGTGCCTCCGGCCACGTAGCCGATGACGACGGACGTCGCCGCGCTGGCGATGCCCGTCATGTTGTGGTGCTCGGCCAGCCAGAAGCGCTTGAAGCCCCAGTCCTCCGCGCGCCGCGCCAGGTCCAGCGTGTTCCGCAGCGCGTCAGCCGCGGTGGAGCCCTGGGTGACGGGCGAGAGGTCGAGGACGGAGAAAGGAATCATGGGGCCCGTACTAACGCCGCCCCTGGGGCCTCCGCTTGCCCATGAACAGGGTGTGGCGCGTTCCCTTGGTGCCGTGGGCCGCCGGGTGGAGGACCTCCACGGTGAAGCCCGCCTGCTCCATGCGGCGCTCGAAGGCGGGGGAGGGCCCGGCGCTCCACACGCCCAGTACGCCCCCTGGCCGCAGCGCCTGGACGGCGTGTGCCAGTCCCACGCGCCCATAAAGCCCGTGGTTGTCGGGGTGGGTGAGGGCGGTGGGGCCGTTGTCCACGTCCAGCAGGATGGCGTCGTAGGTCCCCGCCAGACGGGCCATGTGCTTGCCCACGTCGGCCTCCACCACGGTGACGCGCGCATCCTCCAGCGGCGCTCCGGCCAGCGGCGCGAGCACTCCCCGGTTCCACGTCACCACCACCGGAAGCAGCTCGGCCACCGTGACGCGGGCATCCGGGCCCAGCCGGTCCAGCACCGCGCGGGTGGTGTAGCCAAAGCCCAGCCCCCCCACGAGCACCCGGACGCCGCTCCGGTCCTTGAGCCCCGCGCAGCCTGCCTCCGCCAGCGCTTCCTCGGAGCCGTGCTGCCGGCTGGACATCAGCGTCTGCCCCCGCACGCGGAAGACGTACTCGTCCCCGCGGCGGACCAGGGTGACTTCACCGACGTCCGGGACCTCTGCGCGCTCCAGCGTCTCCCAGGGCTTCATGGGCGGGGCTCTTCTCGCGGAGAGAGGCCCGGCGTCAAGCCATGACGCCGGGCCGGGGGCATCCGCGGACGCCCGGGCTTCAGGCCGAGCGCTTCACGTTCTTCGTGGTGTCCACCAGCACCTTGGCGAAGGTGAGCCCGTCGGGGCCCGCATCCGCCTGGATGTGGTCGCCCGGCAGGAACTCGCCACCCAGCACCTTGAGGGCCAGCGGGTCCAACAGGTTCTTCTGCACCGCGCGCTTCAGCGGCCGCGCGCCGTACGTCGGGTCGTAGCCGCGCTCCGCCAGCAGCTCGCGCGCCTTGTCCGTCAGCTCCAGCGTGAGCCGCTTGTCGGCCAGCAGCTTGGACAGCCGCGCGAGCTGCAGGTCCACGATGCGGTAGATGTCCTTCTTCCGCAGCGGCTCGAAGATGACGATTTCGTCCACGCGGTTGAGGAACTCCGGACGGAAGTGGCTCCGCAGCGCGTCCATCACCTCGTTGCGCGTGCGCTCGTCCAGTTCGTCCTTGCCCGCCATGCCGGCCTGGATGTCCTGCGAGCCGATGTTGGACGTCAGGATGAGCACCGTGTTCTTGAAGTCCACCGTGCGGCCCTGGCTGTCCGTCAGCCGGCCCTCGTCGAGAATCTGGAGCAGCACGTTGAAGACGTCGTGGTGCGCCTTCTCGATTTCGTCGAAGAGGACCACCGTGTACGGCCGCCGGCGCACGGCCTCCGTGAGCTGACCGCCTTCCTCGTAGCCGACGTACCCCGGAGGCGCGCCCACCAGCCGGGCCACGGAGTGCTTCTCCATGTACTCGGACATGTCGATGCGGACCATGGCCGAGTCATCATCGAAGAGGAACTCCGCCAGCGCCTTGGCCGTCTCCGTCTTGCCCACGCCCGTGGGGCCCAGGAAGATGAACGAGCCGATGGGGCGGTTGGGGTCCTGCAGCCCGCTGCGCGCGCGGCGCACGGCGTTGGACACCGCCTCGATGGCGCTGCGCTGGCCAATCACGCGCTTCGCCAGCCGGTCCTCCATGTGGACCAGCTTCTGGACCTCGCCCTCCATCAGCCGCGAGACGGGGATGCCCGTCCACTTGGCCACCACCTCGGCGATGTCCTCCGCGTCCACCTCTTCCTTGAGGAACTTCTGGTTCTTCTGCAGCTCGGCCAGCTTCTCGTTCTGCGCCTTCAGCTCCTTGTCGAGCGAGGGGATGACGCCGAACTTCAGCTCCGCGGCGCGGTTCAGGTCGCCCTGACGCTCGGCCGCCGCCTGGTCGTTCTTCGCCTTCTCCTGCTTCTCCTTCAGGCTCCGGATGGCGCCAATGGCCGACTTCTCCGCGTCCCAGTGCACCTTGAGCGCGTTGAACTTCTCGCTCAGGTTGGCCAGCTCCTTCTCAATCTGGCCCAGGCGCTCCTGCGAGTGCGGGTCCGTCTCCTTGCGCAGGCCCTCCTTCTCAATCTGGAGCTGCGTCACCTTCCGGCGCACGTCGTCCAGCTCCGTGGGCATGGAGTCGATTTCGATGCGCAGGCGGCTGGAGGCCTCGTCGACCAGGTCGATGGCCTTGTCCGGGAGGAACCGGTCCGCGATGTAGCGGTGGCTCAGCGTGGCGGCGGCCACCAGGGCGTTGTCCTGGATGCGCACGCCGTGGTGCACCTCGTAGCGCTCCTTCAGGCCGCGGAGGATGCTGATGGTGTCGTGCACGCTCGGCTCGCCGACCAGGACGGGTTGGAAGCGCCGCTCCAGCGCGGCGTCCTTCTCGATGTGCTTGCGGTACTCGTCCAGCGTGGTGGCGCCAATGCAGTGCAGCTCGCCGCGCGCCAGCGCCGGCTTGAGCATGTTGCCCGCGTCCATGGCCCCTTCGGCCTTGCCCGCGCCCACCAGCGTGTGGAGCTCGTCGATGAAGAGGATGACCTCGCCCGCCGCGTCCGCAATCTCCTTGAGCACGGCCTTGAGGCGCTCCTCGAACTCACCGCGGTACTTCGCGCCGGCCACCATGGCGCCCAGGTCCAGGGACACCAGGCGTTTGTTCTTCAGGCCCTCCGGCACGTCGCCGTCGACGATGCGCCGCGCCAGCCCCTCCGCGATGGCCGTCTTGCCCACGCCGGGCTCGCCGATGAGCACCGGGTTGTTCTTGGTGCGCCGGCTCAGCACCTGGACGCACCGGCGAATCTCCTCGTCACGGCCGATGACGGGGTCCAGCTTGCCGGAGCGCGCCGCCTCCGTGAGGTCGCGGCCGTACTTCTCCAGCGCCTGGTAGGTGGCCTCGGCGTCCTGGCTCGTCACGCGCCCGGAGCCACGGACCTCCTTGAGGCCGGACAGCACGCGCTCCCGCGTGACGCCCGACGACTTCATCACCTCGCCCACCGCGCCCTTGTCATGGGTGAGCGCGAGCAGCAGGTGCTCCGAGGAGATGAACTCGTCCTTGAGGGACTTGGCCTCGTCCTCCGCCTTGTCGAAGGTCTTCAGCAGCCGCTGGCCGAGCATCGCGCTCTCGCCGCCCTGCATGCGGGGCAGCTTCTGCAGCGCCTCTCCGAGCCGCGCGGCGAACAGCTTCACGTCCGCCCCAATCTTGCGGAGCAGGGGGTCGACGATGCCGTCCTTCTGGCCAAGCAGCGCGGCGGCCAGGTGCTCGGGCTCGTACTGGGGGTTGTCCGCCCGACGGGCCAGGGTCTGACCCTCGTGGATCGCCTCCTGCGCCTTCACTGTGTACTTGTCGAGTCGCATGTCTCCAACGTAAGAGTCGGACACCCCTTGGCAAGCAGCGCGCGTCGCGCGGTGTTTTTGCTCGCCCTGAAATTGTTTGGACTCCTGGTAACCGCTGGGTTTTCGCGGTGCTGGAGTTGCCAGCGGGTATGATGCCGGGTATAGGCGGCGCCCAATCCCCTGGGGGGCTGACACTGCAAGCGCACGGCGGATATCTCCTACGACTCGAGAGCTTCAGCGGCCTGGAGCTGCTCCGGCTGGCGCGTGAAGCGCTGGCGCTGGACGGCGCGATGGGCGCGACGGGGCTGCAGGTGTCCGTCAACCGGCGCCGCAAAGTGGTCCGTCTGGCGTACGTGGGCCCCTTCACGGCGGGGCGGCAGGGCGCGCACTGGTATGCGGCCCACCATGCGCTCCCCCGGCTGCTCTCCCGGGCGGCGAACGCCGCTGTCCAGGCCTACGTCTATGATCCAGACGAAGGCGAGCAGGTCATCGCGTACGGCAACGGCCGGCGCGTGGGCGGTGAGCGGGTCGTCTATGAGGACGTGGAGCTCCCGGTGCCGCTGGACCAGATGGACGACGCGGCCTTCAAGCACATGCAGGAGCGCTGGCCGGTGGGCCACCTGGCCTACGTGTTCGGCCTGACGCGCAAGGAGCTGCTGCGGCTGCCGCGCGTGGCCCCGGGCCACGTGCTGGCGCTGGAGGACCGGGACGCGGAGGGCGCCGCCATCCTGGAGGCCCTCCTGCCGACCTGCCAGGTGACGCTCCCGGAGTCCGACGCTCTCTGAGGGCTACTGCTCCTGCGGGCCGTCCTGCACCGCGACGGCGTCGCGGACGCGCTGGCTGCGGAAGTACTGCCCCAGAATCACGAAGGTCCCCGCCACCACCGCGGTGCCGAAGATGGCGGTGCCCGCGCCCATGGCGCCCAGGATTTCGCGCGAGGCCTCAATCGTGATGTCCGGCGGGAACTCCGGCATCTTGCTCATCGGCTCGGCCAGCGCGGCGAACAGGCGCTGCTTGGCCACCGACATCTGCGCGCCGTCGATGGTGCGCAGCACGGCGGCGATGATGGCCGCGCGGCTCAGCACCCGGCGCATGGCGTCGCGAGACAGGTTCTCCGGGCTCAGCATTCGCGCCGCGGACACGCTGACGAAGGCGCAGGCCACGGCCAGCAAGGCCAGCAGCACCGCGCGGGGCTCCCGCATGGGTTCCAGCGTCGCGTAGTAGACCTCGAAGACCTTCGCGTCGAGCGGCGGGGCGCCGGGGATTCGAGGCAGCTCCTGCTCCAGCCGAAGCGAGCGGGCCTCGTAGAAGTTCGCCATCTCCACGGCTTCGAGCAGGGACGACCAGCCCGTGAGGATGGAGAGCACCAGGCCCACGATGGCGGCGAAGCGGATGCCGCCCGGCAGCCCCTTCCTTCCAGAGTGCTTCACCGCTTGGTCGCCTCCACGAAACGCAGGCGCAGGTCGGCGAGCAGCCCGTCGAAGAGCTTCTCCTCCTCCGCCGTGAGGTTGCCCCGCGTCTTGACGCGCAGCATGGACAAGAGGTCCAGGTTCTGCCGGGCCAGCGGCAGGTCCTTCGCCGTCTGACCCGTTTCAGGATTGGGAGCACCTCCCAGGTGGATGAGCACCGCGGTGCCCAGCCCCACGATGAAGGTGCTGAAGGAAATCGACTCCTCGGACGCGGAGCGCGCTTCCCCCCGCATCACGAAGGTCTCGCCGCGCTTCTCGTCCGCGGAGCTCATGCGGAGGCCGGCCCCTCGTCGTCGCTGGAGGCCTTGTCGCTGGCGCTGTCGTCGCTGTCATCCGCGTCGTCGTCGCTGTCATCCGCGTCGTCGCCGCTGACGTCCGCGTTCGCGGCGGCCAGCGTGGCCTCGACGTCGGACGTGGCCTCGACGTCGGACGTGTCCTCGTCCTCGTCCTCGTCCTCGTCGTCGAAGTCATCCTCGTCGTCGTCGAAGTCGTCGGCGTCGTCGAGCATGAGCGTCTCCACGGGGACGGACTTCTCCGCCACGTCGGGCAGGCCCTGGAGGTGGCGCTCGTACTCCGCCTCGTCGAGCTGGCCAGAGCGCACGTACCGCTCCACGGTGCGCTTATCGAGGTACTTCGGGTCCGCCGAATCCGCCATGGTTCAAATCCTCAGAATTGCTTGGAAAACAGCGCGGCACCTTATAGCAGGGTGGCCATCTGTCAACGCCGCCGTCCCGCCTTCCAGAGCCGATGAACGCACCATCCCGCCCGCACCTTCCCCGCGGTCCCTACCTGCTGTGCGACGACTCCGTCCTCCCAGAACTTCCACTGGTGGACAAGGCGGCCCGGCTGGTGGCCGGCGGGGCTCGGGTGGTGCAACTGCGCATGAAGCGCACCTCTGTCCGTGAGGCGCTGGCCGCCGCGCGGCAGGTGGTGGCGGTGTGCCGCCGGGAAGGCGCGCTGTGCCTGGTGAACGACCGGGTGGACCTGGCGCTGCTGGCGGACGCGGACGGGGTGCACGTGGGCGATGAGGACGTGCCCGCAGAGGACGCGCGCGCGCTGCTGGGGCCTGGCCGCCTGGTGGGCGTCACGGTGCGA
Organism: Myxococcus sp. 1LA; assembly: GCA_046520405.1. Classification (GTDB taxonomy): domain Bacteria; phylum Myxococcota; class Myxococcia; order Myxococcales; family Myxococcaceae; genus Myxococcus. Next base: position 34,352 of record JBKGHI010000017.1, read on the forward strand.
GACGTGGCGGGCGCTCGGGCGGCACAGGCGGCGGGGGCGGACTATGTGGGCCTGGGCCCCGTCTTCCCCACGTCGACGAAGCAGGTTCCCGCGCCGGTGCTGGGCCTGGAGTCCTTCGCGGCCGTCGTCCGTGAAAGCCCGCTGCCGGTGGTGGGGATTGGTGGGGTAGGGCTGGCGAACATCGCGAGCGTCGCGGCGGCCGGAGCGCACTGCGCGGCGGTGGTGTCGGACGCGCTGCTCGCGGCGGATATCACCGCGCGTGTGAGAGCGCTGTCCGCCGCGTTTGAACAGGGGCGCTCCGGGGCATAGCCTCGAAGCCAGGAGCCTCCATGAACAACCATCCGCGTCACCACGGGCCGGCGCCGCGCCGCCCCAACATCGGCATCACCCCGGACTGGAGTCCGGCCGGAGACCAGCCCTTTGCCCGCTACGAGCTGAAGGTGCCGTACGCGGACGCCGTCCTTCGCGCGGGCGGGCTGCCATTCGTGCTGCCGTATTCGGACGAGCCGGCCTGCGTGGAGTCCTATCTGGACCGCGTCTCCGGGGTGCTCATCACGGGCGGCGCGTTCGACATTCCTCCGTCGGCCTATGGCGAGGAGGCGCGCGAAGGACTGGGGGCGCTGAAGGAGGGCCGCACCGCGTTCGAGGCGGCGCTGATGCGCGGCGCGCTCAAGCGCAACCTCCCGGTGCTGGGCATCTGCGGCGGCATGCAGCTGCTCAACGTCATCCTGGGCGGCACGCTGTACCAGGACATCGGCCGCGAGGTGGAGGGCGCCCGCGAGCACGAGCAGAAGCATGACCGCACCCACCCGCAGCACCCGGTGGACGTGAAGAGCGGCACGTTGCTGGCGGAGGCGGTGGGGCACGGCCAGTTGATGGTCAACTCCACCCACCACCAGTCGGTGCGCGGCGTGGGCAAGGACGTGACGATTACCGCGGTGGCGCCGGATGGCGTGGTGGAGGCCATCGAGTCCACCGTGCACGCCTTCGCCGTGGGCGTGCAGTGGCACCCCGAATACATGTCCACGACGATTCCGGTGCACGTGGGGCTCTACAAGGCATTCGTGCAGAAGGCGCGCGAGCACCGCCGGTGAGCGCTCGCGTCCTCCTGCTGGCGGGGCTGGAGCCCACGGGGCGGGCGGGGCTGTTGGCGGATGTCGCCGCGGTGCGTGCGTTGCGAGGGCTGCCGTGGCGGTGCCCACCGCGCAGACGGCGCAGGGCGTGCGGACCTTCACCTGGACGGCCTCGCCGCCGCGCGTGTTGACCGCGCAGGTGGCCGCCGCGCTCGAGCTGGGGCCGGTGCACGCGGTGAAGTGCGGCATGGTGCCCGCGCGGGCGCAGCTCGTGTCCGCGCAGCGGGCGCTGGAAGGGACGGGCGCGTGGTGGGTGGTGGACCCGGTGGTGCGTACGTCCGGGTGAGCCGCTGACGCGCCTGTCCGCGCGGGCCTACCTGGCGTTGGCCGGGCCACGCGTGGTGCTCACGCCGAACCTGGATGAAGCAGGGTGGCTGCTGGGCCGCCCCGTGGCGCGCACGGTGGCCGAGGCCGCCGAGGCCGCCGAGGCTTTGGCGTCCCACGGCTTCGGCGCGGTGCTGGTGAAGGGCGGGCACTTGCCGGACACGCAGGGGCTGGCGGACGTGTTGGCCACGCCGGGCCGCTTGCGCGTGCTGGAGGGCCGCCGGTTGGCGCGTGCCCCTGGACGCCGCGGCACGGGGTGCAGGTTGGCGTCCGCGCTGGCCACGGAGCTGGGGCGAGGCCGGACGCTGGAGACGGCGGTGCGTTCTGCCCGCGCGCTGGTGGTGCGCTACCTGCGGACGGGCTCGGAGTAGTGCGAAGCCGGGGCTCATGGCGCGCCAGGCTGCGCGTTGCAGCCGGGCCTCATGAGGACAGGCTTCGCGAAGGCCATCCGCTGCGTCGCGGAGGCTCACGGTGCCGGCGGACGCTGAATCGGCTCGGTGCTCCTGAGGGCCCGTCTCCTGGGCGCACGGGGGGGCGCTCTGGAATGGAGCGGAGCGTCCGTCAATCCGTGCGTTGGCGGCTCTCGAAGCGGGTGTACTCGGCGAGGAACACCAGGTCGATGGAGCCGATGGGGCCGTTACGCTGCTTGGCGACGATGAGCTCCACGGGGATGACGGTGCTGGACTGCTGCGCCGGTTGCCCGTCGGGGCCCTCTTCAGACGTCTCTCGGTGGATGAACATCACCACGTCGGCGTCCTGCTCGATGGAGCCGGACTCACGGAGGTCGGACAGCAGGGGCTTGCCGTCCTTGCGGTCCTCCACCTTTCGGCTGAGCTGACTGAGCGCGATGATGGGCACCTCCAGCTCCTTGGCGAGCTGCTTCAGTGCACGGGAGATTTCGGCGACCTCGAGCTGGCGGCTCTCCACCTTGCCCTTCTGGTGCATGAGCTGGAGGTAGTCGATGACGATGAGCGACAGGCGCGGGTCGCGCTGCTTCACGCGGCGGGCCTTGGCGCGCAGGTCGAACGGGGACAGACCACCCGAGTCGTCGATGTAGATGGGCGCGTTGTAGAGCGCGCCCGCCATCTCCTGGAACTTCTCCTCGTCGTGCGGCGTCAGCCGGCCGCCGCGCAGCTTCTTCATGTCCACGCGCGCGGTGGAGGCCAGCAGACGCATCAGCAGCTGGTCGGCGGGCATTTCGAGGCTGAAGATGCCGACGGCCTTGTTCTCCTTCAGCGCCGCGTGCACCGCGATGTTCATCGCGAAGGACGTCTTGCCGATGCCGGGACGCGCCGCGAGGATGATGAGCTCGCCCGCGTGCAGGCCGGTGAGCTGGTTGTCCAGGTCGATGTAGCCGGTGGACAGGCCCGTGATGCCCGTGGCCGCCGCCTTCATCTTGTCGAGCAGATCGAGCGTGTGCTCCATCAGCTCGCTGACCGGGCGCAGGTCGCCCTCGCGCTTCTTCTCCGCGAGGAGGAACACCTTGCGCTCGGCCTCGTCGAGCAGCACCTCCAGCTCGCCCGTCTCCTGGCTGGCGAGGTCCTGAATCTCCTTGCCCGCCTGGGCCAGGCGGCGGCGGATGGCCTGGTCCTTGACGATCTGCGCGTACTGGACCGCGTTGGACGCGATGGGCACCACCTGGTCCAGCCGCATCAGGTAGGCCGGACCGCCCACCGACACCAGGTGGCCCAACACCTTCAGCTCCTCGGCCAGCGTCAGGTGGTCCACCTGTCGCGACTGGCCGTCGAGCTTCAGCATCGCCTCGAAAATCTGGGCGTGCGCGGGGCTGGAGAAGTCCTCGGGGTGGACGACCTCGCCCACCGCGGCGATCAGCGTGTTGTCCGCCAGCACGGCGCCCAGCACGGCGCGCTCCGCGGCGAGGTCCTCGTGGACCTTCCGACCCTCTCTGAACTCGTGGACATTCTCCATGGCGGCTCGCCCACTCTACAGGCAGGGCTGACACAGCCAAGTTTTGCTACAGCCCTGTAGCACGCACGCCTACCCCTCGAGTCCCCACTTCTGGAGGAACGCTTCACGCCAGGTACGGCTGAGCACGACGGAACTCCCATCCTTGAGGACGAGGATTCCATCCCCGTGGCTCCACGGCTCCAGGCGGGCCACCGCGTCCAGGTTGACGATGTCGCCCCGGTGCACCCGGACGAAGCGTGAGGGGTCCAGCCGCTCCTCCAGGGCCCGGAGCGTTTGTCGCACAAGGTGCTCCCCCTGGCCCGTGTAGAGCCGGACGTACTTGTCCTCTGCCGACAGGCGCCAGACGTCCTCCAGCCGCAGGGGCACCCAGGCCTCGCCCGCCTTCACCACCAGCCGCTCCAGCGGGCGGCCCGCGGGAGCCCGTCCCAGCTCCGCCAGCAGCGCCTGGAGCCGCGCGGTGTCCGGCATCCCGCTGCGCAGCACCGCATGGGCCTTGTCCAATGCCCGGCCGAAGCGCTCCGCGTCGTAGGGCTTCAGCAGGTAGTCCACGGCCTGCGCCTCGAAGGCCGCCAGCGCGAAGGCGTCGTACGCCGTGGAGAAGATGACGGCCGGGCAGTGCTCCGGGCCCAGCGCCTCCAGCACCTCGAAGCCGGTGAGGCTCGGCATCTGCACATCGAGCACCAGCAGGTCCGGGCGCAGGGCCTCCACCTGGCGCAGCGTCTGCGTCCCATCCGCCGCTTCGCCGGCCAGAGCGAAGCGCGAGTCCTCCGCCAGCAGGCGCTTCACCTTCGCCCGCGCGGGGGCTTCGTCATCGGCCACCAGCACCTGGAAGCGCGTCATGCCGCGGCCTCCCGGGGTAGCCACAGCGACACGCGCGCGCCGCCCTCCGGGCCGTGGCCTCGCTCCAGCCGCGCACGGCCCGCGTGCAGCAGCGTCAGGATGCGCTCCAGGTGGGCCAGTCCCACGCCAGGGCCGGACGCGGGCGAGTGCGCGCCGAAGCCGCGCCCCGTGTCCTCCACCTCCAGCCGCCACCCGGCGCCGTCCTCTCGGGCCCGGATGCGCACCTCCAGCGGTTCGGTCCTGTCCTGATTGTGCTTCACCGCGTTCTCTACCAGGGCCTGGAGCGCGAAGCAGGGCACCTGGGCGCCGTCCAGTCCAGGGGCCAGGTCCCATCGCACCGTCACCCGTTCTCCGAAGCGCGCGGCCAGCAGGGCCACGAAGCGCGCGGCCTGGGTGCGCTCCTCGGCCAGCGTCCACGTGGGCTCGCGGCGCTCCAGGCTGGCGCGCAGCAGCCCGCCCAAATCGCTCAGCAGCCGGTCCGTGCGCGCGAGGTCCTCGTACATCACCGCGCTGACGGTGTTCAGGGCGTTGAAGAGGAAGTGCGGATGGAGCTGCCCGGTGAGGGACTGGAGCTGGGCCGCGCGCAGCTCGCCTTCCAGCGCCGCCTCCCGCAGCGCCCGCGCCTGACGCTCCTTCCACGTCTGGAGGAAGCTCCACAGCGCGGCGGTGACGGTGTACGAGATGAGGTCCTTCTGCGCCTCCATGGGGATGCGGAAGGCGAGCGCGCCATAGTCGTAGGTGCCCCAGCCGAGCAGCGCGTACAGCACGTGCCGCGACACCGCCATCAGCGCGGTGTGCAGGCCGGTGAAGAGCACGAAGGCCACGGCATGGATGCCCAGGAAGCGGCCCCAGCCCACGCGAGGGCTCGGGGCGTTGAGCACCGCCGTGTAGAGGATGGGCAGGACAGCCCAGATGCCAATTGCCCCGGTGATTTCCCAGAGGAAGGCCCGGGCCGCCGGGATGGTGCCGCCGTCCCCGAGGATGGTGAGCCACAGCGTGAGCCCCAGCCACATGCCAAGGAACACGCAGAAGCCGAGCAGCGCCAGCGCCGGCCGCGCGCGGAGGCGGGGCCACTTCCAGTCGGAGCGGGCCTGGGGCGGAGAGGGCGTCATGGGCGTCGTCAGGCAGTATGCACCGGGGCCGCGGTGGGGATGGGCCCGGCCCGTTTCGAGCGGGCCGGCAGCCCGAAGCACGCCCGCAGCCAGGGCACCCGGGCCACGCCCTCACACAGGCCCCAGGTGAGGCCGAAGGTCAGCGTGAGCACCACCAGGAAGAGGCTCACCGGCCCGACGGACCAGTCCACGAGCGCGAAGCCGACGCAGACGATGACCGTCTGGTGGAGGATGTAGAACGGGTACGAGAGCTCGCGCGCGTGCAGGAGCCAGGGGCGGCGGACGTGGATGCAGGCCCGCGCCCAGGCCAGCGCCGTGAGGATGAAGAGCCATTGCAGCGCCGTGCGGCCCAGCGTCTCCAGCGGGAAGGGGTACTCGTTCGGCGGCACCATGAGGGCGAAGAGCAGTCCGCTGGCGCCCAGCAGCGCCCGGCGCCGGGCCACCAGGTGCTCCACGACGCGCGGGCACCGGCCCAGCAGGTGGCCGCCGAGGAAGAAGAGGCCGAAGTGGATGAAGGCCCTCGGGTCGTCGAGGAGCGCGTGCGTCTGGGGGAAGCGGCGCAGCAGGACTTCGTTGAGCGCGAGCGGGAGGAACAGCCACGCCACGTTCCACCCCCGGCTGAGCCACGCCTCGGCGCGCTGGAGCCAGGCCTGACCCCGGGCCGTGCGCAGCGCCGCGAAGAGGGGCAGCGCGAGCAGGCAGTAGAGGAAGAGGTACGCGACGAACCACAGGTGGTGCCAGCTGAAGCTGCCGACGGGGTAGGGGACGAAGCCGAACACGGACGGGTAGAAGTCCGCGTAGCTGCCCTGGAACGCCCCGCGCTGGAGCCGCTCCACGTAGATTTGCGGCGGCACCACGACGAACATGCCGAACACCAGGGGGCCCAGGAGCCGCTTCGCGCGGTCCCCGGTGAAGGTGCCCAGCGAGCGCCGCCGCAGCGCGAACGCCGTCCCGATGCCGGAGATGCACATCAGCAGCGGCATGCGGAGGTGGTGCAGCACCTCCATGGGTGGCTCCAGCCACGGCAGGGCCTGGACGCTCTTCACGTGCCAGTCCCAGGTGTTGAACATCATCCCGGTGTGGAACAGGTGCAGCAGGAGGATGGCCACCACCCGGAGCCAGTCCAGGTCGGGGCGGTGTTCTTCAAGCGGGCGCGGCGGGGCGGTGGTGCTCATGGGAGAGCCTCCTTCCGCTTCGGGATACGCACCGCGTCCGCGCCGCTCCACGCGTCTGTCGCCAGCCGGTTTCATGGCGGTGTGAGCCGGACGGGCGGGGTGGGGCGCAAAGGAAAAGGCCGCCCGGGTTGCCCCGGACGGCCTTCTCTCACTTCAGTGAAGCCCGCGGAGGATTACTCCGGCAGGACCTCGAGCTTGATCTTCGCGACGACGTCGCGGTGCAGGCGCAGCTCCACCTCGTAGTTGCCCAGGGCCTTGATGGGCTCGGGCAGGTGGATGTGGCGGCGGTCGATGCTCTGACCCTCGGCGGCAACCGCCTCCGCGATGTCCAGCACCGTGACGGAGCCGAACAGCTTGTCCTGATCGCCCACGCGGCGCTTGATGCTGACCTTGATGGCGCCAATCTTCTTGGCCTGCTCCTCGGCCGCGCCCTTCAGCTTGGCGTTCCGAGCAGCGATGACCGACTTCTCATGCTCCAGCTGGCGCAGGTTCTGCTCGCTGGCCAGCACCGCCTTCTTGCGGGGCAGGAGGAAGTTGCGGCCAAAGCCGTCCTTCACGGTGACGAGCTCCCCGGACTTGCCCAGGTTCTCGATGTCCTCACGCAGAATGACCTTCATGTTCAGTCTCCTGTGCGGACCGGCGGACTAGCCGACCACCGCGTTGTAGGGGAGGAGCGCGATGCCACGGGCGCGCTTGATGGCCACCGCCACCTCGCGCTGGTGCTTGGCGCAGTTGCCGGAGATGCGGCGGGGGATGATCTTGCCGCGCTCCGTCACGAAGTACTTCAGCGTCGCCTGGTCCTTGAAGTCCACCGACGCGTTCTTCTCCGCGCAGAACCGGCAGACCTTCTTGCGACCGAAGCCACGGCCACCGCCGCGCTTGTCGTCGTCACCACCCAGCCCGCCGCCGCGGTCGCCGCGATCACCACCGCGGTCACCCCGGTCACCACCACCGCGCGAACCACCACCGCCGAAGCCACCACCGCTGCGGGCGGCGGGGGCAGAGGCCGTCTTGCTATCCGTTCCGTTGCTCATGAGCGTTCTCGTATCCTGGAATGGTCTCTAGGGAATTGACCCAGAAGGCGCTCAGGCCTCCTCGGACGACTCCTCCTCGGAGTCGCTGCCCTGCTCCTCGGAACCCTCGGAGCGGAAGCCACCCTCGCGCTCCGCGGGAGCGCCCGGACGGGTCTCCTCCACGTCGCCGGCCAGCTTCACGTCCTCGAGCACCGGACGCGTCTCGGGGTCCACCTCGTCCGCGAGCTTCACGGAGATGTAGCGGGTGACCTCGTCCAGGTTGCGGAGGTTGCGCTCGATTTCCGCCACCAGCTTCGCGCCGCCCAGGAAGTGGGTGTGCACGTAGATGGCGCGGGGCTGCTTCGCCACGGGGAACAGGGTCTTCTTCTTGCCCCACACCGTGAAGCGGATGACCTTGCCACCCTCACGGGAAACGATGCCGCGGACGCGCTCCTTGAGCTTGTCCACGTTGTCGTCCGTCAGGTCCGGCTTGACCAGGAAGATGGTCTCGTACTCACGAAGCCGCGTCGCGGCCTGCGTCTCAGCCATTGTTTTCTCTCCCCTTGGGGTCGAGTGCCCTCCGGTGAATCCAGAGAGCGGGGAAACGGCCAGCAGACCAGGAGGCCCACCGCCGGGGACGGGAAACCGCGCGCCCGTCACCTTCGCGCTACGTCCCGTGTACCAACACGGGAAGCTGAAAAAGAACATCCCACCGGGTCATCCCCGATGAGGGAACGGGCCTTCTATGGGGGCCCACCCCGCCAAGTCAAGCGGCCGGGCGCCCTGGCCGCCTGCCCGTGGGGGCGGGGGCCCTCTCAGGCCTTCCGGTTGAACCGGTTCATGGCCACCGACAGCCCCTCGCGAATCCAGGTCTCCGTCATGTCCATGGCCCGGTCGATGAGCGTGTCCATCTCCCGGCGCTCGCCGTCGTCGAAGTTGGACAGGACGTAGCCGGACACGCGCTCGCGGGCGTTGGGGCCCTCCGGCTTGCCAATGCCGAAGCGCAGGCGGATGAAGCCCTCGTCGCCCAGGCTGGAGACGATGCTCTTGAGGCCGTTGTGCCCGCCGCTGCCGCCGCCGGCCTTGAGCTGCAGCCGGCCCAGGGGCAGGTCCAGCTCGTCGTGGATGACGAGCACGTCCGCCACCGGCACCTTGTAGAAGCGCGCCGCCTCGCCGACGGAGCGGCCCGACAGGTTCATGAACGTCTGCGGCTCCAGGAAGAGGACACGCTCTCCGGCCAGGGTGCCCTGGCGGCCCGGGCGGCGAACTTCTCCTGGTTCAGCTCCGCGCGCGCGCGCGACAGCAGGGCCTCCACCACCATGAACCCGATGTTGTGCCGGTGCCGCTCGTACTCGCGCCCCGGATTGCCCAGCCCGACGATGAGCTTCATGACGTGGCTCCCGAAACGAGAAACGGGGCCAGCCCCTTACCGGGCCAGCCCCGCTCCAGGATGACAGCGGGTGACGACAGCTTACTTCTTCGCCGGCGCCTTCGCGGGGGCCGCGGCCGCCTTCGCGTCCTTGGCCGGAGCCGCCGTCGCGGCAGCCGCCGCCGGACCGGCCTCCACGGCCTCCGGCGCGCTGATGACGGCCAGGGTGTAGTTGACGTTCGTCTTCACCGACACGCCCTCGGGCAGCTTCACATCGTTGATGTGGAGCACCTCGGTGATCTTCATCGGCGTCACGTCCACCTCGATGCGCTCGGGGATGGCCGCGGGCAGCGACCAGACCTCGATCTCACGGCGGGCCTGGGTGAGCAGACCGCCGTCCGCCACGCCCTGCGCGCGGCCGGTGAGCACCAGCGGCACGTTGACCTTGACCTGCTCGTTGGGGCGCACGTCCAGGAAGTCCGCGTGCAGGATGGCGCGGGTGACGGGCTCCATCTGGTAGTCCTTCAGGAGCACCTGGCGGTCGCCGCCCTCCACCTTGATCTGGATCAGGGTGTTGAACTTGTGCGGGGTGTTGATGGCCTGGCGGACCGCCTTGGGGTCCACGGAGATGTGCACCGGCTTCTCCAGGTGCTTTCCGTAGACGACGGCGGGAATCAGACCCTGGGCGCGCAGGCGGCGGGCAATGCCCTTACCGGAACCTTCACGCGGCTTGGCCTCAAGGGTGCTCGTATTGGCGGACATGGAATCCTCACGGATAGGACTGCGGGTACCAGCGGAGGCCTTGGCGCCCTCGGCATCCCACCCCAGTGGTGGGCCCCGAAGACGGCGCCTTGGGAGGCAACCGATGGAAGGGCGTGCACATGCCAGCCGGACGGCTTGGAGTCAAGCCGCCCGGCGGACAGGCGAGCGCCGGCTCAGACGAACAGTGAGCTGAGCGAGTCGGCGCGGTGGATGCGGGCAATGGCCTCGCCGAAGAGGCGCTCGGTGGTCAGCAGGCGGATCTTCGAGCAGGCCTGCGCCGCGGGCGACAGCGGCACGGTGTCCGTGAAGACGACCTCCTCCAGCACCGAGTCCTGGATGCGCTGGATGGCCGGGCCGGACAGGATGGGGTGGACCGCATAGGCCACCACCCGGCGGGCGCCCTTGGCCTTCAGCGCCGCGGCGGCCTGGGCGAGCGTGCCGGCCGTGTCCACCATGTCGTCCACCAGCACCGCGTCCTTGCCGTTCACGTCGCCAATGAGGTTCATCACCTCGGACGCGTTGGGGCGCGGACGGCGCTTGTCGATGATGGCCAGGCCCGTGTTCAGCCGCTTGGAGTACGCGCGGGCGCGCTCCACGCCGCCAGCGTCCGGCGACACGATGACCAGCTCCTGCGACTCCGGAAAGCGCTTGCGCAGGTCCTCCAGGAACACCGGCGAGCCGTAGAGGTGGTCGGAGGGGATGTTGAAGAAGCCCTGGATCTGCCCGGCGTGCATGTCCATGGACACCACGCGCTCGGCGCCCGCGGACTCCAGCAGGTCCGCGATGAGCTTCGCGGTAATCGGCGTGCGCGGGGCCACCTTCCGGTCCTGCCGGGCGTACCCGTAGTACGGGATGACGGCGGTGATGGAGCCGGCGCTCGCCCGCTTGAGCGCGTCACACATGATGAGCAGCTCCATCAGGTGATCGTTCGCCGGCGGGCAGGTCGACTGGAGGATGAAGACGTCGTGGCCGCGAACGTTCTCGCCGATCTCGACGTGTATCTCCCCGTCCGAGAACCGGCCGACCTCCGCCTTGCCCAGAGGGCGCTTGAGGTACTCGCAGATGCGATGCGCCAGGCCGGGATTCGAGTTCCCGGCGAACACCTTGAAGTCACGCGGCTGCATGGTGGGGCCGCTGACTAACCTGGACGCGGACGGAAGGAAAGAAGTCGTTAGTCCAGGTCCGCTGGCGCTGCGACAAGCATCCCGGCTTGCGCCTGATGGAGGTGTCGCTCGTACTCCATCAGGATGACGCGTTCCATTTGACTCCGCGTATCCGCGTTGAGCGGGTGGGCAATGTCCTTGTACGTCCCATCCTTCCGCTTCTTGGCTGGCATCGCGATGAAGAGCCCGGTCGAGCCGTGAATGACCTTCAAATCGCGAATGACGAAGCAGTGGTCCAAGGTGATGGTGACGTACGCCTTGAGCTTGTCCTCTTCGACCGGAAACACCCGGACGTCGGTGATGTTCATGGTCCCCCCCCGAACCCGAAAGGTCGGAGCTGAAGGGAAGCCTGGGACATACCGGGTGTCAAATGCAAGCGCGGGCGCGAGGGAGATTCGCGCCACTGTTCAATGCACCCACAGTCGGCCGCTGCGATTGGAGGTCAGGGCAGCATTTGCGGCCAGTGCATGACCAGGTGGGTCAGGAACGCGAGGTGGTAGACCACGATGACGGCATACACGGCCGCGCCCAACCGGATGGCGATGCGGCTGGCGTTGAGGTGCCGGTGGATGCACAGCAGCCACAGGCCCGCGTTCACGATGACCAGCTTGGAGAGCATGAAGAAGAGCGGGGACTGCTCGTAGGCCACCCGCATGATGGGGTTGAGCTCCTCCGCCACGCCCAACTGGAGGAAGAAGAGGGTGAAGAGCCCGTCCAGCAGGTTCAGCGTCAACAGCGCCACAGACGCCGGTGACAGATAGAAAGAAGCCCTGTTGCCCCACGCCCCGCCCTGCATCGGTCCAATCGTCGCCGCCACGCCCATCCCCCTTCGCCAGTCCGAACTCAGAGCCTTTCAAGAGCCTTGCCAACGCCCGGGAGGGCTGCGCGCGGGCAGGCGAGGAAGCGGGCGACATCCGCGGTCGATTCGGCTATGGGACGGGCGTGGCGGGAAGTTGACTCCCCTGGGGTCGTGGCAGACTATCCGCGCCCCTTCCGCCCCCGGCCCGTGAGCGTTCCTTGCATCAATTCCCCAAAGATATCGGGTGGATAGAGGTCATCTGCGGTTCGATGTTCTCCGGCAAGACGGAGGAGCTGATCCGCCGCGTCCAGCGCGCCGTCTACGGCAAGCAGAAGGTGCAGGTCTTCAAGCCGCGCATCGACAACCGCTACGACGAGTCCGCGGTGGTGAGCCACTCCCAGCTCAAGGTGATGTCCACCGCCATCGAGCGGGCTGAAGAGATTTTTTACAGGCTCGCCCCGGACACCCAGGTGGTGGGAATCGACGAGGTGCAGTTCTTCGGTTCAGAAGTCGTCGCCGTGGTGGAGGCGCTGGCCAACAAGGGGCTGCGCGTCATCTGTGCGGGACTGGACCAGGACTACCAGGGGCGCCCCTTCGAGCCGATGCCGCAGCTGATGGCGGTGTCGGAGTACGTGACGAAGGAGCTGGCCATCTGCGTGGTGTGTGGGAATCCGGCCAACCGTTCCCAGCGCATCGTGTCCAGTGGTGAGCGGGTGGTGGTGGGCGCGGCGGGCGCGTACGAGCCACGCTGCCGCAAGTGTCACGTGGCGGAACCGGCGGAGGGCACGCCGCCCCAGACGCTGGAGCTGTTCGACTGAGCGGGAGCTGAACGGATGCGCGACACCCTGTACTCGAACGTTCCCTTCAGGCTGAACGAGATGACCCACCACTATGGGCCTCACGTCCACCTGGTGGGAAATCCCTTTCTCCTGACCCAGTTGGCCACGCTGTGTTCGAAGGGCGTCATCCAGCCGCAGATCAACCGGCTGGTGGAGACGCTGTACGTCGACCTGGTGAAGACGGTGCTCAACGCGGAGTTCCCGCGGAAGAACGTCAGCCTGCCCACGCGGATGATCGACTCCACGCCGCAGGGCCTCTACCAGGGCGAGGTCATCGACCCGCAGGTGCGCGTGGTGACGGTGAACATCGCCCGGGCGGGCACGCTGCCGTCGCAGGTGACGTACGACCTGATGAACGCCACGCTGGACCCGACGGTGGTGCGCCAGGACCACATCATCATGAGCCGCATGATTGACGCCGCGGAGGCGGTGGTGGGCTCGGAGATTGGCGGCGCCAAGATTGGCGGCGACGTGGATGACGCCTTCGTGCTCTTCCCCGACCCCATGGGGGCCACGGGGGGCAGCCTGTCCACGGCGATTTCGCTCTACAAGAACAAGGTGCCGGGCAAGCCCCGGCGCATCATCACCCTGAACCTCATCGTCACGCCGGAGTACCTGCGGAAGATGACCACGGACCATCCGGACGTCATCATCTACGCGCTCCGGTTGGACCGGGGCCTGTCCCCGCCGGAGGTGTTCGGCACCGAGCCGGGCGCGCTCTGGGAGAAGGAGCGGGGCCTGGATGACCGGCAGTACATCGTCCCTGGAGGCGGCGGCTTCGGGGAGATCATGAACAACGCGTACGTGTAGCGGAGGCATCCTTGGCGTTCTACGAGCAGGAAGTCGGTGTCCTGATTTCCGAGGACAAGTTGCAGGCGCGCGTGCGCGAGCTCGCGGCGGAGATTACGCGCGACTACGCGGGCAAGGACCTGACGCTCATCTGCGTGCTGAAGGGTTCGGCGTTCTTCGCCATCGACCTGGCGAAGTACATCGACCTGCCGGTGAAGCTGGAGTTCCTGGGCGTGTCCAGCTACCAGGGCGGCACCGAGTCCACGGGCGAGGTGCGCATCACCACCGATGTCAGCAAGCCCATGGCCGGCAAGCACCTGCTCGTCATCGAGGACATCATCGACACCGGGCTCACCATGCAGTTCCTGCTGGAGAACCTGCGCGCCCGGCACCCCGCGTCGGTGAAGGTGTGCTCGCTGCTGGAGAAGCCCGCGCGCGCCCGGACGAAGGTGGACATCGACTACAAGGGCTTCGTCATCGACGACCTCTTCGTCGTCGGCTACGGGCTCGACTTCGGTGAGGTGTACCGGAACATCCCCTTCATCGGGGTGATGAAGAACAAGTAGTCCAGCCGGGTGCTGGCGCCGCCCACCGTGCGCGGCGCCGCACCGGTCCTCAGGTGATGCTCAGAGCGGGCACATCTCGCCCACGGGCATCGGGCAGCGGAACTCCACGCCGTCACACAGGATGGAGCAGCTCGACGAATCCGAGCAGGTCTCCGTGAAGGCGGGGCACCAGATGCTGGTGCCGCCGGGGCAGCGCATGCCGTAGTTCTCGCACGGGCCCTGCGGCGGGGGCTGGCAATAGGTGTACTGGCCATTGCAGACGACGTAGTTGCTCGCGGAGGAGCAGGAGGTGCCCGTACAGCTGATGGCGGGGCCGCCCGTGGCCGAACAGCTGTTGGTGCAGGTGTGCAGCTCCGCGGTGCTTTCGCCCAGCTCCTCGGCGGCCACGTCGGGGGCCGGCGCGTCCACGGGGCCGCAGGCGGCCAGCATCAGCATCGTCGTCACGGCGAGCAGCAGGCTTCCAGTCTTCATGGTGGGGTCCTCTTCGGGGTGACTTCTGTTGTGAGGGGGGACGTCACATGAGCGGGCAGAGGTCGGCGAAGTCGCAGCGCACCTCGATGCCGTCGCATTCAAGCGAGCACGTCGTGTACATCCCGCACGTCTGCGTGCCCGAGGGGCACCGGATGAAGGTGCCGTTGGGGCAGGGGTACTTGAGGGTGCCGCAGTTGTTCAGCTCGGCCTCGCTCTGACCCAGGTCTGCTTCGATGTCCGACGAGTCCACCGGACCACAGCCAACCGCGGACAGCAGCGTCGTCACGGCGAGCAGCAGCGTTGCAGCCTTCATGACAAGTCCTTTCAGGTGGGGACGGCCTATCCAGGCTGACTTTCCTATGCCTGAAAGTCAAAGAAGGTCTGGCTTTGCGCGTCAAGGGAGGCGGAGGGCCATGGGCCGCTCGCGGGGGCCGCTCAGCGGCCGTGACGCGGTGCTTCGCGTTGTCGTCTCCCGGACCATGCACAGCGTGCCTGGAAGAATGCGCTGAAGCGTGGCGTCAGGCCGCGCGAATCGAGGCTGACCATGGATGCAACCACGGACCGGGCCGCGCTGGCCCGGGCGAGCAACCGCCACCACAACGACGCTGTCCGGAAGTACGTTGCGGAGTTCATCGGGACGTTCGTCCTGGTGCTGGGCGGCGTTGGGGCGGCCGTGCTGGCGGGGGACCACATCGGCTTCCAAGGTGTGGCGCTTGCCTTTGGCCTGTCCCTGTTGGCGATGGTGTACGTGATTGGCCCCATCTCCGGCTGCCATGTGAATCCGGCGGTGACGCTGGGCCTGCTGCTGACGGGGAAGATGGAGGGCAAGGACGCGGTCGGCTACGTGGTGGCGCAGTGCGTGGGGGCCATCGTCGCGGCGGGCGTGGTGCTGTTGATTGCCAAGGGCATGCCCGGTGGGTACTCGGCGGTGAGGGAGGGATTGGCGACCAACGGGTACGGCGCTGCCTCGCCGGATGGCTTCAACATGGGAGCGGCCTTCCTCACCGAGGTGGCGCTGACCTTCCTGCTGGTGCTCACGGTGCTGGGCGCCACGGATGCCCGAGCGCCGGTGGGCTTCGCGGGCCTGGCCATTGGCCTGGTGCTGGCGCTCATCCACCTGGTGGGGATTCCGGTGACGAACACGTCGGTGAATCCGGCGCGCAGCCTGGGCCCGGCGGTGTTCGCGGGGAGCGTGCCCCTGGGGCAGCTCTGGCTGTTCATCGTGGCCCCGCTCCTGGGAGGCGCCACCGCGGCGGCGGTGTACCGCACGGTGTTCCGGCCGGCCGTGCCCCTCAGCGCCGAGGAGGCGGAGCGGGCGCTGCGGCGCGAGCGTGAGGCGCGAATCGCGGACGATCGGGCGGGAACGCGCGCGCCCGTCTGATGCCAAGCGTCGCTTTGCGCGGCGGGCTCCGGGGGATACGGTGACGGGACACGGGGCCGTGTTCCAGCGCCCCGCCTGGAGCCACCGCCATGCTCTTCGACCTGACTCGCCTCACGGCCTACCTCCTGGCGGTGCTCGCGCTCATCCTGACGCCCGGGCCGGACACGATGTACGTGCTGGCCCGGAGCCTGGGGCAGGGGCGCAAGGCGGGCATCGTCTCCGCGTTGGGCATCTTCGTCGGGTGCCTGTTCCACATCGCCGCGGCGGCGTTCGGGCTGTCGGCCTTGCTCGCGACGTCCGCGCTGGCCTTCTCGGTGGTGAAGTGGGGCGGAGCGGCCTACCTGGTGTGGATGGGCGTGCAGATGCTGCGCTCCCCAAACGAGGCCCCTGAGGAGGTGCAGGCGCTCCCTGCCCTGGGGCTGGGCCGCATCTTCCGCGATGGCGTGGTCACCAACGTGCTGAACCCGAAGGTGGCCGTGTTCTTCCTGGCCTTCCTGCCCCAGTTCGTGGACGCGTCCGCGGGCTCGACGGGGCTCCAGTTCCTGGGGCTCGGCTTGATGTTCTCCGTCACGGGCACGTCGTGGCTGGTGCTGCTGGCGGCGTCGGCGGGGGCCTTCGGGGGCTGGATGCGGCGCAATCCGCGGGTGGCGGCGTGGCAGAAGCGCGTCACGGGCGGCGTCTTCGTGGTGCTGGGGGCTCGGCTGGCGTTGCAGCGCCAGGCGTAGGCGTCAGACGAGCGCCTTGATGACCACGTAGAGGACGTAGAGGGCCCACGGGATGGCGGCCAGCAGCCCGAGGATTCCGAGCAGGCCGGCCCAGAGGGGGTAGCCCTTGCGCCACGGGAGGAGCAGGAAGGTGCCTCCGGCGAGCGCGGGCAGGGGCAGGAGGTTGAGGGCGGCCAGCTTCGCGCTCATCAGGCCCCAGGCGCGCATCAGGTCGCCGTCCTGGAGGAGCGCCAGGAAGCGCTCCACGCGGCTGGGGAGCAGCGAGGGCTCGAAGGGGATGGCGAAGCCGCTCACGAAGTGGCGCAGGCCCTCCGAGGGCCCCAGGCAGGCCATGGCGATGGCGACCTGCACGGCCCAGGGCAGGAGGATGACGGCGGCGTGCAGGGGCGGGGAGAGCTGGAGCAGGCGGCTCTGGGTGGGGGCGCCCTCGGAGGTGGGCTCGTCGAAGCTCACCGCGCTGCCGAGCGCGAGGGGGCGGAAGGCCCAGAGGATGCTCCCCAGGCGGGCGGAGAGCAGGGTGGGGCCGTAGCCGAGGACGACGGACACGGGGCAGGCGCCAATCCTCCTGGAGCGTGGCGCCGCGTCTCTGGTAGGCATCCGGCCAGAGGAACTCAGGGCCTACGGCATCGCGAATCACCTGCGAATGCTTGCACAGGGCATTGCGGCGGTGCCTCCAACGCCAGAGGTGCTTGATTGCCGTTGAGAGAACTGCTGGGCTGCAATTGTAGTCCGCAGTTGTGGGATGCAGGTGTGCTTGCGGCATCACCGCAGCCAGATGGGGGGAGTCATGGACGTTTCGGCAACCAAAGCGGATGGGCATCCGGTGAGGCAGACACTGCTCAGGCCCATTGCTCTCCACCCGATGCAAGGACAGCTCCGGGCAGGTCAACTGACGTGATTCCCACGCTGAGGATAGACGTCATTGAGGAGCACTTTTCCGAGGCGGCCTTCCTGTACTCGCAATGGGAGCGAGCACTGCGGGGAGCGAACTCCACTCTGGAAGAGACGGCTCTGGTGGAGGAACGGCTGCTGGCACATCTGGACGGACTGGTGCTCGGGGGGGCGCCCATCGCCGAGACGATGCTCAGTCCCGCCCTGGACGGTGGGGAGCCCGAGGAGGTGTTCTGCTCAGTGTTCGCCTCCATCGCCGAATCCCCGCCTGCTGCGCTGGAAGTGGTACTCGCGCTGGCGCCGGTCGCGCCTCCGAGGGTACTGGCTTCGTTGCGGCGCGCGCTGGAGCTCAGCAGCCGCACCGGGTTGGATGCTTCGCTGGTTCCGTTGCTGAAGGCACCCGAGGCATCCGTCCAAGCACTGGCATTGGAGGTGCTTTCTTTTCGCGGAGCCGTACCGCGCGGAGTGGCTCTGGAACTGCTCGACCAGGCGGATGGCCGGGTGGTGGCGGCGGCACTGCGAGGCCTTGGCACGCTGGAAAGAGATATCGGGCATCGGGAGTTGCGGCGACTGTTGGACGACGTTCGACCGCAGGTGCGACTGGCAGCCATCGAATCTGGCCTGCTATCTGGAGTACGCGAGGCATGGGACGCATGCCGGCAGGAGGCGCGAGGCGGCGGCGAGGGCGCTGCGTCGGCCCGTGTGCTCCAGTCGATCTGTGGGGACGACGAGGACGTCGAGCGCCTGGTGGCGCTCAGTGCCAATGACGTCTTCCGCGCGGACACTGTGTGGGCACTGGGCTTCACAGGGCGGGTTGCTGCCGTGGAGGCTTGTCTGGAGTTGATGGGACAGGGGCCGTCGGTGGCACGACTGGCTGGCGAGGCTTTCAGCGCCATCACCGGGCTGATGCTGACGGACACCTACGTCATGGCGGTAGAGGAGGGGGATTCGCTCCCGCCACTGGAGGAGGATGACCTCGACACCGACCTTTCCTTCCATGAAGAGGACAATCTTCCGGTGCCGGACCGTGCAGCGGTCGCTGACTGGTGGCGGCGAGCGCGTCAGGAGTTCTCGCGGAGTGGACGCTACCTGGGCGGCAAGCCGTTCAGTGGCGCGGCGCTGTTGGACGCGCTGGCGTGGGGGCCTATGCGTCGACGTCACGTCCACGCACGAGAGCTGGCGCTGAGGACGCAGGGCCTGCACGACGTTCAAACACGCGCGTTCACGGCCCGACAGAGCGCGGAGCTGGCCGGGGCACAGCGCGTGCGCGAGCACCTGTCGACCCGTCCACTGAGGCGTGCATTCGGGGGGTGAAGTTCCATGTGGGCACTGAAGAATCGCACTGCGTACGCTGCGGAGCGGAACTGGACGCGCGACAAGGAGGGCGTTCACTGGTGGCTCGTCGCGGTCAAAGCGACTTTTGACGTCGCGCCCGGGGGGAGACTCCAACTGGCGGACGAACAGCCTCCTCCTGTGCTGATGCCGGAGTACTTCGGAGCGCCCGGTCAGTCGAGCTTGCGCCATGACTCGGACCTGCTGGCGGTGAAGCCGGGCACGGAGGTGCTGCTCGACGGTCACGCGCACGCACCTCGCGGAAAGCCCGCCGAGACAGTGCCGGTCTCGCTGCGGCTCGGACCGCTCCACAAGGTACTGCTCGTGCATGGGCCACGCACCTACGCTCGGGGGATGCTCGGGATGGCGGTGAGCCGGCCCCGGCCGTTCACCACGAGCCCCATTCGCTATGAGGCCGCGTTCGGGGGCCATGACACGTCGGACTCCGACCCCAGCAAGCATCGGCTCGACGAGCGAAATCCCATCGGGCGTGGATTCTCGGTACGTCAGGCCCAACTGACGGGCAAGCCCGCCCACACCATCGAGTATCCCAGTGGCGACCCGGCAACTCGAGGCCCCGCGGGGTTCGGGCCCATCGACGCCGCGTGGATGCCGCGGCGCAAGCTCGCGGGGACGTACGACGCCCGGTGGGAGCGCACGAAGAAGCCCCTGCTCCCCGACGACTACGACCCCGCCTTCGCGTTGAGCGCCCCCGGGGATCAACGACTCGACGGGACGCTCACCGGCGGAGAGCGGGTCGAGCTGATGAACATGACGCCCGAAGGGGTTCTGCGCTTCGAACTGCCCCGCATCTCGTTTGGCTTCACCACGCACGTGGGAGGGCGGCGCGAGGCGCACGGCGCACGCCTGACCACGGTTCTCCTGGAGCCTGAAGTCAGGCGCCTCTCGCTGGTGTGGCAGGGAGCGCTGTGTGTGCCCGCTCCGGACGCGGACTACCTCGACGAGACGGAGATTGCAGAGTTGAAGGAGCTGGGATGAGCACCTCCTTGGAGGTCGTCGCGGTCGGCGCGCGAACCCCCGTCGGGTATACTGCGGAGAGCAGCGCCGCGGCCGTGCGCGCTGGCATCTCACGCTACGCCGAGTATCCGTTCGCCGATGTCCGGGGGGAGCCCGTGGTGATTGCATCGGACGGGAATCTGGACCCCGCGCTGGAGGGGAGGAATCGGCTCTTGCCGCTGCTCGAGAGTGCGTTGGGGGAGGTCGAGGCCAAACTGGGTCCTGAAGCGCTTCTGCGGAGTCGGCTCAGTGTGCTGCTGTCGTGTCCGGAAGCCCGCCCCGGATTCTCGGAGGAGGATGCGGCCTGGCTGGTCGACGCCGTGGAGGCGCGCTATCAAGGGAGACGCACAGCCACGCGCGTCGTGCTCGCGGGGCGCGGCCACGCAGGAGCACTCCGGGCTGTGGAGCAGTCCCTGCGGGAGTGTGCCGATGGCGGTGACCACCTGTTCCTGGTGGCCGGCGCGGACAGCTACCACCACACGGAGACGTTTCTTTGGCTGGAACAGGCGCGTCGCTTCGCGCAGCCGGGGGTGCGCGGTGGCTTCACGCCCGGCGAGGGTGCTGCCTGTCTGGCGCTGATGAGTGCCGGGACGCGGCGCCGCCTGGGGCTGTCAGGGCTGGCCGTCGTGCGGGGCGCGCACACCGCGCGAGAGCGCCAGCTTCGCGACAGCAGCACGGGCTCCCTCGGTGTTGGGATGACCCAGGCCGTTGAGGGTGTCGTCTCGGGACTCAAGTTGCCCGATGAAGGGGTCGACGACCTGTACACGGACATCAATGGCGAGCGCTATCGAAGCGAGGAGTGGGGCTTCGTCGTGCTGCGGACGCCATCCGTCTGGAAGTCCGCCGACTACCGGGCCCCGAGCACCTGTTGGGGGGATGTCGGTGCTGCCTCTGGAGCGCTCGGGGGCGTCCTCGCGGTCCGGGCATTCGCCCGGGGTTATGCGCGCGGCCCACGGGCCCTGGTGATGGCCGGTTCGGATGGCGGACTGCGGGGGGCGATGTTGCTGCATGCGCCCCAGGTCTCGTAAGGAGAGGATGCACATGCCCAAGGTCTCAGTGAATGCGCCCAAGACCCCGGTAACAGAAGGAAGCAGTGGGGTTGCCGCAGCGACCCTGCCGAATGTGTGCAAGATGCCAGGGCCGCCGGCCCCGTTCGTTCCAACACCGCTGCCCAACATCGGCAAGAGCGGGACGGCTCCAAAGAACTACTCGAAGAGCGTCACAATCGAAGGGAAGAAGGTTGCGATTCGGGGCGCGACGTTTGGCTCCATGGGGGATGTGGCCAGTAAAGGAACCGGTGGCGGGGTGGTCTCCTCCAATGTGGAAGGTCCGACGAGTTTCGTCGGGCCCGGTTCCATGGACACGAAGATCGAGGGTAAAAACGTCCAATTGCTTGGCGACCCGATGCTCAACAACTGCGGACCGAGCGGGAGCCCAGCCAACGCGGCGACGATGATGGGCGTGGTCCAGGCGTGCGGCACGGTCACTGCTGTCAACGGGAATGACAGGTGCCCACTTTGCAGGAAGCGCCATGGGCCCGAAAGTTCGCTTGAGGAGAACCCTACGACGAAGGTCAACGCGGGGCGGCTGGCTCAGCGGGTTGCGAGGAAGGTGCGCGCTGGCGAGCTCCCCAGTCCTTTTTCAACGATGCTGGGCGTGGTTCAGTGCAGGTGCGGCAAGAAGAGGACCTATGCGGATCACTCAGGGCCCACGCTCAAAGGCGTCTGTGACAGCATCGCGGACCTCAAATGGGTCGGTCCGGAGAGGGGCTTGCCGGTCGACGCCACGAAGCAAAAGGTCAAATCATTTCTCAAGGGGCGATTTGGTAGTCGAAGAACAGAGTTTGATAGGACGTGGGAGCGGCTTGAGTCTCGTTCAAGGAAGAGCAAGCTTGGCGAGACCTCGTCCGCGGCATATCCGCCCGGTTCCTGTGCTGGGCCCAAGGCACTTGTCTACTGCCTGGAGGACAATGCCTATCCAGGTGGCATCACCGAACGCTGGCATCACAGCGCCAAGCAGCCAGTTGATGCGAAAATCAAGTTTCGCGACGCGGAGAGTGGCGAGGAAGTCGAAGGTCAGTTCGGTCATGGCAAGACCGTTCCGCCCTGCATGACATGCAACTTTCTCCTCCCCGCGATGCTCTGTCCTGAAGACAAGGTGCAGGAATGTCAACACACGAACTAGCGGTTGAAGTGGAAGATCTGCTCCTGAGGATCGTTCCAGGACTTGGGGAGCAGTGGCAGGGGGCCAGCCCGGAAACGATCGCACAGATCGAGCGACTGGCAGGTCGGCCTCTGCCTCCGTTCTATCTGTGGTTCCTGCGTCGCATGGGACGTTGCATGGGGGCCTTGTCCTATCCGACCCTGGACTTCTCAGCAGAGCGCATTCTCCGCTGCTATACAGAGAAGACGCTCCATCCAGATCCACGGTTCCTGCTCATTGGATATGAGTCTGATGAGATGATGCCATTGCATCTCTTCTACGATTTCGACGCACCGGCACGGGGCGATGCGTTGGTGACGGAGCGGTATGCCAATGGCGGAGAGCTGCATGACAGGTTCGAAACCCTGGGAGAAATGTTGGCCTGGGGGGCGCTCCTGAAGTTCAGGGTCAACACGATGCCTCAGCGATGTGAGGGGATGCTCTCTTGTGATGAGCCAGATCTCCTCGCCCATCTCGATCAGGTGATGGTCAGCCAGGGCTTCACCAAACCGATGACAACCGGTCCTCGTTGTGGACTGTATGAGCGGAACGATGTGGTCTTGATATGCGAGCGCACGCCTCGAGATGAACTCCTGGGAAACCAGGCCTTTACGTTGGGCGGTCGTGACGCCGGAGCCCTTAGAAGGCTTCTGGGGAAGCTCTCCACTGAGTCCTCGTTGGAGGTCGAAGTCGACGAATGGACCCCGGCGCTTGGATGACTCTCATGGAGCCCTTGCTCGGAGAAGGCTCCATCACGCTTGCGCAGTGCTGTTCGATTTCATTGTTGCCGCGCACCTTTGTTGATGGTCCGGTGAGCCGCTTGGTTGATGGCCTCCGGACTACGGTTCCCGAGCCGCGTCAAGGCATTGGTCGGCTCCGGCGGTGGCCTTCGGGCAGTCCTGACTCGACCGGAGAACCGCAGGATGGGAGCATTCAGTTCCGCTTCTCGCGGAGACTGCTGTTGCCTCAATGGCTTGGGTCCCCTCACGAGCGTGATTTCTGGTGGTCCGGCTCCGCGATGGCATTTTCTGCGCCTCTCCTCGCGAGCCCTTCAAATAGCGTGCGCGGCAAGAGCAAAGAGCAATCGGCCCCAATCGGCCAGCTCTGAACGAGCAGGTGCCGCGATCCGTTTGGCCGACCCGGACGCGGTTCGTTACCCCGGTCCCGGACCGTCAGATGAGCGCCTTGATGAGGAGGTAGAGGACGTAGAGGGCCCAAGGCACTGCGGCGAGCAGCCCGAGGATGCCGAGCAGGCCGGCCCAGACGGGGTAGCCCTTGCGCCACGGGAGGAGCAGGAAGGTGCCTCCGGCGAGCGCGGGCAGGGGCAGGAGGTTGAGGGCGGCCAGCTTCGCGCTCATCAGGCCCCAGGCGCGCATCAGGTCGCCGTCCTGGAGGAGCGCCAGGAAGCGCTCCACGCGGCTGGGGAGCAGCGAGGGCTCGAAGGGGATGGCGAAGCCGCTCACGAAGTGGCGCAGGCCCTCCGAGGGCCCCAGGCAGGCCATGGCGATGGCGACCTGCACGGCCCAGGGCAGGAGGATGACGGCGGCGTGCAGGGGCGGGGAGAGCTGGAGCAGGCGGCTCTGGGTGGGGGCGCCCTCGGAGGTGGGCTCGTCGAAGCTCACCGCGCTGCCGAGCGCGAGGGGGCGGAAGGCCCAGAGGATGCTCCCCAGGCGGGCGGAGAGCAGGGTGGGGCCGTAGCCGAGGACGACGGACACGGGCCGAGCGCCCAGGGTGCTGGCCACGGCGGCCTGAGCCAGCGCCCAGAGGGCGTTGACGGCGAAGAAGAGCATCCAGAGCCAGAAGAGTTGGGACAGGCGGTCCATGCGGTGCGTCCCTGTCTACCATGACCCGGGGTGGCATCCGGGAGAGGGAGGGGGGCGGGCTCCAATCCTCCTGGAGCGTGGCGCCGCGTCTCTGGTAGGCATCCGGGCCGAGGAACACATGGCCTACGGCATCGCGAATCACCTCTGGATTCATGGGAGCCCGGACCGGTCCAGGGTCCGGCAGTGGATGGACGCCGCGCTGGGGACGTCGTTCGGGGAGCCGCCTCGGAGCGACATCGTCGTCGCGGACGTCTTCCAGTTCGGGCCGGCGCTGACGCTCATCGACGTGCAGGTGCTCGGTGCGCCGCGCGTCGTCGAAGGCGAGGCGGAGGCGGCGGAGCAGGACGGCTTCCTGACGCGCGTGGCCAGCCTGGCGAAGGAAGCGGGCTTCAAGTGTACGCGGGTGTGGATGGGCGACGTGGGCACCATGGCGTGGGAGCTGGAGTCCCAGGGCGAGGAGGGCGTGCCCGTGGGTGCGAAGCGGGAGGACGAGGCGCTGCGCACGCTGGGGCCGGATGGGTGGAACGTGGACCCGCTGGCGCCCGTTGTTGCGCGCGAGGTGATTCGGAGCATCGTCAAGCTGCCGCTGGAGGAGGTCCACCACTACATCGACTGGGCGGTGAGCTGCCGCAGCGCGATGGCGGCGGGGACGCCGGTGGAGGGCTTCAATTTGACGCGAGCGTCGCGGCTGATGGCCACGCACTACCTGGTGTGGAAGGGGAAGGTGCTGCCCAAGCCGACGCCGGTGAGCGAGATGGCGCCGAAGCTGGGCCGGGCCCGGAGGATGCGCAGGGCGGCGACATTGGTGCCTGCGGCGCGGGTTTGGGGACTGGTGCTGCTGGTGGCGTTCGTGGTGCCCGCGGTGCTGTACCACTTCATCTTCGCCCCGCCTGTGGAGAGCCCGGTGAAGGGCTTCGTGCTCAGCGGTGTGATGACGCTGGTCTGGGCCCTGTTCGCCCTAGTGCGGTTTGATGACTTCCAAGGCCGGCCGGTGCGACTACCGTGGAGGATGGCGCTGTTCGTCGGTGGCCAACTCGTGGTGGGGGCTCTGATGTTTGTTCTTTATAGCGTGTGGCACAGCTAGAAAGTGTCCGCTGGGCTGCCTGCCCTTACTGTGGGGGGATGTTCTTCTCAATCCACGTGTTCATTCTGGCGACCGTTACATAACGGGCGCCCGTGCCCTTGAACAGCGAAGAGAATTCCGCCCAGTGGGTTAATATGGTTTCGCGAATACTCTGCGCATCTACGTGACTTTTTGCGCGTATTGCCATGACGCAATCGGACAATTGAACGTAAAGATCGGATGGGACGATTGCGATTTGATTGCGACTGACCTCACCTACTCGCGGAAAGACAACTGCAGGTCCTAAGACGAGTCCTCTCTTGATTGGATGCACCTGAGGCAAGCTCAATCGTACCCCGCTTGCTAACGAACCAAGCGATGTTGTGTGCAGAAAGGGCACTCCATTCTTCAACTTCTTGGCCTCGTGCCTGGGGAGGCCGCCACGAACTAGCCTCTCATGCCTAGGTTCATTTGGAGTTCGTCGAGGAACGGACCGGAGTGCAGGTCGAATCTCTTCGCGCCGCCAGCCGACCACAAGTATTGCGCGCGCCCGCGTCCCACTAAATGCTGTCCTCGGAAGTCTCTCGGTTTCAGCCCACTCGAAATGTCGCCCAAGATATGCACGAGCCGTTGCATCAAGCTGTGAGTATGCAGCTGATTCCGGGAGTATTGCGGCAAATCCAACTCTGGGATTGAAGGACTCGATGCTCTCAAGCAAGTAGCGCATCGCCAAACTGGTTCGAAAAGACCCAGTTTGATGTCGGAAGATGTGCCCCTTGGTGAATCCCATGCTAAAAGGTGGATTGGCGACAACTAGATCGCAGTCAGTCGCGGCTAGGTGGGCTGCAGATCGCTGCCTTGAACGACGCGATAACATATTCGCGCGCGAAACGACCCAGAGCGGACGGTTACGGCGAAGCTTTCGAATAGCAGTCTTGTCGACATCTATGCCTAAGAGGCAAGCTTTCGGAAATACTTTAGCGATCGCATCTAGAAGTCGACCATCGCCACACGCAGGATCGATCACCACTGAGACTTGGCGGCGGCTGAATGCTGCCGCCAATCGCTCGGCAACATCTATCGGCGTATAGTACTTGTCGAAAGAAGCAAGCGTCATTTATTTAATGGTGTAGATGTGGATTCGACCAATTCCCCGGCTCCGGTTGGCCTTTCGCTTCGGGTGATCATACATTAATTCGGAGGATTCCGGGTTTTCGAGGGCATAGAGTACTGCGCCTAATGCTTGCGGTTTTGTTCCTATAGGGGCTATATACATGTATCTATCTGGAAAGTCTCGCTGAATTTCTGCGAGAATGTGTTGCGCCTCAAATGGGCAACTGGCCCTTGCTAGTCTGATGTCTCCCAACGCGCGCTGGTCTTCAAGGAAGTCTCTATTGCTTGCAACTGCGTGTGCCGGGAATTCGATCCTGTAACCAGGAAGTCCGACTATTGGTATTGTTTTGGGGATAGGGTCAAGGTTCATTGCGAGCGACTTGACTCTCATTCCTTCGAAGCCGAGGAATGGAACAAATATTGCGTTGGTCTCATCTTCCGGGCCGCGAAGTCGTGCGAATCCTGGTAGCGGCGATAGGCCGTTGAATCCTTCGCTCAAGTCAAAGACAGTGAACGATGACGGGCTGTTATGGACTTTGTAGCTAATTGGTTCCGCATACACAGTCCATACGGAGTTGCAGATGCCTATTGCAGATCTGAGAATTGGCGCCCAGACGTGGTGACTCAGGCCTGATATGTCGATATAGGCGGCGCTGGTGTTTTCAAAGAGAGCTGAGATTTGCTCTTCATTTCTAAGTGCGATGCTCCACTGTTTGTTACTGCGGCTCACTGTAATCTCATCAGCATCCTCTCTCGTGACGGCAATGCATTTCTGGGGTGCGACCGTTGCTCGATGCTGCCAGATAGGGAGAGCGCTGCGCTCATCTGGCCCAGATGAGGCATAGATGCATACTGGAGCTTCAAGAATGTCGGCAATGGATAGCTGTGTGAATGTTCTCGTGCGTAAGTTGTGTCGAGTCGCGTTGGTCATTGGGCGCCGCCTCCATCATAGAATGCTGAGAACATGGCCAGTTGCTCGGGCATCTCGTCCGCACTCGAAGTGACTCGGCCTTTCAGGAGGGTCGACATTGCGCGGCTTGGGTCGTCACCGATTAGCATCAGCAACGCCTCTGCTTTGAATGTGACTCTTCTCTTCTTCCTGTGTGAGAACTCGAAGAATGGGCAGAAGATGGGGTGGAGCCGAAACTCGTCGTCCTTCATCTCGTGAGTGCTTGTGGCTTTTGTTCTAGTGGCAGCTTCTAATGCCAGGTGACCTACGCCGTCGTATATTATGTGAAGAAGTTCGTTCTTCTTGGTTTGGTCGCCGCTGAGGACGAACGAACTGACTTCTGGAGTATGTCCCTGTGGCGAGCGGGCGAACTCAAAAAACACTTTGCCGAGACCAAGGACGAGGCGTTTGAGTTCGCCACCTCGTTCGCTAAGCCCCTCAAGCTGTTCCAGTCGACGTTTTGCGACGGTTTTTGCGGCTTCAGTTTGTGCTTTTTGGCTGATGCGGACTGGTATTCCAGCCTCGTCGGTTGTTGTTGCGAAATGACGTAGGATACTTTCGTCGACCAATTCGAGGAAGTATCGAATGTTTCCCGAGGCCAAGCTCAGGAATGTGGTGATGCCGCAGTAGTATTTTCGAATGCGGACGCCTTTTCTTCCCTTTGATAGCCAGAATAGGCTCGCGTATCCGTAGTTATTTATTCGGTCGTTCCATTGTTCTGGATTGCGCATCCAGTCGAGTGCTAATTGATCAATGGGCTCGCCTTCGACCTCTGCCCAGTATTTGAGGAAGTATATGTCTTCCTTGCGCTGAGTGGTTGCCCATTTTTGAATGTCTGGATTTTTTGCCGTTTTGAGTTCAGCGAGGACTTGGTCAGAGATTTCTCCCGCGCCCAGTACAAGGGCTTCATCCCTTCGTGAGTATTCCTGTAAAAGGTTCTTGATGTCTGAATCAACGCTTGCGCCCAGTTCGTTGGCTCGCTGGAGACGAATTGATGCGATTGCTAAGGCGAATTTTTCAAAAATGTCTTCGTCGGTAGCAATGTCGATTTCGTCATAGTCCTCAGGCGCCCGTAGTAGGTCCGACTCGTCCAGGGTTTGACGGCTTAGGATGCCATAGCGTCGGACTCCGATCTTGTAAGAGAGAGGGAGTTCGCAGTGCTTTATGTACGTGTTGATAATTTTTTGTTGTGAGGCGAGAAGGTTTTCGTATTCGTCGACGCAGCAGAAAATAATTCTTTTGTTGAGTTCAGGGCAGCCTTGGAGCAGATCGACAAATGCTCGCACGGGGGCCTCGGGCATCGAAATGACGGGAGGCGTTGTTCTGCCGATGTTGTTTACGTACAATTCAAGTAAGTTGAGGGATGTTCGAAGCTTGCTGCTCAGTGAACTTAGTGAGGTTACCTCATGCAGATTCAGAGTTTCGGAGACGTCACGTAGAGTCTCAAAGCTCGGATTCGGCCATCCCTCGTTGTCTACAAGCCATGAGTAGAGTCGTGCCAGTTCGGTTGTTACGAGTAGATTGAAATAATGGGAGAATAGTCGATTCCATTCTTCTGAATCCAGTCCCGACCCTTGAAATGCTCTTACTCTGTTTTTGTTGATGCGAAGGTATACGCCCAGATAGGGCAAGTGCTTCCCTTGTGCTAGTCTGAGGCGAGATGCTGTAGCATCGTAGCGTAAGCTTCTCAGTGCAGTTGTTTTTCCGGTTCCTCTTCCTCCGATGAGGACGCACGGCTTTCGAGATTCAAGACTGCCGAAGTATGTTGGTCGGATAAAAAGACTGGCGAATAGGTCCGGCCTCCATTCAGCTCGATAGTCACCAAACATGTCAGACAGGGCTTCGCTTGTCGCGTTCATTATCGTCTCGGGCAGAGTTGGATCCACTTAGGGTCGGTGCTTTGTGCCCAAATAACAGGGAGCGTTGCGTCAGGCACTGAGTGTTCGAATGCGAGGGTTAGTGAGAGGTTGTGGTACCCGTATTTGAAATTCGTCCCTTGCTGCATGTATGTCGGGAGGATTAGTTCTTTGCTCGTGCGCTCAAGGAAGTCTTCGATCTTGCCGGATAGTGGTGAGAGTCCCGTGATGTTTAGGTTGTCATCGATGTTGCGTATCGAGTAGGTCTTGTCGAGAGTGTGGGCGCAGTGGATGTTTATGTCTGGGGCCTTTTGATGGATTCTGGATATGCCGTAGGCGGTAGCTACTGTGCATAAGTAGTGGACAGGGAATGGATTTGCCGCAAATGCCTCCGCAAAAGAGCTGGGTTGGGTATTGAGGTATTGGCGTTCCCAAGTTTCGATTAGTTGATTGCCGGAGCCGATGAAGTCATCGATAAAGACAACCGGCTGGCCTGCGCGAGCTGATTGGAGGGCGTCGTAGGGTTCTTTGATGCTTGATTCCGGAATGGCAAGGACCTGCCTTGCTTTTCTGCAGTAGATGTTCCCTGAATCTGTCGGGTTGGGGTTTTCGCCTTCTGTTCGGGTGAAGACTGCGTTCGAGAGAAATGACTTGAGTGAAGTCTCCCTGTCTTTGATGTGGGTGTGTGTTGATGTTGTTTGCTCGATTAGTCGCTCGAAGGCGGCGGTGAGCATTTTATTGGCATGGAAGTCTGAGATGAATGTGAATTGATTCAGTATTGCGGCGGCCACTAGTTGGTCGGGGGGCTTGAAGTTGTTGAGCCATGCTCTGGGTCTAATGAGTGGCTCTCCGTGCCATAGTCTTGTGGCTTTGAGTGCCTCGCATCTGGAGAGGGTGTTTTCTATGAAGATATCTGGGCGCATTTGACTTGCTGTCTATACTTGGGGCTGGGGTGGCGGGGAGTGTTGGAGCTGGTGAACTTCTTTCTTTTGGGATGTTCGGGGCCACGTTGGTGCTGCTTGCATTGGCGAGAGGTGGGAGTGGATTTGTGTTTCGGTGGTCTATGTATTGCTCGTTGTCTTTGAGCCTGTTCTTGGTGCTGCTGGAGCTTGCATCGCCCCAATGATGGCGGCTGTTTTGTTGATTGGCAACTTGTACCGAATGCTCCATAAGGTAAATTGAGCGTTGTGAGAGTCATCCGAATCTTTACCCGCATCCGTGGCCCCCGGCGTGATGGAGGGGGCGATGTCGGAGAGGGTTTGGCGGACCAAGAAAGCGTTCTTTGTTCGGGCCACAGACAGAGACCGCCGCAGCCGGTCGCGCCCAACGCGGTCGCTCGCGACTTGGGTCTCCCCTGGGGCCATCCGCACCCGGGCAGGTGATATCGCCTACGTGTGGGCGGCCGAAGTCTGCCTCTCCTTGTCCAGGGGCTAGACCTCTTGACCTGGCGCGTCGTAGGGGTATGGGCGAGAGAATCGTCCGGCACAGGGTCCTCGGCGCCCTCGATATGGCTGTCTCTAGGCGAGAGTCCCTTGGGCTTGATGTCCCCCAGGAAAGGCTGAGGCGCTATTCGAGAACGGGAAAGCTGACGTGGGGTTAGAGTAAGTCCA
Source organism: Myxococcus sp. 1LA (assembly GCA_046520405.1). Taxonomy (GTDB): domain Bacteria; phylum Myxococcota; class Myxococcia; order Myxococcales; family Myxococcaceae; genus Myxococcus. The sequence goes on from JBKGHI010000017.1 coordinate 64,598, forward strand.
AGGCCAGTGAACTCTACATCCAACTGTTCTTGCGCTTGGCGGGCGAGTGCCGACAGGCTCGCCGCATCCGCATCATCCTCGACAACGCGTCGGTCCATAGCAGCAAGAAGGCACTCCAGGCCATCGCGCAGCTCGGCTGGTCAGCCGAGGCGACAACTTCCCTGACACAGGGTGGGCGCCGTGCGCCACTTTCTGCTGCCGTACTGCCCAGAGGCAACCTCATTGAAAGGGTGTGGCTGAACCTGCACGCCAACGTCACCCTCACTCACCGCTGTCGCACCATTGCCCTGTTCATGGACCGGGTTCATGGCTACCTCTCCGGCCGCAACTCCCAGAACTCTGCAAATCCGAGCCTGTTCCGAGGTGATCTCAGGCGTACCGCCTGAGGCCGTGCGAACATCGCGATCGGCTGTCTAACGAGTGCATCGTCAGATAGGCACGCTGATTTTGATCGTCTTTTGTCAAATCTACTGGCGTCAGTTCATAGGGCAGGCCCAACTTCTTAACACTACTGCGTCAGGGACCCGAGGGGTGGACCGGGAGGCCGGGCGGGCGACGTAAGGTGCGATGGGGGTTGGTGCGGTGGCAGGTCGGACAGCGAGGCAACCAGGTGGC